>CAZWXF010000037.1:0-7391 GCA_964638055.1 uncultured Bifidobacteriaceae bacterium | reverse complement strand
ACGGGCTCGACCGGCGTGCCGCCCCGACCGGCGCTGGTCCCCACGGGCTCGACCGACGACCTGCCCCGACCCGATGGTGATGCGACCCTCGCACGCCAGCGACGCAGGAGTGCGTCGATCCGCTCCTGCAGCTCAGCCGCGGCCCTGTTGGTGAAGGTCAGGCCCAGCACCTCGGACTCGGCGACCAGCCCCGAGGCGACGAGCCACAGCACGCGGGCGGCCATCACGGTGGTCTTGCCTGTGCCGGCTCCGGCCACGATGACCAGGGGAGCCATCGGTGCGCTCACGCACTCCCACTGCTCGTCGGTGAGGGGGAAGCCGAGCAGCTGCGCCAACGGTATCCGGCCGAGGGGGCCCGGCGCGTCGTGCTCATCCATCGCAGGCCACCTCCGCCACATCGAGGCCCGGCCGAGCCGGACAGAGGGCCCGGAACGAGCACGTCCGGCAGGAGGGGCCGGGCCGAGCCGGATAGTCGGGTCCCCGCGCTGCCCGCACGGCCGCCGCCAGCAGATCCAGCGCCCACGGGGCACCGTCCTGCAGTGCCGCCTGATGGCGAACCTTCGGCTGACCCGAGGCGAAGGCGTCGCCGATGTGGACCAGCTCGGCACCCATCAGCGTTCCTGTCCCGGAGCCCTCCGGCGCCCATCGCACCGCGCCCTCTCGGAAGGCGACCTGGTAGGCGGCAAGCTGCGGGTGAGCCGCAGCCTGCGCCGAACTGGCCGCGGTCCGCCCGGTCTTCAGGTCGACGAGGTGCAGCTCCCCGCCGGGCCCCACGTCCACCCTGTCGATCTTGCCCGTCAGGTGGGCCGGGCCCTCTGCGGTCTGCACGGTGCACGCCAGGGGCACCTCGACGGCAACGGGCCGACGCGGGGATGTGGTGTGCCAGTTCAGGAAGGTCCGGGCCATCAGCCGGGCACGCTGGCGCCCGGGCTCCCGCAGGTACTCCGCGGCCAGAGGCACCTCCGCCCACGCGATGTCGATCACCTCGTCCACGGCCTGCCCGGTCGCCGGGATCTCGCCGGACGTGACCGCCTCGGCCAGCGCATGCAGCAGTACCCCCACGCTCGCGGCTGCTGCCGGGGCCTGAGCGACCCCCGCGCGCTTCTCCAGGAACCACCGCAGCGGGCAGGCGAGGAGAGCGCCGATCCCCGAGGCAGCCAGACGCACCGGCTCCTGCTCGCAGGAGCCGCGGTCCAGCCCCTTGCCCCCGTCCGGAGCGGACAGGGCCGGAGCTGCCGAGTACCACCAACTGCGAGGATCGGCCGGCGAACCCGGGCGCCCGGCCAGTCTCGCCAGCCGATCGACGGACGCCTCGCCCAGGGCCCGATCCAGCGCCGTTCGCGCCGGGCGCGAGCCAAGCCCGAGCGCCGCCGCCCGCCTGAGCTGCACGACCAGCTCGGCCTCGCTGCACACCGAGGATGCTGCGGCCGAGCCCCCGGCGACCACATGTGTGCCCAGCTCCCGGACGAAGCGGGAGGGGATCAGCCCGCCTGGGCGGCCCTCGTCGACTGCGGTGACCACAAGAGCGGATCGGGCGCGACTTCCAGCGACGTAGAAGAGCCGCCGTTCGGCGTCCACCAGCTCGGCGAACGTCGCAGCCGCCACCCGCCCTTCAGCTCCCAGCTCCGACACCCCGAGGATGTCACCGCGGGCCCGTACCCCCGGCCAGACACCCTCCTGCACCCCGGCCAGGACGACGAGCTCCCATTCACGGCCCTTGGCGGCATGGGCGCTGAGCAGCGTCACCTCGTCACGGACCCGGGTGCGGCCAGAGCGCGACAGGCTCTCCGCCGCAGTTGCCGCCATGAAGGCGCGGACCCCCACTGCGCCCCTCAGGCGCGGGGAGAGCCGATTGGCGCGCTCGAAGAGCTCGACCGCGCAATCCAGGGCGCGGTCGGGCGCGCTGCCCGGCTCGGCGAGGGCTGCTGCTCGCAGCCGCTGCGGCGTGTCCGATGCGCTCCATGCCGCCCAGAGGACCTCGGCCACCACCTCCTGGCGTCCCAGGGCGTCGCGGGCTGCCGCGATCGCGGCTGTGACCCGACCGAACCCAGCCGCCAGGGGCTCCGACAGGGCGCACCCGAGGGGCACGCGACCCGCCGCGAGCGCCTCGCCCAGCGCCAGTGCGGCCGAGGTGGAAGGCGCACCGGCATCGCCGGACCCACTGACAAGGGCCGTAGCGACCTGGCGCGCGCCCAGCGGATCGAGGCCTCCGACGTGGCCGCCCAGGAGGTCTGCCCCCGCGGTCGCCGCCACGGGCTCGCCGAGGGCGAGCCTGAGGATGTCGAAGATCTGGATGACGATGGCCTCGCCCGCCAGCGGCACCGATCCGTCTGCCCAGGAGCACGGGATGCCAGCCTCGCGCATGCCGGAGGCGAGGCGATGCCCCTGCCTCGTCGGCGACCGCACCACGACCGCCATCTGCGACCACGGGATCGGGCGGTCCCGGTCAAGTCCGGCATGCGCCGCAAGCAGGAGGCGCGCGATCCCGGCCGCCTGCGAGGGTCCGCCGGGATAGGTCAGGGCATCGACCCGGCCCATCCTCCCGGAATGCCGCGGGAGACGGTGCTCCCGCTGCTGGTGTGCCGGTATCGGTGCCAGAGCCGGCGTGGGGAGAACCCCACGAAGGGCATCGGCCACGACACCGCTGGTCCGGTACCCCTGCCCGAGCACGACCAGGCGCGCCCGCGCGCCGTCGGCGGCGGGGAACAAGTCGGGGAAGTCCGAGACGATTCGCCTGGTCGCTCCTCGGAAGCCATGGATCGCCTGGTCCGGATCCGCGAAGCCGATCACCTGCGACCCTCGAGCCGCCAGGACCTGCAGGAGCCGTACCTGCCCCGGGTCGGCGTCCTCGAGCTCGTCCACGACGACGAGGTCGAAGGGCGAGCGCCCATGGGTCCCGGACCCTGCCAGCCCCGCACAAGCGGCCTGGAGCAGCTCGGAGTAGTCCAGCGCTCCATCGAGGGCGAGCACGTCGAGGTACTCGGTCATGAAGTCCCCCAGGGCGACCCACGCCGCCACGCCGTCACGCCGGCCGAAGCGGGCGAGGTCCGCTCCCTCCAGGCCCAGCATCCGGGCGCGCGCCAGCAGCGTGCGGACCTGTTCCACGATGCCTCGCGTGGACAGGGCGGGCGTGAGCTCCGCAGGCCACGCGACCCTTCCCTCACGGATCGACCAAGCGAGCAGCTCGCGAAGCCTCGCCTCCTGCTCCGCCGCAGGGAGCAGCCTCGGCGCCGAGCCCGGCACCTGGGGATCTGCCATCGCCCGGACAAGGCCCAGGGCGAGCGAGTGGAACGTGCCCACCAGGGGGAGCTGACCTGACCCGAGGGCATGGCCCACGAGCCTGGCCAGCCGGGCCGCGCCCGCTCGATCGTGCGCCAGGGCCACCATCCGCGCAGCTGACGCGCCCGCCTGACAGCGCAACCGCTCGGCCAGCATCTGCACCAGCGTGGTCGTCTTGCCCGTGCCCGGGCCCCCCAGGACGAGCAGGTGGCCCTGCCGGTGCTCGACGACCTCACGCTGCCGCTCGTCGAGCCGGGCAGTGCCGTCGGCCACCAGGCGCGGCCGGTCCAGTCGCTGCGCCACCCTGTCGCCGCGGACCTCTGGCTCTGCTGTCGCCGTCATCTGCCACCTCCGCGGCGAACGACATCACGGGGGTCTGACATCCTCGTGGCGCGCTTGCCTCCGGCCCGGACATGGCAGCATCGGGGAGTGACCGAGCCGAGCACCGCCGACCTGGCCGAGGCCTCGGCGCGGCGGCGGACCACCACCCTCGTGGTGGAGGACGCGGTCTTCCGCTCTCGGCTGCGACGCCCGCGCGACCTCGTGGGCGCGATGCTCGCCCTGGCCGGCGCGCTGCTCGTCGTCGTCCTGGCGGTGACAGCCCAGCGGACAGCGGTCGCGTTGGACGCCGACCTGGCCGGCATCCAACGGCGGCTCCCGGCCTTCATCCGAGGACTTCTCGGGGCGTTCGCGGGCCTGGGGCTGGTCCTGCTGCCCCTGACCAGCGCGATCTCGCTACTGGCCCGGCGCCGCGGACGACAGCTGCTGGAGGCGTTCGCCGCGATGACGCTGGCCGCCTCCGTGCTGACCCTGATCTCGTCGGCGATCCGACACTTCGGCGGCGATGCCATCCACATCGGCCTGACCGGCTCCCCCGAGGGAGTGGCCCCGGCCTATCCCACGAACCCGCTCCTCGGCGGCCTCGCCGCCTACGTGATGACCGCCCGGCTCATGACGCGGCCCCGATGGAACGCGATCACCACGCTGGTGATCACCTCGGCCGCGCTGGTCAGCACCGTCGCGGGCACCAGCACCGCAGCCGCCCAGGCGATGAGCATCCTGGTGGGCAGCGCGGTCGGCCTCCTGGTGCGCTACGGACTGGGCACCCCCACGACCCGGCCGACGGGGGCCGAGGTCGCGTCCACGCTCATGGCCGGTGGGCTCCCTCTGGTGATGCTGCGCGCCAGCGGTGGCACCGACTCCGGCCGCCGGTACACGGCCGTCACCAGCACCGGCGAGCAGCTCGACGTGATCGTGCTGGACCGCGACCTCGAGGGCTCAGGCATGCTCGCCTTCCTGTGGCGCTCGATCCGGCTGCGGGACTCCCCGGACCAGTCCAGCGGCCTGTCGATGCGATCCCAGCTCGAGCGCGCCGTCATGATGTCGCACGCCGCCCGCGCCGCGGGGGTCGCCACACCACGGCTCGTGATGGCCGCGATGGTCGGATCCGATGCTGCCCTCATGGCCACCGAGGCCGCTGTCGGGCGGATCGTGGTCCCCGGGGCCGAGTCCCAGGTGCCCTCGGAGGTCGAGCTGGCCGCGGCGTGGCGCGCGGTGGCCGCCCTCCAGCGCAGCTTCCTGGCCCACCAGCACCTGAACTACCGCGCCATCAGGTACGCCGGGGAGCGAACGACGCTGGTCGACATCGGATCGGGCGTGGTCGCCGCCAGCGACGTCACGCTGCGCCTGGACATCGCCGAGCTGCTCGTCACCCAGGCGCTGCAGTGCGGCGTCCCGACTGCCGTCGCGGCGGCGCGGCGGGCCATCGGCGACGAAGCCGTCCTCCGCGCCCTGCCCGTGCTGCAGGCGGTCGCACTCAGCGGCCCGACCCGCCAGGCCCTTCGGTCCCGGCGCACGCTGCTCAACGAGCTGCGCGCTGAGCTGCTCTCGATCAACCCCGAGGTCGACTTCCAGCCGATCAACCTGCAGAGACTGCGGCCGCGCACGCTCGTGACGATGCTCCTGGGGACCGTGGCCGGCTACCTGCTGCTGTCCCAGCTGGCCCAGGTCAGCGTGGAACAGGTGCTCAGCCAGGCCAACCTCACCTGGGCCGTGGTGGCGCTGGGGTTGTCGGTCGTGACCTACGTCGGCGCCACGTTGGCCGTCACCGGGTTCGTGTCCGAGCGGCTGAGCTTCTTCCGGACGCTCCAGGCCCAGCTCGCCGCGAGCTTCGCCACGCTGGTGTCCCCGCCCACGCTCGGGGCGGTCGCCGTGAACGCCCGCTACCTCAACCGTGCGGGGCTGCCGCCGGCCGCGGCCGCCGCGACGATCGGGGTCTCGCAGATCTCGGCCTTCATCGTCCACGTCACGCTGATGATGGTCATCGGCATCGCGGCAGGGACGCAGGCAGACCTGCAGTTCAACCCGCCGCGATCGGTCGTCATCGGCATCGGGCTCACCGCCATGATCATCGGCGGGCTGGCGTCCATCGCCCGGGTCCGCCAGTGGCTGTCGAACCGGATCCGACCGATGGTCGAGCAGGTGATCCCCCGCCTGGTCACCGTCGCCCAGCGGCCCAGCAAGCTGATCCAGGGATTCGGCGGCATCCTGCTGCTCAACGTCGCCTACTGCCTTTGCCTGGTCGCATCGGTGCGGGCATTCAGTGACAACCTGACCGTGGCAGCCATCTCGTTCGTCTACCTGGCCGGGTCCACCCTGGGCCAGGCAGCGCCGACCCCGGGCGGCCTCGGGGTCGTCGAGGCGGCGATCGCAGCCGGCCTGACCGCTGCCGGGATGGAGTCCGGACCGGCGGTCTCGGCGACCCTGCTCTTCCGGTTCATGACCTTCTGGCTGCCCACGGTGCCCGGCTGGTTCTCCTTCCGGGACCTCACACGGCGAGAGCTGCTCTGATGCCGGCGGCGCCCTTCAGCAGCTCGGCCTCTCGGGTCAGTAGCTCGGCTTCTCCGGCTCGATCTGGTTGACCCAGGCCAGGATCCCGCCTCCGACGTGGACCGAGTCGGCGAAGCCGGCTGCCTTGAGCACCGCGAGCACCTCCGCCGAGCGGATCCCGCTCTTGCAGTGGACGACGATCGGCTTCTCCTGGGGCAGCATCGCAAGCGCGGCGCCGGACATGAACTCGCCCTTGGGGATCAGCGTCGCACCCGGAATCGACACGATCTCGGCCTCCGCAGGCTCGCGCACGTCGACCAGGAGGAAGTCCCGGTCCCCGGAGTCCCGCTCCTCCAGCATGTCGGCCAGCTCCGTCACGGAGATCGTTGCGCCCCGGACCGCCGCCGAGGCCTCGGCCGACACCGCGCCGCAGAACGCCTCGTAGTCGATGAGCTCGGTCACCGTCGGGTTCTCCCCGCAGACAGCGCAGCTCGGGTCCTTGCGCACGCGCAGGGTGCGGTAGGCCATGTCGAGGGCGTCGTACACCATGAGCCGACCGAGCAGGGGCTCCCCGATGCCGGTGATGAGCTTGATGGCCTCGGTCACCTGGATCGAGCCGATCGAGGCGCAGAGCACACCCAGCACGCCACCCTCGGCGCACGAGGGGACCATGCCCGGCGGCGGGGGCTCGGGGTAGAGGCAGCGGTAGCAGGGTCCGTGCTCGGCCCAGAAGACGCTGGCCTGCCCCTCGAAGCGGTAGATGGATCCCCATACGTAGGGCTTGCCCAGCAGGACGCACGCGTCGTTGACCAGGTACCGGGTGGCGAAGTTGTCAGTGCCGTCGACGATCAGGTCGTACTGGCTGAAGAGCTCCAGGGCGTTCGAGGAGTCCAGCCGCTCGCCGTGCAGTCGGACCTCGATCCTCGGGTTGATCTCCAGGACCGTGTCCCTGGCCGATTCCGCCTTCGAGCGGCCGATGTCGGACTGGCCGTGGATGATCTGCCGCTGCAGGTTGGACTCGTCGACAGTGTCGAACTCCACGATCCCCAGCGTCCCGACTCCCGCAGCGGCCAGGTACATCAGCGCCGGTGATCCCAGGCCGCCGGCCCCGATCACCAGCACGCGGGCGGCCTTGAGGCGCTTCTGCCCCGACATCGCCACGTCGGGGATGATCAGGTGGCGGCTGTAGCGGCGCACCTCGCTGACCGACAGCTGCGCGGTCGGCTCGACGAGTGGTTGCAGGAGCATCGGGTCCTCGCAGGGGGTACGGAGGCTCCCGCGGA
>CAZWXF010000036.1:2403-25095 GCA_964638055.1 uncultured Bifidobacteriaceae bacterium | reverse complement strand
CCTTTCGTGGAGCGGGTGACGAGAATCGAACTCGCACTGTCAGCTTGGGAAGCTGATGTTCTGCCATTGAACTACACCCGCGGACCGCCCTGCGGCGACTCGGAGCATTATGCCGCAGCCAGGCTCAGGCGCCGCACTCGGGTGGGCCGACCTCTCCGAGATCTCAAGCGCTCAAGAATCGCAGGAAACGGGGGACGGGCCGGGCCCCGGTCGAGCGCGGCTAGGCTGCCCCGCATGATCCTCTCGGACGGCACGATCCGACGCCTCCTCGCCGAGGGGCGGCTCATCGTCGATCCGATCGAGGACGCCCAGATCCAGCCCGCCAGCGTGGATGTGCGGCTGGGGTCGGAGTTCCTTGTCTTCCGCAACCACACGACCGAGGTCATCGACCCCTACGACAAGCCCGCCGCCCTGAACGAGCGCATCCATGTGGCCGAGGGCACGGCCTTCGTCCTGCACCCCGGGGAGTTCGTGCTCGCCACGACGCTGGAGGCGATCGGGCTGCCCGACGACATCGTGGCCCGCGTCGAGGGCAAGAGCAGTCTGGGTCGCTTGGGGCTCCTGATCCACGCCACGGCGGGCTTCGTGGACCCCGGCTGGCCGCGGGGCCAGATCACCCTCGAGCTGAGCAACGTGGCCACACTGCCGATCAAGCTCTGGCCGGGGATGCGCGTCGGGCAGCTCAGCTTCCACACGCTGGACGCACCGGCGCTGCGGCCCTACGGGCATGCCGACCTGAACTCGAAGTACGTGGGTCAGGCCGGGCCCGTCGCGTCCCAGTACGCCCGCAACCCCAAGTGAGGGCCCGGCTCCGCCAGTGACTGCCCCCCGCTGCCCACGTAGACCGGTCGGCCGACGAGGGCAGCGGGCCTGAGATCGAAGCGCTGGCTCAGGGCTTGGGCCCCGTCATCGCGACCGGCTGCGCTGTGAGCTGGACCTTCTGGCCCTTCGCCACGGGCTGGACGGAGCCGTTGAGCAGGTGGATCGCGGTGACTCCCTTGGGCACCTTGTACTTCTTGACCTTGCTGCTCCATCTGATCGCCGTGACGCTGCCGTCGCGCGCTCGCAGCTTGCAGGTGGTCACCTTGGCCTTGGTCTTGCAGCCGAGCCAGGACTTCCCGACCATCCATTCCTGCATCTTGAGGAAGGTCGCGCCACCGGCGCTGACGCCGGAGTTCGTCCGGTTCGTCATGTCTGTGCCCAGCATGTGCATGTCCCAGCCGTACCAGAACACCCGCGAGACCCCGTACCGCATCGAGTCCAGGAACGTTCGTGCCACGTAGGTGCGAGCCGTCTCCCCGGTGTAGACCTTCTTGACCTTCATGTAGGAGCGCGTGTCGCCATAGTTCATCTCGGTGTCCCAGAGGGGCTTCTTCTTGGCGCCGTACTTGGCGTAGTACTTCTTGACCGTCTTGATGTAGGAAACGCGCGTTGCGGGGCCCTTGGTGGCCGGAGGGTAGAAGTGCGCCGAGACCGCGTCCACCGGCCAGCCCACCTTGCGCATCTCCGCGCCGTACGCCTTGCCGAACTTCCCGACGGGCCCCTTCTCCCGGACGGTCGTGCTGGCGGCCACGAGCTTCGCCCTGGGGTCGACCGACTTCAGGACCGCGTGGGCCTGCTTGGTCAGGTTCGCCATCTGCTTGGGCGTGCCGAGGTAGAAGTCGCGCAGGTTCGCCTCGTTCCAGACCTGGTAGGCGGTGATCCGGCCCTTGTAGCGTTGCGCGACAGCCTTCAGGTAGTCCAGGTAGAGCTTGTCGGTCTTCGGGTGTGAGTTGGAGCCAGGTCCGTAGAGCCCGAGCTTCGAGTTGGGGTCACTGGCAGCCCAGCGGGGCGTGGACCCGAGCGTGAGCATGATCTCGGAGGCACCGAGCTCCTGCGCGTGCTTCACGGCCGCATCCAGGCGTGCCCAGCGGTACGAGTTGTCAGCGACCTCGATGGCGCGCCAGGTCACCCCTGAGTCCCACAACCGGATCGAACCGACCCGCAGGAGCGTGCCTGGCTTGCCCTGGACGATCCTGCCGACGTGCTGGCCGAACAGGGCCGCCGGAACCACCGGGGCCGCCGATGCGGTGACCCGGGAGGACGTGACCTTGGCAGCCGCCGAGGCCGTTGGTTGCGGCGCGGCCGAGGCTGCGGGGAGCAGGCTACTCACCATCACCAGGGCGACGGCGGTGATGATGATCCGAAGTCCGATGCGCACGGCAACTCCCCATCCCTGTCGGTGGTCCGGCGTCCGGGTGCGGACGTGTGCCACAGAATCGCGCCCACCCTGCCCCCCGCCGGGAGGGCGGTCAACACCGCAGACATAGATTAGCCCAGCCATAACCAGTGGTGATCCTTGCCGGAACCGCAGCCGTCTCTGCCCACCGTTCCACTGTCTTGGGTGCGCCTGTGAGGACCGAGCCGACTCAGAAGCGCACGAGCATCGGTTGCGTGCCCACGGGCAGCGTGTCGCCGGAGACGTCCTCGCACGTTCCGTCCAGCCGGCACACGGAGCGGGCGGCCGTGGGCATCGAGATCGTCGTCGCGGCCCCGTGGCTGTACATGATCCGGCCGGGGCGGGAGTCCGAGGTCGTCAGGGAACAGGTCGTCATCTCACCCGGCAAGCCGGTCGGCGCCATCAGCTCTCCGGCGCACCCCTGCCATGTGGCGCCGATCAGCCACTGTTGGACCGTGAGGTAAGCCTGACCAGCGGGGAGGATCTCACCGGTCTGTGGATCGACCTGGTCGATTCCGAGCGTGTGGTCGTTCCACGAGTACCAGTACACCCGGTCGATGCCCAGGGCGAGGCTGTCGATGTAGGCCCGCGCCACCCAGCCGGCGGCGGTGGCCTGGGGCACCTTGACATGCGTGGGAGCGAAGTCGCGGCGATCGCCGAAGTTGACCTCGGTGTCCCAGATCGGGCCGGTCCACCCCCGTTCGGCAAGCCACGGCCGGATCACGCGGATGTAGGCGGCCCTGGTCCCGGCGCCCTGGTCGGCCAGGGGATAGAGGTGGACCGACATGGCGTCGACGGGCCAGCCGCGCTTGGCCAGCGCAGCCGCGTACTTGCCGTACCAGGGCTTCACGGGCCCCGCCCGACGAATCGTGGTGCTTGCGCCCACGAGAAGCGCGTCCGGGTCGGTGGCGCGCAACACCTCCCGGGCCCCCTCGGTCAGGGCAGCCATGGAGTCCGGGGTGCCCCGATAGAAGATCTTGATGTTGGCCTCGTTCCAGACCTGGTACGAGGTGATGCGCCCTCGGTAGCGCGTGGCCACCTGGCGCAGGATGTCGAGGTAGGCCTGCTCGTCCGGGGCCGACGACGTCCCCGGGCCGTACAGGCCGGGTGACTCGGGATCCTCAGCGGCCCACTGCGGGGTGTTGCCATGGACCCACATGATGTCCTTGGCCCCCGTGGCCTCGGCCTGGGCCACAGCGTGGTCCAGCGTCGTCCAGTTGACGGCCCCGCGCGTCGGCTGGATGTCACGCCAGGAGACCCCGGAGTCCCAGAGGCGAATGGCCCCGGCAGCCGGTGGGATCGGTCCGGAGCCGGTTCCGATCCCCTTGACGTGCGTTCCGAACAGCTCGGTTGCCACCGGAACCCCGGCCACTGACGCGACGGGAGACGTGGGGGTATCGCCCTCCGCCCCGGCGCACCCGGCGAGGACCAGCATGACCAGTCCAACGGCCCAGGCCGGGCGAAGTCGCCTCGACACGGACATTCGACCTCCTGTCGCCGACCGGCGCACGATATCCAATCCGCAGTCGCAGATCGTCGGCGGCGGTTGAACGCTGGGGGCGTCGCTGTCTAGTCTGCGGACACGGCAGGGCCTGCGCCCTTCTTGGCAGGAGGTGCGAAGGTGTCGCGAGCCCAACCGCGCCATGGCGATCCCGGTCGGCCGGAGCTCCGGGTTGCGGGGGTCCGGTACACAGCGCCCACACGCATCATCGAGCGGCCCGAGGCCAACGTCCCCGGCGAGGTCGATCCCCTGTTCTCGATCGCGGTCCGCGCATTCCTGCTCGACGCGGGGATCCTGGGTACGAGCATGTGCTCGTACGTCGCGGCGATGATCCGCTTCGGGTACCTGTTCGACACGATCTGGACGCCTCTGACCGGTGCCGCCCTCGTCGTGGCGTGGCTCGTGCTGATCATGGCCCGGGGTGGGTACGAGGTCCGCTACCTGGGGGTCGGCTCGGAGGAGTTCAAGCGCCTCGTGACGGCAACGGTCACACTCCTGGCCTCCATCGGCATCGCGGCCTACGTGCTTCCCGTGGCTCCCCCCCTGCGACTGGTCGTGCCGTCCCTGTGCATCGGCTTGATGCTCCTGCTGCTGGGGCGCTGGCTGCTGCGCGTCTGGCTCGGCCGCCAGCGCGTGGCCGGCCGCTTCCAGCAGAGCACTCTCGTCGTTGGCGACCGACTTCGTGCCGCTGCCATCGAGGAGGGCTTCACCGCCGACCCGGTCGCCGGGTTCAAGGTGATCGGCACGGTGCAGCCACCGCGCGCGGCGGGACAGGTGGGCATCACCGATGAGTGGCTCGATGACGTGATGGCCTGGATCCGCGATCACAACGTTCATGCCGTGGCTGTGGCCGAGTCGGCCGCCGTCGATCCCGACCTGCTGCGTCGGCTCGCGTGGCGGCTCGAGGGTCCCCGGATCGACCTGCTGGTCTCGCCGGTGCTCTCCGACGTTGCGGGTCCGCGCGTCTCGGTCCGTCCGGCCTCGGGACTGCCGCTGCTGCACCTGGACGAGCCTTCGCTGACCGGCCCCAAGCGTGCGCTGAAACGACTGCTCGACCTGGCGATCAGCCTGCCGATGCTGGTGCTCTGCGTCCCCGTGTTCGTGGTGATCGCCATCGCGATCAAGTTGGACTCCCTGGGCCGGGTCTTCTACGTCAGTGATCGGATCGGTCGTTCCGGGGAGGTGTTCCGGTGCGTCAAGTTCCGGTCGATGCACGTCGGGGCGGACGCCCTGCGCGATCAGGTCATCGGTGAGCCCGACGCGGAGATCTCGCAGCGCTACCGGGAGGATCCGCGCGTGACCCGGGTGGGCGGGTTCCTGCGACGTTGGAGCCTCGACGAGCTGCCCCAGCTGCTCCACGTGGCATCCGGGTCGATGTCGCTGGTCGGCCCGCGGCCCGTCCTCCCCGACGAGCTGTCGCTCCTGGGTGACGAGCAGCACCGCCGGCACCTGACCAAGCCGGGGTTGACCGGGCTGTGGCAGATCTCAGGGCGCAAGCAGGTCTCGTGGGAGGACCGCATGCGGATGGACCTGCACTACATCGAGACGTGGTCGATCGCGCTGGACGTGATCATCCTGGCCAAGACGGTCAAGGCGGTCATCTCCGGGCATGGGGCCTACTGAGGGCCCACTCCCGCGCCCCGGCCCGCCGCTTGCGGACGAGGCGTTCTGCCAGTGACGCGTATCCCCGCGCGACGTCCTCCCAGTCGTAGCGCAGCGCTGCATCGGACCTTCCCCCGCGGCCCCGGGCAAGGGCATCCTCGGGGTGCTCCTCGGCCTGCTGCACCTGGATGGCCAGATCGGATGGCGTCCGGAAGTAGCGTCCCCACGCGCCGGCCACCTCTCGATTGAAGGTGACGTCGAAGGCGACGACCGGGGCCGCCGCTCCCAGCGCCCGCAGCAGCGAGGGATTCGTCCCGCCGACGCTGTGGCCATGCAGATATGTCAGGCAGGAGCCGTAGAGGGTGTCCAGGAGCCGGTCGTCCCAGATGCTGCCGATCAGCCGGATCCGGCTGTCGCCGCCCGCGGCGGCCAGCACCTCTCGGCGGTACCTGTCGGAATAGGGCGCGTCCCCCACGACGATGAGCGGCAGGCGGGCCTGGGACGCCGCGAAGCCGGCGACGATCTCTCGGACCTGGTTCTCGGGCTCCAGCCGCGCCACCGCGAGATGGAATCCGTGCGGCGCCAGGCCCATGGGGACAAGGCGATCCGGGCTGGGCTCCACGAGCGGGGCTCCGTAGGCCAGGTAGACGGCCGTGACTCCGTAGGTCCTCCAGATGTGCTCGGCGATCCCGTGGGCGTCGGCGATCACGGCATCGCTCCAGCGGGTGCTGGCAGCCTCTGCCCACAGGTAGTACCGGCGAGCCCGCGGCCCCCACTTCGCGCGCTGCCACTCCAAGCCGTCCACGTGGACGGCCGTGGGGATGCCCGCGGCCTGCATCAGCGGCAGGAACGGGGCATTGGCGGCGTTGAACACGAAGGCTACGTCCGGGTGCCGGTGACCCAGCATGTGTCCCACGGACACCGCCGTGTGGCTGATCGTCTCGGCTGCCCGCCGGTGCACGGCGGGCAGGTTGATCAGCCGCATGCCCCGGTGCTCGGTCAGCGTCTGGCCTGGGTTGCGGCAGTAGACGATCACCTCGTGGCCCTGTTCCACCAGCCGAGCGCCGACCTCCTCGACGGCTGTCTCGAAGCCGCCGTACCGAGCCGGTGCGCCCCGGGTTCCCAGCATCGCGATCCGCATCAGCCGACCCTCAGGTGCTGTGGCCCGACAAGCCCGCCCTGCCACGTCATGCCATCACCGTCCCGCGACCAGCCGTCCGTTGCCGGCAGCGCCACGCCTGGCGGTGCGCTGATGTGCACGCGCAGTCGGGTCGGGATGGTCATGGGCTGCGGATCCGCCCACAGCTCGTAAGTGCCCGGGCGGAACGTGCCTGCAGGGAGGCGGTAGGTCAGCGTGACGACCGTGGTGTCGCGCGGACTTGTCTCGTGGCCCTGCCACATGACCTGCCCACCGCGATCGTCGGGGAAGGGCCCGGTCCGGTCCACGGGGACCAGCCCGGGAGTCGTTCCCGTCGAGACGCTCAGCTCGGTGGAGCTCGGGGGAACCCGGTGGGCGACCCGCATCCGGGCGCGCAGCGCCAGGTACCCGTGGGTCTTCGCCACATGTCCGGAGAGCCCCTCCGGGACTGCGTTGGTGATGCGGACGGTCCGTGTGATCGCTGCCCCGCCGTGGGCATCGAGCGTGACCTCCTGGTCGATGGCGCGATCCTGGAACACCGAGAGCTTGTTGGGGCCGCTCTGTGAGAAGACACCGAGCAGATCCCCTGGCCCTGAGCTCAGGGACCCCTCGGCATGCAGTGCCGCGACGGCGGCCGAGAGGCCGGGGGTGCCGAAGCTGGCCTGGATGTGCCTTTCCGGCATCACGCGCAGCGTCCCTCGCAACGTCGGCAGGGCGTTCCACGGCTTGGCGAAGTGCTCGCCGAGTGCCCTGACGAGGGCGTCGTTGCGGGCGTGGCGCTCTATGACGCCCTGTGCGGAGTTCAGCTCCCGATATGCCCCGACCAGGACCTTGGGGATGAGCGTCTCGCCTGTGACCTCGCCGTGGCCGCCGGCCTGCACCGGCCCGGCCCAGTCCAGCATCCGGGAGACGGCGTTGAGATCGATCGTGATCACACCGTCGACCTGTGGGTAGCCCAGAGCTGCCCAAGCGCGGCGCATGTCAGCCGACGCCGTGCGGAAGTCCGGATGGAAGTTCGAGTTCACGAACGGGTACTTCTTGTTGTCCCGCAGCCAGGGAGGTCCGGCGACGTGGTCCCAGGTGATCGGCGGGTTGTTGGGGGAGAGCTTGGACTCGAGCTGGCCGCTGATCGGGACGCTCACCTGGCCCTTGACCAGCTGGACCATCACGGCCGAGAGGGGGGCGCCGCCCGAGGCGAAGATCTCGGCGTCGTTGAGCGCGCACACCAGGTATCGCTTGGGCTCGTTCGCCCCCAGGGCGCCGGGCATGTCGGGCAGGGCCAGCAACGCGGCCGCGTTCACCTGGGACAGGTCAGAGGTGACGCCGGCCAGGGATCCTGCAAGTGCAGTGATCTGCTGGCCGACCGGACCCTTGCCGGGAACGGCTGCCAGGGCTTCCTGCGTCGAGGAGAGGGCTGCCTGGACGCCCTGGAGGGGCGCTGCCATATCGGGGATTCGATGGGTGTTGAAGCCACCGGGCACGATCAGGGGCTCACGGCCGTCCAGGCCGCGGGAGATCTGGACGAGCTCGCCGACCGGTCCGAGCATCGCGCTGGCTTCGTCGGCGGCGTGGGCGGCCGACGAGACATCGTCCACACCGCCGAGGAGGACGGGGTTCCAGGCCAGCACCCGGGCCGGCAGAGAGCTCCAGATGCCATCGCTGATCTCGGCGGCGCGGGCCAGCCCGGCCAGGCCACGGTCCAGCGAGGAGGGCGAGTCCCGCGTCGCGCCGAAGGCGGCCTGCACCAGGCTCACCGCGCTGACGGCCACGACGACCTGCATGCCCACCACCACGAACGCGAACGGGGAGAGCAGGAGCAAGGTGAGCCAGCCCCTGTGCTGCATCTCACTCCCCTCACAAGGCCGAGTCCCCCGGGATAGTACCCAGCCATCGGTGCCGCCCCCCGCGAATCGGCAGGGCCTGCCGCGGGTCGGCCTGGCCGGGACCCATCGTCGCCGAGGGGGGGGTGGGCGTTCCCGACGTCCGTGCTCGGGCGGTTATGTCTGCGACAGGCTGTCGGGGCTGCCGGACCCGTTCGCGGGGTGAGGCTATCTTGTAGGGATGCGGGCCTCGGTGATCGTGCTGGCCCACGGTCCCGAGCCGCACCTGGTCGAGTGCGTCCAGGCGGCATGTCAACAGGTTTCTGAGGTCGTCGTCGTTGACAACGATGCCGCCCCTGGGCCGGTGGCCGCCGTTTCGGTCCTCCCGGACGTCATGGTCCTGCGTCCAGGGCGGAATCTCGGCTACGCCGGTGGGTGCAACTTCGCTGCCGGCCACAGCGCAGGAGACGTCCTGGTGTTCCTCAACTCCGACGCCGTGCCCGCCGCGGGCTCGGTGGCGGCGCTGTGCGACAGGCTGCGCGATCCCCGGGTCGGCCTGGCCTGCGCGAGCATCCGGCTGGCCGACCAGCTCGACCTGGTGAACAGCGCGGGCAATCCGGTCCACTTCCTCATGTTCTCCTGGGCGGGCGCGTTCGGGCAGCCCGCATCCCGGCACGCCCTGCCCAGCCAGGTGGCCTCTGTGAGCGGGGTCATGTTCGCCGTCCGCCGGGATGTCTGGGACGAGCTCGGGGGGTTCGATCCGGCCTACTTCGCGTACTGCGAGGACACCTACCTCTCCCTGCGCGCGTGGCAGGCCGGCTACTGGGTGATCCATGAGCCGGCGGCCGTGGCAGCCCATCACTACGAGGTCGCTCGGAACCCGCGCAAGCGCTACCTGCTCGAGCGCAACCGCCTGATCAACCTGCTCGTTCTCCCCGAGGCCCGCACCTGTGCGGTCGTGGCGCCGGCTGCGCTCCTGGTCGAGGCCGGCGTGCTCCTGGCCGCGGTACGACAGGGGTGGGCGGGGGACAAGGTTGCCGGCTGGCGGTGGCTCATCGCCAACGGCGGGCTCCTGCGGCGACGCCGTGCTGAGGTCCAGCGCACGCGCCGGGTTGCCGACAGGGAGATGAGCCTGCTCATGCGGGGCCCTCTCGATCCGCCCAAGGAGTTGGCGATGGCAGTCCCCGACCTCGTCAGCCGCGCCCTGGCCCGGTACTGGCACTGGGCGGTGATCCGGCTGTGAGCGTCGAGCAGCTGCCACTGGCCAGCCTCGCGGGGCACGCCCCGGAGCCACCCCCCGAGGTGACGGTCGGGCCTCCCCCGGGCGACATCGATCCTGGCCCCCCGGTGTCCTCCCCAGGCGCTCCCGGGGCCGGTGACAGGACGCCGCTGGGCACGACGCTGCGACGCGGCGACTTCGTCATCGCCGGCCTGGTCGCCCTGACGGCCATGGTGATCGCGGGCTTCTGGCGCAGCGCGCTGGTCCCCACCGACCCATGGCACTACGTCCAGGGGGCGCTGTCCTTCCC
Source organism: uncultured Bifidobacteriaceae bacterium (assembly GCA_964638055.1). Lineage (GTDB taxonomy): Bacteria > Actinomycetota > Actinomycetes > S36-B12 > CAIYMF01 > Prado023. Next base: position 15,287 of record CAZWXF010000036.1, on the reverse strand, counting down.
GGAGCCGACCTGGCGTCCGGCCGGGATGACGCGCTGGGGGTTCGTACTGCCGATCATCCCGTTCGCGAGGCTCTGGGGGGATGCGACGGCGACGTACTACGTCATCCCGTTGCTGAGCACCGGGCTTCTCGCCGCAGTCCTGGTCCTGCTGGGCACACGGGCGGTGTCGCGCGTCGCGGGCCTCCTCGGAGCCCTGTTGGCACTCGCGGTCCCCATCGTCTTCGTCAACCTCACCAGGGGCTACGCCGACCTCACAGCGACCGCCCTGACCGGGCTGGCCCTGCTGCTGGCGACGCTGGCGGTCGATCGGGCACGGCGCGACGGGGACCTGCGTCGGCGATACGAGTGGGCCGTCGAGTGGCCTCCGGGCCGGGCGCCCGAGCCCGGCGCCGGCGGGTGGCGGCGCAGCGGACGCTTCACGGTGACCACCAGTGGTCGCACCAGGATGATCGTCGTCGCCGCCGGGTTCGTGACGGGGTGGAGCTTCGAGACCCGCGAGACGGCAGTCTTCGCCCTGCCCGTCATCGTGTGGGCCCTGTGGCCGCTGTTGCGGCGCCCCGTCGAGCTGGCCTGCTTCGTCGCCCCGATCGTCGGCTGGCTGGTCCTGGACATGTCGCTCTCGGCCTGGATCTACGGGGACCCCCTGATCAAGCTGCACATCCTCCTGGGTGCGGACATCTCCACCTCCGAGGTCAGCTCGGACGCCGGCTACGTGGGCCACTCCCGCTACTGGTACGCCACGATCCTGCCCCGCTCCATCTGGCAGCTCTCCGGGGGACCGGTGCTCTTCCTGTGCCTGCTCGTCGGGGCGGTCGGCGGGCTGGTGCTGCACCGGCAGCTGGGACGGATCTGGCTCTGGGGGATGCTCGCGGGCGGCCTGCTCTGGGCCCAGGGCGGTCCGCTGACTCCGGACCATCCCTCCGTCCGGCTGGACGTGGCCCGCTACTGGGTGTCCTTCATCGTGCCGCTGATGGTCTGCGCGGCCGCGACCATCGTCGTGCTGGTCCGGCGGACCGAGCGGCCGGGCAGGCTCGTCGCGGTGGGGGCGGCCGCGGTGCTGGTGGCAGGCGTGCTGGTGCCCTCGGCACGTTTCGCGACCCGTTACCCGGGCCTGGTTCCCAACGGCGGCGCAGCGATGTCCGAGCTCCGGGACTACCTCGCGGCCACGGGTGCGGCACAGGACAGGATCATCTGGTCGGACTGGGGAACGCAGCGCATCATGCCCGCCTATCAGAATGCGCCGTTCGGGACCGAGCTCTGGCAGGCCAGGTCCATCCGCTCCCTCAATCGCATCATGCGGCTGAAGCCGGAGAAGGCCTCCCGGTACCCGCGGCCCGGCTCGCTGGTCGTCCTCTACAGCGAGGGCGACCGGACGTGTTGGCACTGCCGGCGGGCGATGGTGCCCGTCCAGGCGGCGTTCGGCCCACTGCCCGGCGAGGGCTGGGAGCTGCTGTTCACGTCCAGCACCGGGACACTGCGGCTCTACCGGCTCGGCCCACAGGCCCAGTGGTCGATCCCGAGGGATTGAACCGACGGGGCGCGCGGTTGTCCCCGGCATGAGGCCCGAGCCCGCCGACCGCGACATCGGGGGGTACCTCGGTCGGGCCTGCGGGGGAGGTTCCTGCGCTTGAGGAGGTGCGACGGTGCGGGGAGCCCCGCTGGCACTGCTGGAGACGGCCAACCTGCTCGGAGGCACCGGCAACTCCACCGTCGCGGTGGTCGTGCCCTGGCTGGTGCTGGAGCATGGGTCGCCTGCGGATGCCGGTATCGTCGCGGCGGCGGCCGCGATCCCGGGGATCCTGGTGGTTCCCCTGGTGGGGGCCTTGATCGACCGCGTGGGCAGGCGGCGCGTCTCGGTCGCGTCCGACATCCTGTCCGCCATCTCGGTCGCCCTGTTCCCGCTGGCCGCCGGCGCGGGCGAGCTGACCATCCCGGTCATCGCGGCCATCGCGATCCTCGGCGCGGCGTTCGACCCTGCCGGCTACACCGCGCGCAAATCCCTCATCCCGGATGTGGTGCGCGCCGGCGGGCACTCGCAGGATCGCGTCAACGGGGTGCACGAGGGCGTGTTCGCCGCGGGCTGGGTCATCGGGCCGGCGCTGGCGGCTGTCGGGATATCGACCGTCGGCCCGTACGGCACGTTCTGGGCGGCCACCGGTGCGTTCCTCCTCGCCGCACTGAGCGTGGCTGCGATCCGGGTGACCGAGGCGATCCACGACTCCCGGTCGGCTGCCGGGGAGGAGCACGAGCGGTTCTGGTCCTCGAGCCTGCGCGGACTGGCTGTGCTGCGGGCGGATCGTCCCCTGTTGATCATCACGGCGGCAGTGGCGCTGCTGGTCCTCATCTATCTGCCGACCGAGGCTGTCCTGCTGCCCGCCCACTTCCAGGCCCTCGACCAGCCGGCCGCCTACGGCCTGACGCTGACGCTGCTGGCTGCCGGAGCGATGATCGGAGCCTTCGCGTACGGCTGGCTCGCCGCTCGCATGACCCGTCACAGGATCGTGGTGACGGTGATGGTGGTCACGACCGTGGCGATCGTGCCCATGGCCCTGCTGGCGCCGCTGCCGATCTTCGTGATGTCGGGCTTCCTGCTCGGCCTGGGCTGGGGTCCCATCAACCCGCTGCTCAACGCGCTGGTCCAGCAGCGCGTCCCGGCGCACGTCCAGGGCCGCGTCTATGGGGTGCAGGCCGCGGCGTTCAATGCCGCCGCGCCCCTGGGCATGCTGCTGGTGGGTGCTGGGGCCGAGTGGTGGGGCGTGCAGGTGGCCTACGTCGGGGTGGGCCTCGCGCTGGGGCTGTGCTGCCTGGTCGTCGTCACCCTCCCCAGCCTGCGAGGTCTGGACCGGCCCCCGGCCGGACCCCCGTACCTCGGGCCGTGACCGGCCCGGCCCGAGCAGCGTGGGCCGGCTGAGGGCCTCAGACCTCGGCCGCCTCCAGCTCGGGTGCGGGACGGGTCACCGACTCCAGCACCAGGGTGGCCACGTCGACGACCTGCGCCAGCGGCTGGTCGGCGCCGGCCTCCTGGGTCCGCACCGTCACGGCGTCGTTCATCATGACCGAGCAGAACGGGCAGGCCACGGCGATCTTGTCCGCACCCGTCCCGAGGGCCTCGTCGGCGCGGTTGAGGTTGATCCGCGTGCCCAGACGCTCCTCCATCCACATCTGGGCGCCCCCTGCGCCGCAGCAGAAGGACTTGTCGGCGAACCGCTCCATCTCGACCAGGCGGACGCCCGGGACCGAGGCCACCAGCTCGCGCGGCGGCACGTACACCTGGTTGTGCCGGCCGAGGTAGCAGGGGTCGTGGTAGGTCACCTTGGAGTCGATGGGGGTCACGGGGGTGAGGCGTCCCTCGCTCAGCAGGGTGGCCAGGAGCTGGCTGTGGTGGACGACCTCGTAGTTGCCGCCGAGCTGCGGGTACTCCCGACCGATCGTGTTCATGCAGTGCGGGCAGGTGACGACGATCTTGTGAGCCTTGATCTCGTTGAGCATCTCGACGTTCTGCTGGGCCTGCATCTGGAACAGGAACTCGTTGCCGGCGCGCCGCGCGGGATCGCCGGTGCAGGTCTCGCCGTCGCCCAGGACCATGTACTTCACCCCGGCGACGTGCAGCAGCTCGGCGACGGCCTTGGTCGTCTTCTTCGCGCGGTCCTCGTACGCCCCTGCGCAGCCGACCCAGAAGAGGTACTCGACGTCCGCGGGGATCTCCTCCTCGCCCTCGGCGCCGAACACCGGCACCTCGAACTCCACCTCGGACATCCAGCTGGCGCGCTTCGAGGCGTTCATGCCCCACGGATTGCCCTTGTTCTCGAGGTTCTTGAACAGTCCGTTGAGCTCGTTGGGGAACTCCGTGGCGATCATCACCTGATGGCGGCGCATGTCCAGGAAATGGTCGATGTGCTCGATGTCGACCGGGCACTGGTTCACGCAGGCACCACAGGTGGTGCACGACCAGAGGGCGTCCGCGTCGATGACGGCACCCTCGTGCGAGCGGTGCCCGGATGCGTCGTAGCCGTCGGTCTCGCGCAGGGGGTCGAAGTCCCGGTCACCCACGAGAGGGCGCGCGACCTCTTCGGCCACCCGCTCGGGCATCCGCGCCAGGACCTCCTCGTCGACCTCGCCGGGCTCCAGGTTCTTCCCGCCGTTCTTGGCCTGCGTGGCCAGGATGTAGGGAGCCTTGGCGAACGCGTGGTCGCGCAGGTTCATGATCATGAGCTTCGGGCTCAGCGGCTTCTCGGTGTTCCAGGCAGGGCACTGGCTCTGGCACCTGCCGCACTCCGTGCAGGTCGCCAGGTCGAGCAGGCCCTTCCAGGTGAAGTCCTCGATCCGCCCGCGCCCGAAGGTCGCATCCTCGGCCGGGTCCTCGAAGTCGACCTTCTCGTCCCCGGAGTACATCTCGAGCAGCGGCCCGAGGGCGTCGGGACGCCGGGAGAACATGACGTTCAGGGGCGCGATGAAGATGTGCAGGTGCTTGCTGTGCAGCACCAGCAGCAGGAAGCTCAGGATCACGCCGCAGTGCAGCCAGAGCCCGATGGTCTCCAGCCATTCGTTGGCCGTGTGGCCCAGGGGCGCGAGCAGGTCGGCAACGGCATGCGAGACCACGGCGCCGTCCATCCCCTCGCCGCCGTGCGCGTTGATCTTCGCGCCCCGGTACAGCAGCAGGGTCCAGACGACGTTGAAGATCATGAACAGCACGAGCCAGGCCCCCGACGTGTGGGAGCCGAAGAAGCGGGAGTCACGGCCCTGCCCCGCGGGATCGTTGCGCAGCCGGATGAAGGCGAACGCCGTGATCCCGACGAGCACGAGCACGGCGAACACGTCCTCGGCGAACCGGACGATCGGCCAGGTCCCGATGATCGGGAATGCGAAGTTCGCGATGAACAGCTCGCCGAACGCCTCGAGGACTGTGATGAACAGGACGAGGAAGCCGGCGAACACCGCGGCGTGGGCCATGCCGGGCACGCTCCACTTGAGCAGCTTCTTCTGGCCCAGGACCTCGGTGAGCTGGGTCTCGACTCGTGCGGGGACCTGGTCGGTGCGCCCGATCGCCGGTTGGCCGGATCGGATGAGCCCCTGGAGGAAGATCGTCCGGCGCAGGGCGAGCCCCCCCGCCGCCACGATGAGCAGCGCGCCCACCGTCGCCCTGATGAGCATCATCCGATCCATCCCACGCCTCCTGCCAGGTCCAGTCCCGCCCGCCGCCGGGCTGGGCCCGTTGGGTGACCATTCTCACCCCGGGTGCCGACGACTCCGACCTCGGGGGCTACTGGCGGGTAACTTAGCGAAAGTCCCCATGGAACGGGTAATCCTGGTCAGGGCATGTGGGAGCGGCGCTGTCAGGACAGGGGTGCTCGTGATGGTCAGCCGACCGTCAGCGTGATCGGCACGGCAGCAAGCGCCTTGCTCACCGGGCATCCGGTCAGCGCTCCCTCCGCGATGGCCTGGAAGCCCGCGGCGTCCAGACCTGGCACGTCGCCCTCGACGTGCAGGCGGATCGCGGTGATCCCGGTGCCGCGCTGGAAGTCGACCTCGGCCGACGTGCGAAGCTCCGTCGGGGGCGTGCCGGCCTTCGCCAGGCGGGAGGACAGCTCCATCGAGAAGCAGCTCGAATGGGCCGCCGCAATGAGCTCTTCGGGGCTGGTCAGGCCGTTGGGCTCCTCGGTCCGGGCGGGCCAGGAGACCGGGTACGTGCCGACGCCGGAGGATTCGAGCGTGACCCTGCCCGTGCCTTCCAGGAGGTTGCCGTTCCAGACGGCGGCGGCCCTTCGTGTCGTAGCCATGCGATTCCCTTCCCTCGGGTGATTCCGTGCGGTGCCCGGCTGGGGCGAGCACGGCAATCCTGTCGCAGTCACGCCAGCCGCGCATCGCCGCCCGCGGTGCGGGGCTCTCGCCATGCGGGAATATGAGTCCAGTCGACTCAAGATCTATGCTGCTCGCTTGACAAGAAGTCGAAGCCGCGGAAGCATAGGTGCATGGTCTCGCCCACCTCGGCCCGAGACCGAACCTGAGCCAACCCGTATTCGCGGGATCGACCACCGAAAGGACCCCAAACATGAGCCGTGCAGTCGGCATCGACCTGGGCACGACGAACTCCTGTGTCGCCGTGCTCGAGGCGGGTGAGCCGGTCGTCATCGCCAACGCCGAGGGCGCCCGGACCACCCCTTCCGTGGTGGCCTTCGCCAAGAACGGTGAGGTGCTCGTCGGCGAGGTTGCCAAGCGCCAGGCCGTGACCAATCCCGACCGGACCATCCGCTCCATCAAGCGACATATGGGCGAAGCGGGCTTCTCGATCGACATCGACGGCAAGGGCTTCACCCCGCAGGAGATCAGTGCTCGCGTGCTGGGCAAGCTCAAGCGCGATGCGGAGGCCTACCTCGGCGAGGCGGTCGCCGAGGCGGTCATCACCGTCCCGGCGTACTTCAACGACGCCCAGCGGCAGGCGACCAAGGAGGCTGGCGAGGTCGCCGGGCTGAAGGTCTCCCGGATCATCAATGAGCCCACGGCGGCGGCGCTGGCCTACGGGCTGGACAAGGCCGACCGCGAGCAGCGGATCCTCGTCTTCGATCTCGGTGGCGGCACATTCGACGTCTCGCTGCTCGAGATCGGCGACGGCGTGGTCGAGGTCAAGGCAACATCTGGTGACAACCACCTGGGCGGTGACGACTGGGACCAGCGCGTCGTCGACTGGCTCGTCGGGCAGTTCAAGAACGCCCACGGCATCGACCTGTCGCGCGACAAGATGGCGATGCAGCGGCTGCGGGAGGCCGCGGAGAAGGCGAAGATCGAGTTGAGCTCCAGCCTGCAGACAGGAATCAACCTGCCCTACATCACCGCCGGGGCCGAAGGTCCGCTCCACCTGGACGAGACGCTCTCCCGAGCGAAGTTCACGGAGCTGACCGCCGACCTGCTCAACCGCACGCGGGCCCCCTTCGCCCAGGTGATCAAGGACGCCGGGATCTCCGTGGCGGACATCGACCAGGTGGTCCTCGTCGGCGGCTCGACCCGCATGCCAGCGGTGTCCGACGTCGTCCGCGAGCTGACCAACGGCAAGGAGCCCAACAAGGGCGTGAATCCCGACGAGGTCGTCGCCCTGGGCGCCAGCCTGCAGGCCGGGGTACTCAAGGGTGAGGTCAAGGACGTGCTGCTGCTCGACGTCACCCCGCTGAGCCTGGGCATCGAGACCAAGGGAGGGATCATGAACAAGCTCATCGAGCGCAACACCACGATCCCGACCAAGCGCTCCCAGATCTACACCACAGCCGACGACAACCAGCCCTCCGTGCTCATCCAGGTGTACCAGGGCGAGCGGGAGATGGCGGCCTTCAACAAGAAGCTCGGCACGTTCGAGCTGACCGGCCTGCCGCCGGCCCCGCGCGGCATCCCGCAGATCGAGGTCACGTTCGACATCGACGCCAACGGCATCGTCCACGTGTCCGCCAAGGACCTGGCGACCGCCAAGGAGCAGAAGATGACGATCTCCGGCGGCTCCGCGTTGCCGAAGGAGGACATCGACCGGATGATGCGTGACGCCGAGGCCCACGCCGCAGAGGATCACCGTCGCCGGGAGGAGGCCGAGGTCCGCAACCAGGCAGAGTCGCTGGTGTACCAGACGGACAAGTTCCTGCGTGACAACGCCGACGCCGTTCCGGCTGACGCCAAGGCGAACGTCGACGAGCCGCTCGCCGAGCTGCGCAGGGCCCTGGAGGGCAGCGACGTCGAGGCGATCAAGGTCGCGTCCGAGAAGGTTGCGGTGGCATCGCAGGCCTTGGGCACGGCGATGTATGCGGCGGCCCAGTCCAGCGCGGCGACGGCTGGCCCCGGGGCCGACGGGTCCTCGCCATCGGCTGACGACGAGGTGATCGACGCCGAGATCGTGGACGAGGAAGGCCAGAGGTGACCGACCGTCAGGAGGGCGCACCGGTCCCCCAGGGCGATGAGCCCACCGGGGCCCGTGGCCAGCAGGGTGCCGACCCCCTGGACGTCCGGCCCGGGGTGGCTCGGGATGAGGAGGCCCAGGCCTACGCCGATCAGGGCGAGCATGGCGTCGAGGGCGAACCGGTCGAGGGCGAACCGGTCGAGGATGAGCTGATCGAGGGAGAGTTCGTGGAGCCCACGTCGGCGGCTGCCGCGGAGGCCGACGCGCTTCTGGCCGAGGCGTTGGACGCCGATTCCATCGAGGCGCAGTTCGCTGCGGCAGAGGCTGAGGCCAGTGCCGTGGCGGGCAGCACGGCCTCGGGCGAGCAGGTTGCCGCGCTCACCGCCGACCTGCAGCGCGTCCACGCCGAGTACTCCAACTACCGCAAGCGGGTGGAGCGCGATCGGGAGCTGGTCCGGCAGCGGGCCGTCGAGGCCGCCCTGGTCGAGCTGCTACCGGTGCTGGACGACATCGGCCGGGCCCGCCAGCACGACGAGCTGGTCGGAGCCTTCCGTGCGGTGGGTGAGTCGCTGGAGTCCGTCGTGGCCAAGCTCGGCCTGACGCCTTTCGGCGAGGTGGGGGAAGCCTTCGACCCCACGCGGCACGAGGCACTCATGGTGCAGTCGGTCGAGGGCATCGACACCCCGACGGTGGTGGCGGTCTTCCAGGCCGGCTACGTGATGAACGGGCGGATCGTCCGGCCGGCCCGGGTGGCTGTGGCGGGCACGGACTGAGGACGCGGACAGGAGGTGAGGGTGCGGTGAGCGCGCGCGACTGGATCGACAAGGACTTCTACAAGGCGCTCGGCGTCAAGAAGGACGCATCGGCCGAGGAGATCAAGAAGGCCTACCGCGCCCTCGCCGTGAAGCACCATCCCGACAAGAACCCGGACAACGCCGCGGCCGAGGCGAGGTTCAAGGAGGTCTCGGAGGCCTACGACGTCCTGTCGGACCCCAAGACTCGCCAGGAGTACGACGAGGCCCGCAGCCTCTTCGGGCCCGGCAGTCGCTCCACCGGCAGGTTCCCGGGCGGGAATGGCCAGAACGTGAACATGGACGACCTGCTCCACCAGATGCGCCAGTCCGGAGGCGTCGGCGGGGTGTTCGGCGACGTCCTGGGAGGCCTTTTCAACCGGGGCGGGGGCCGCACCGCGACAACGACGATCCGAACGCCGCGCCGCGGCGCCGACCTCGAGAGCGAGGCCACCATCGCCTTCGGCGAGGCCCTCGACGGGGTCACGGTGGGCCTGCGGCTGACCTCCGAGGAGCCATGCCCTGCCTGCTCGGGCAGCGGTGCCGCACCGGGCACATCCCCCCGGATGTGCCCGACCTGCAACGGCGCTGGTCAGACGCTGCGCAGTGAGGGGACCTTCGCAGTCCCCGAGCCGTGCCGCGAGTGCCGGGGTCGGGGCATCGTGGTGGACAGCCCGTGCCCCGAGTGCTCCGGTTCTGGCCGGGCCCGGGCGACGCGCCCCGTCCAGGCGCGGATACCGGCTGGCGTCACCGATGGCAGCCGCATCCGGCTGAGGGGCAAGGGCGCGGCGGGCGAGAACGGCGGCCCGCCCGGGGATCTGTTCATCGTGGTCCACGTGACCGCCGATCCTGTCTTCGCCCGGACCGGCGACAACGTCAGCGTGACCGTTCCCGTCCGCTTCGCCGAGGCGGCCCTGGGCGCCGAGATCCCGGTTCCGCTCCCGCGGGGTGGCCAGGTGAAGCTCCGGATCCCGCCGGGCACCGCCAGCGGACGCTCGTTCCGGGTGCGAGGCCGGGGAGCCGGGCGGCGGGACGGGACCAACGGCGACCTGCTGGTCACCGTCGAGGTGGTCGTCCCCCGCAACCTCAACGACGCCGCCCGCACGGCCCTGGCGCAGTTCGTGGACGCCGCCGGCGAGCCCGATCCCCGGATACACCTCATGGGCAGCCTCTCGGCGGGAGGTGAGACGTGATCGAGTTCGACGAGGAGACCCCGGTCTACGCCATCTCGGTGGCTGCGGCCCTTGCCGGGCTGCACCCCCAGACGCTGCGACAGTACGACCGCCTCGGGCTGGTGTCACCGAACCGGACGGTGGGCCGCAACCGGCTCTACTCGGTGCGCGACATCCACCGCCTCAAGGAGGTGCAGCGGCTGGCCGCCGACGGGGTCAACCTCACGGGGATCATGCGGATACTCGACCTGGAGGAGCAGCTCGAACGGGTGCGCCGTCGCCTCGATGCCCTGGAGTCCGAGCAGCGCTCGACGGCGCTGGTCGTCTGGCGTCCCCAGCGCAGGCGTTGAGGACGCCCGCCACGACCTTGCCCGGGTGGGAGGCCGCCTGCCTCCGAGACCACACATCCTGACCGGCCGACGAGGAGGAGGAGCCGACCGTGGCCGAACAGCAGTTCACCAACAGAACCACCGAGGCGCTCCAGGTCGCCGTGCGCGAGGCTGCCGGCCGCGGGAACGCACATGTCGAACCCGCGCACGTCCTGGCCGCCCTGCTCGACCAGACCGACGGGATCGCCACGGCGCTCCTGGACGGTCTCGGGGTGGACCTGCCCGCCCTCCGCGCCCGGGTGCAGCGCAGGGTCGAGGCGCTGCCGCGCGCCTCGGGCGCGACCGTGGCCAGCGCCGACCTCGCCCAGCCGACCTACCGGGTGCTCAAGGCCGCCGGCGATCTCGCCACCACGCGCGGGGACAGCTTCGTCTCCACCGAGCACGTTCTGGTCGCGCTCGCTGCCCCGGACGCGCCCACCGGCCCGGACCTGGCGGCGGTGGGGGCCACACCCGAGGCACTGGTCCAGGCGCTGGACGCCGCCCGAGGTGGACGCCGCGTCGATTCCGCCGATCCCGAGGGCAGCTTCAAGGCCCTGGAGAAGTACAGCGTCGACCTGACCGCTCGAGCCCGCGCCGGCCGGATGGACCCGGTCATCGGACGGGACGCCGAGATCCGCCGGGTCATCCAGGTGCTCTCGCGCCGCACGAAGAACAACCCCGTGCTCATCGGTGAGCCGGGCGTTGGCAAGACCGCGGTCGTGGAGGGCCTCGCGCAGCGGATCGTGGCCGGCGACGTCCCGGAGTCGCTGCGTGGGAAGCGGCTGGTCGCCCTGGACCTGGCCGCGATGGTCGCCGGGGCGAAGTACCGGGGCGAGTTCGAGGAGCGCCTCAAGGCGGTGCTCTCAGAGATCTCGGCCAGTGAGGGCCAGGTCATCACCTTCATCGACGAGCTGCACACCGTGGTCGGCGCCGGGTCCGCGGGCGACTCCGCGATGGACGCCTCCAACATGCTCAAGCCGATGCTGGCCCGCGGCGAGCTGCGGATGGTCGGGGCGACCACGCTGGACGAGTACCGCGAGCACATCGAGAAGGACGCCGCGCTCGAGCGCCGGTTCCAGCAGGTGCTGGTCGGCGAGCCGAGCGTCGAGGACACGATCGCGATCCTGCGAGGGCTCAAGGAGAAGTACGAGGCCCATCACAAGGTCTCGATCGCCGACGCCGCCCTGGTCGCGGCAGCCACCCTGTCGGACCGCTATGTCACCGCCCGGTTCCTGCCGGACAAGGCGATCGACCTCGTGGACGAGGCGGCTTCCCGGCTCCGCATGGAGATCGATTCATCCCCGGTCGAGATCGACCAGCTCCAGCGGGCGGTGGACCGCCTTCGCATGGAGGAGCTGGCCCTCTCCCGGGAGACCGACGAGGCGAGCGTTGGCAGGCTGGCAAAGCTGCGCGCCGACCTTGCCAGCAGGTCCGAGGAGCTGCGAGGGCTGCAGGCCCGGTGGGAGGCGGAGAAGTCGGGCCTGGACCGGGTGGGCGAGCTCAAGATGCAGATCGACGAGCTGCGCGTGAACGCCGAGCTGGCCCAGCGCCAGGGCGACTTCGAGACGGCGGCCCGGATCCTCTACGCGGACATCCCCGCTGCCGAGCACGACCTGGCACAGGCCAGCGAGCTGGCCAACTCCCGTTCCGCCATGGTCTCCGAGGAGGTCGGGCCAGACGACATCGCGGACGTGGTGGCCGCCTGGACGGGGATACCTGCGGGCCGTCTGCTGGAGGGCGAGAGCCAGAAGTTGCTGCGCATGGAGGGCGAGCTCTCTCGACGGGTCGTCGGCCAGGAGGCCGCGGTGCGCGCCGTGTCCGACGCCGTGCGGCGGGCCCGCGCAGGCATCTCCGACCCCGACCGCCCGACAGGGTCGTTCCTCTTCCTCGGGCCGACCGGTGTGGGCAAGACCGAGCTTGCCCGCGCACTGGCCGAGTTCCTCTTCGACGACGAGCGTGCGATCACCCGGATCGACATGAGCGAGTACGGCGAGAAGCACTCCGTCGCCCGGCTCGTCGGGGCCCCACCGGGATACGTGGGCTACGAGGAGGGAGGCCAGCTGACCGAGGCTGTGCGGCGGCGTCCCTACACGGTCGTCCTGCTCGACGAGGTGGAGAAGGCGCATCCCGAGGTCTTCGACCTGCTGCTGCAGGTCCTCGATGACGGACGCCTCACGGACGGCCAGGGCCGGACGGTCGACTTCCGCAACGCGATCCTGATCCTGACCTCCAACCTGGGCTCACACGTGCTCATGGAGCAGTTCATGACCGACGAGCAGCGCCGCAACGAGGTCATGGCGGTGGTCCGGGCGTCTCTCAAGCCGGAGTTCCTGAACCGGCTGGACGACACGATCGTCTTCGAGTCGCTCACGATGGCCGACCTCGCCCTGATCGTCGACATCCAGGTCGAGCGGCTGCGCCGGCGCCTTGCCGACCGGCGGATCACGCTGGAGGTCGATCCCGCTGCCCGCAGCTGGCTGGCCGATCACGGATACGACCCGCTCTACGGTGCCCGGCCGCTGCGTCGGCTGATCCAGACGGCGATCGGGGACCCGCTCGCCCGCGGGGTGCTGTCCGGCGACTTCCGTGACGGATCCACGGTCACGGTCACTCCCGGTGACGGAGCACGCCAGCTCACGCTCGTCGCCTGACCTGAGCGCCGGTCGAGCCCGTCGAGACC
>CAZWXF010000036.1:0-2303 GCA_964638055.1 uncultured Bifidobacteriaceae bacterium | reverse complement strand
CGCCGGTCGAGCCCGTCGAGACCGAGCCCGTCGTCACACCCGCCGGTCGAGCCCGTCGAGACCCAGCCCCGTCGAGACCCAGCCCCGTCACACCCCGCCGGTCGAGCCCGTCGAGACCCAGCCCCGTCGAGACCCAGCCCCGTCGAGACCCGCTCGGCGCGTTCGTATCCCCCCTGGAGCGGGCCTCAGCGGGAGCGGAGGCCCGGGGGGGCAGGGTCAGGCGCTGTCCGCAAGCCAGTCATGGGGGTCGACGAAGCTGCCACTGGACCACCCGTCTCCGCCCTGGGTCACCTCGAAGTGCAGGTGCGATCCGAACGAATTGCCGGTGTTGCCAACCTCCCCGATCTTGTCACCCACCGTGACCTCGTCCCCGACGGAGACCGTGATCGAGGACAGGTGGTTGTACGTCGTGTAGTAGCCGTCCTCGTGCTCGATGACGACGCGATTGCCGTAGGCACCGTCGTAGCCGGCGTACACGACCGTCCCGTTGGCCGCCGCCATGACCGTGGTACCCGTGGGTGCTGCGTAGTCCTCGCCGGTGTGGACCCCGGTGCTCCAGGCATCACCGTGGTCGCCGTAGTGGGCGCTCTCGGTGTACTCACCCTCGGCGATGGGGTCGATCCGGACACCCTCGAGGCCCTCCTCCATCTCGTCTGCGGTCTGAGCGGCCTCGCCGTACTCCTCGGCCGCGGCCTCGGCCTGCTCGGCGGCCTCGGAGACCTCCTCGTTGGCGTCCTGGGCGACCTCGACAGTCGTGTCGTACTCCGCGACGGTTCGCGAGGCCTCCTGCTCGACCTCGGCCAGAGCAGCGGCGGCATTGGCCGCCTCCGCCTCGGCAGCTGCGACGTCCTCCTGCGTGGTGCCCGTCAGGACCCCGGAGACCCCGCTGGCCTTGGCCGCCAGGTCGTCGGCGTGCTCCTGGGCGTCCTGGTACTCAGCCTCGGCCTGCGCGAGCTCCTCGTTCACGTCGGCCGCCTCATCGACGGTCTCGTCGATCGCCTCCTCGGTCTCCTGGACCGTCTCCTCGGCCTTCTCGAGGTCCTCCTCGGCCTCCTTCATCTCCTCCTTCGACTTGTCGGCCTCCTTCTGGGCGTCCTGGACCTCGTCGAGGGAGGGGGCCTTCTCGTCATCCTTCTCCTTCTCGTCCGCAGCCTGATCCTCCCCGTCCGCCTGCGCCTCGACGGGCTGGGCGTCCTCCACGACACCTCCGTCCGTCGCCGCCTCCTCGGCGGCAACCCCCTCGACCGGCGGCGGCGCGGGATTGAGGATGCGCTGGAGCTCGTTCTGGGTCTGGTCGACCTGCTGGGAGATCGACGTGGTCGTGTCCCCGCCGAGGAACGAGCCGGAGGCGGCGTTCGCCGGCGTGGCGCTCGCGGCGATGCCCAGTGCAAGGACTGCGCCGGCGCCGCCCTTGACGACGACCGGCGGGATGAGCCCCAGCTGGACTGCGTCCAGGACGAGCATCACAGGCACCTCGGTCCTGGCCAGGAGGGCCAGCGGCGTCTCGCCCGGTCCCCCCGTGGCCAGCACGCGCTTGAGGCGGCCGCCCCGGCCCATCCGCCCGCCGAGCTTCACGGACCCCAGGTCGTCCATGACCAGGTCGTAGTCGCCCGCGCGGACCTGGTCCAGGACGATTCCCACGCGGTCGGGCACGTGCTCCACGACGATCCATGTGGCCGTCTCCGGTGAGTCCGCGGCAAGGCGCTGGGCCCGTTCGAACAGCTCCTTGGCCCGCGAGACGCTCAGCGAGGCGCGCGCGTGGTCCTCGTCGATCTGCTCACCGGGTGCACCCAGGAGCAGCACATCGAGGTGGGCGCCGGTCGCGATGGCCGCCGAGACCCCGGCCAGGACCATCAACCCTGAGAGATTCCCCTCCGAGCGGTCGATGACTGCGAGGATGCGTCGGATCTCGCGTTCCTCGGAATTCGCGAAGAGCACGGCGAATCCGGGCATATGCCTGCTGGAGTGCCGTCCCGTGGCTTCGAGGACCTCCGCCAGCAGCTGCTGGGGGGTGGCGTGGTCGCGCGGGATGGCGAGCCAGGGGATCTCCGCCTCGGCGGCGCGCTTGAAGAGCGTGTCGATGTTGTGGCCGCCCCGCCCCGCGAGCTGGACGTCGTCGACACCGGGGACCGATGTGCCTTCCTTGGCGACCAGCGCTACAGTGTGCGGCGAATAGCGCAATGCCGTTCCGATGGCCCCTTTCGAGCGCGGTCGGTCATCGGCCAGGACCATCATGGCCCTTGTCAGGTACTTCGCCATGGTCCCTCCTCATCCTCACCGTTGCGTGAGCACGAGGGTCAACT
>CAZWXF010000035.1:19427-25274 GCA_964638055.1 uncultured Bifidobacteriaceae bacterium | reverse complement strand
CATCGCACGGTGGCTTGGGCGTGGTCTCGACGGGCTCGACCGACGTGGGTGCTGGTATCTACGGGCTCGACCGACGTGGGGCTCGACCGGCGCGGGTCTCGACGGCTCGGCCGATCACTGGCCGAGCGGCCCGAGCAGGGTCGTCGCCAATCGTGTGGCGGCGCGCTTGTCCAGCGGGTTGTTGCCGTTGCCGCACTTGGGCGACTGCACGCATCGCGGGCATCCGTCCTCGCAGGCGCAGTCCGCGATCACGTCGCGGGTGGCCCTCAGCCAGGTTCTCGCGAGATGGAACCCGCGCTCGGCGAATCCGGCGCCCCCAGGGTGACCGTCGTAGACGAAGATCATTGGCAGGCCGCGCTGTGCATGGGCGGGAGTGGACACGCCGCCCAGGTCCCAGCGGTCGCACGTGACCAGCAGCGGCAGCATCCCGATCGCAGCGTGCTCCAGGGCGTGAAGTGCGCCGGGGAGCTCGTCAGGCCCGATTCGCGCGTCGCGGACGAGGTCCACGCCGAGCTCCCACCAGACCCCCGTGGTGCGCAGCACGCTCGGGGGGAGGTCGAGGGTGTGCCCCGAGACGACCTCACCGCTGCGTCGGCGTCGGCGCAGGAACCCGGTGACCTGGCTGGTCGCCTCGACGTCGCCGAACGCGAGCCGGCACCCGGCCCAGGCCTGCGCCTGTCGCTCGGCGATGATCGAGACGACCGCCCTGGACTGTGCCTGCGTGGCCATGTCGGTGAGGATCGGCCGAGCCAGTGCCACGCCGTCGGCCAGGTCCAGCTCCTTCACCTCGAACGTCGCTCCCTGGTGCACATAGATCGCCCCGGGGTGCACCGTCGCAGCGGCGCCGCCGCGATCGACGGTTCCCAGCAGCCTGCCGGTTGCGCACTCCACCACCCGGACCGGCGCGCCGCCGCCACGCAGGTCGACCAGATCGGGCGCCCCACGGTCCCTGGTCCAGTACCAGCCGTCGCGACGGCGACGCAGGAGGCCACCCTCGGCAAGGGCCTGGCACACGGCGGTCGCCCCCGCCCCGAACCAGCGAGTCAGGCCCTCATCGAGAAGAGGGCTCTCGGAAGCCGCGGCGCAGAGCTGGCCGGCCAGGACGTAGGGATTGGCGGGATCCAGGACGACAGCCTCGATCGGGTCTCCCGTGATCACCTCCGGATGGTTCACGACGTAGTGATCCAGCGGGTCGTCCCCGGCGAGAAGCACGGCCGTTGCCGAACCACCGCGCCTGCCAGCCCGGCCGACCTGCTGCCAGAACGACGCCCTGGTTCCCGGCCATCCGGACATCACCACAGCGTCCAACCCACTGATGTCGATGCCCAGCTCCAGGGCGTTGGTACTGGCCAGTCCCAGGAGGCTGCCGCCCCTTAGCCCGGCTTCCAGGGCGCGTCGTTCCTCGGGGAGATAGCCGCCCCTGTATGCCATCACCCGCCGGCCGGCGGGCCCCGAGTCCTGCACCTCGGCGGCGATGGCCTCCGCGACTCGACGAGACCGAGCGAACGTGAGGGTACGGACTCCGGACTCGACCATGCGGCTCATGACCATCGCAGCGGGCAGTCCCCGGGCCTCGCCGGACGCCCCCACAGACAGTGCTCCTGCGTCGCAGAGGAACAGCTCGACCTCGCCGTGCGCAGCCTCATCCAGTGCGACCACCTCGCTGGTGACGCCCAGGAGGCGCGCCGCAGTCATGCCGGGGTCCGCCAGGGTGGCCGATGCCGCGATGAACGTCGGCCTGGCGCCGTGCAGCACCGCCAGACGGTGCAGCCGCCTGAGAACCACGGCAGTGTGTGCGCCGAACATGCCTCGGTAGTGATGCGCCTCGTCCACGACGATGAAGCGAAGCTCCCGGAGGAAGGAGCGCCATCTGTCGTGCTGGGGGAGCACCCCTCGGTGCAGCATGTCGGGGTTCGTCAGCAGCCACCGCGCATGCGTGCGGGCCCAGCGACGGTCCTCGGCAGGCGTGTCCCCGTCAAGGGTCGCGATCCTGAGTCCAGGTATCCCCAGGGCCGCAAGACCGGCGAGCTGGTCATGAGCCAGCGCCTTCGTAGGCGCGAGATAGAGCACAGTGGGCCCGCGACCCGCAGGTCGGGCGGAGGGCTCGGTGATCGCCGCCAGAGCCGGCATCCCGAACGCAGCCGACTTCCCCGAGCCGGTTCCCGTCGCGAGGATGACGTGGCGGCCGGCCCGCGCGAACTCGGCGGCCGCGGCCTGGTGCGCCCAAGGACGCGCCACTCCCAGGCGGCGATAGGCCGCCTCGACCTCCGTGGGCACCCAGTCAGGCCACGGCACTGTGCGGCCCCCCGCGCGCGGCAACCGGACCACCGCGCGAACCGCCTTCTGGTCATGGAGCCAGTCGCCCATGTCTCGGGCGGCGGCCGGGCGCGCGTCATCGTCCCCCGGGCCTCCCGGGCCCTGGGGCGTCAGCGCTGGCCCCGGCATCGACTCGCCAGGAGGAGCCAGCACGGCCTGCTCTCCCACGAGCGGCATCCTCGCCCATGGGGCGGTGGATGCGAAGAATCGCCCGGACAAGGCGTGGCAGGGCCGACCGGGCGGCGAGGTGTCCAGCCCGCCGGTCCTGGCCTTTGGCCTCCCCCCCGGCGCGTCGCGCCCAGCCTCTCGCCGTCCACCCCGGGCCTCCCCTGTGCCAAGGTTGGGGCAGGAACGGGGAGGAGGTCGCCGGATGCAGGTCACGGCTGAGCAGGTGGCCCAGGTCTGGGTTCTGTCGGTGATGGGCGAGGTGGACATCTTCACAGCCCCTGTGCTGGACGCGCCCCTCCACGACAAGCTCGCGAGCGGGGCGGACGTCGTGGTGGACCTGTCCGGGGTCGAGTTCCTCGATTCCTCCGGGCTCGGCGTCCTGGTGAAGGGGCTGAAGACAGCTCGACATTCAGGGGGGTCGTTGCGCCTGGTCATCACGAGTCGCCGCGTCGCCCGGCCGTTCGAGGTGACCGGTCTGTCGGCTTCCCTGCCGATCTTCGACACACTTGCCGCAGCCCTGGCCGGCTGACGAGTAGTTGGGCCGCTGCGGGTGTACAAACGGTATCCGGGCCGGACGAGAGCAGGTGAGGCGGGCATGGCGACTGCGACGGTGACGATCCCGCCGCAGGCGGAGCACGTCCGCACCGCCCGTCTGGTCACCACCGCGGCGGCCCGCCGCTGCGGGGTTCCCGAGGATCGGATCGACGAGATCCGCCTCGCGGTGGGTGAGATCATCGCCCGATCGGTGCTGCGCCAGCAGCGGGCGGGTCTGGGGGACCCGGTCGTCGTGGACATCAGCGACGACGACGACCTCTTCACCGTCCGTGTGTGCGAGGCGACGTCAGCCGATTTCGCAGATGAGGACGCAGGCGTGGCCCTTGCGGTTGCATCTGCGCTGGCCCTGGAGTGCGACGTCGAACCCTGTGGCTCGGGATGCTGCGTGAGGTTGGCCTGGCCCCTGGCCGAGGACCTGTTCGACGCCGGCGCCGACTGAGGGCTGGGGCACTGGCCAAGCGTCGGTCCCGGGTCGCCCGGAGAAACCCCCGGCGCGGTGCGCGCCGGCCTACGGCTCCGTATGCGCCCACAGGGCCGTCGATCCCGCGATCGGGGGGGTGCTTGAGCTGCGTCGGAGGGCCTTTAGACTGACCGCCACACCTGCTCGGCCCGGGGGGTCGACCACGCGCATGCCGCGTTGTCCGACCCCGGCCGTACCGTCCGAGCACCCAGCCGCCGCAGAGCGCCGCAGTACATAGAGGAGTCGCACGTGCGAACAGAGGTAGCCTCCGCAGCAACCCTGGAAGGCAGCCAACTACTGACTGTGGCCATCGTGGGCGCGGTCGCCCTGGCCGCTCTGGGCGTGGCCGCCTTCCTGGCCAAGGAGGTGCTGGCCGCCGACGAGGGCACGCCCCGGATGAAGCAGATCGCGGCGGCGATCCAGGAAGGTGCATCGGCGTATCTCAACCGGCAGTTCAAGACGCTGAGCGTCTTCGCGGTGCTGGTCTTCTTCCTCCTCTTCCTCCTTCCCGCGCACTCGATGAGCGAGCGGATCGGGCGATCCCTGTTCTTCCTCGTGGGCGCCGGGTTCTCCGCCCTCACCGGGTACTTCGGGATGTGGCTCGCGGTACGGGGCAATGTCCGCGTCGCGGCGGCGGCCCGCGACTCCGGAGAGCAGCAGGCCATGCGCCTGGCGTTCCGCACGGGCGGCGTTGCGGGCATGTTCACCGTCGGCCTGGGCCTGTTCGGCGCGGCACTGGTCGTTCTGGTCTACCAGGGTGAGGCGCCCCGCGTCCTCGAGGGCTTCGGCTTCGGTGCCGCCCTCCTTGCGATGTTCATGCGTGTGGGTGGCGGCATCTTCACCAAGGCCGCCGACGTGGGCGCCGACCTGGTGGGCAAGGTGGAGGCTCAGATCCCCGAGGACGATCCGCGCAATGCGGCGACGATCGCGGACAACGTGGGCGACAACGTCGGCGACTGCGCCGGCATGGCTGCCGACCTCTTCGAGTCCTACGCGGTGACCCTGGTCGCCGCCCTCATCCTGGGCACCACGGCGTTCGGCTCCCTCGGCCTGGTGTTCCCGCTCGTCGTTCCCGCGATCGGAGTCGTGACCGCCGTCGTCGGCATCTTCGCGGTGACCCCGCGCACGGGCGACCGCTCCGGCATGACCGCCATCAACAGGGGCTTCTTCATCTCCGCCGGCCTGTCAGCGGTCCTGGTCGCGATCGCGGCGTTCGCATTCCTTCCCGACAGGCTCACCCTGATCTCCGGCATCCGCCTGGATGCCCTCGGCATGGACGTCGTCACCGCAGAGGCGTACAACCCGCGCATCCTCGCGATCCTCGCGGTGCTCATCGGCATCGTGCTCGCGGCAGCCATCCAGCAGCTCACCGGGTACTTCACCGAGACCGGCCGGCGACCGGTGGACGATGTCGCCAAGTCCGCCCTGACAGGTTCGGCGACCGTGATCCTCTCCGGGATCTCGGTCGGCCTCGAGTCGGCCGTCTACTCGGCACTGCTCATCGCGGCTGCCGTCTTCGGCGCCTTCTCGCTGGGCGGCGGCTCCATGGTGCTCAGCCTCTTCGCCATCGCCCTGGCCGGTTGCGGCCTGCTCACCACCGTCGGCGTGATCGTGTCCATGGACACATTCGGCCCAGTCTCGGACAACGCCCAGGGCATCGCAGAGATGTCCGGCGACGTCAAGGGCGAGGGTGCTGTGATCCTCACCCGCCTCGACGCGGTCGGCAACACCACCAAGGCCATCACCAAGGGCATCGCCATCGCCACGGCGGTGCTCGCCGCGACCGCGCTGTTCGGAGCCTTCCGCTCGGCCGTGACCGAGGCGGCCGCGGATGCCGGCCAGACCGCCGCGGGTGCGTTGGAGGACCTGGCGGGACTGGGCCAGTACCTGGGCGTCCTGGACGTGGCGAATCCGCGCAACCTCGTGGGCCTGCTCATCGGCGCCGCGGTGGTCTTCATGTTCTCCGGCCTGGCGATCAACGCCGTGTCGCGTGCCGCCGGTGCAGTCATCTACGAGGTGCGCCGTCAGTTCCGCGAGCACCCGGGGATCATGGCCGGAACCGAGCTGCCCGAGTACGGCAAGGTCGTCGACATCGTGACCCGCGATTCGCTGCGGGAGCTGAGCACGCCGGGCCTCCTGGCCGTGATGACCCCGATCGCGGTCGGGTTCGGCCTGGGCGTCGGAGCGCTGGGCACCTTCCTCGCGGGCACCATCGCCACGGGCACGCTGATGGCGGTGTTCCTCGCGAACTCCGGTGGGGCCTGGGACAACGCCAAGAAGTTCGTCGAGGACGGCAACCTCGGCGGCAAGCACTCCCCGGCGCACGCTGCGACCGTCATCGGCGACAC
>CAZWXF010000035.1:0-19327 GCA_964638055.1 uncultured Bifidobacteriaceae bacterium | reverse complement strand
GCAACCTCGGCGGCAAGCACTCCCCGGCGCACGCTGCGACCGTCATCGGCGACACGGTGGGCGACCCGTTCAAGGACACCGCCGGCCCCGCCATCAACCCGCTGCTCAAGGTGATGAACCTGGTGGCGCTGCTCATCGCTCCGGCCGTCGTCGCGATGACCATCGCCGGCCAGACGGGTCTGCGCCTGACCATCGCCCTGAGTGCGGTCGCGCTGGTGGTGGGATCGGTCGTCGCATCCAAGCGCTACCGCGGCGTGGGCGAGGAGATGATCGACGACATCGCCGAGGAGGTGGATGCCGAGTACGCCGAGGAGATCCAGGCCCAGCATTCGTCGGGGCAGGGACTTTCGGGTCATACTCCGTCCACGCAGTCCGCGTCCGACGTCGACCCCGCAGGCGAGTTCGACGTTCGGGAGCAGCGACCCCAGGCAACGTTGGGGCAGTGATCTGCCGGAGCCCGCTCAGGCGGTGCGGCGGCGGGCCCCAGCAGCAGAACAGGATCAGTTGAAAGTGCCCGCAGCAGCACGCGCATCGGCAACCCGCAGGCTCGTGATCGTCGAGTCCCCGGCCAAGGCCCGGACCATCCAGGGCTACCTCGGCCAGGGATTCGACGTCCAGGCCTCCATCGGGCACGTTCGGGATCTCCCCCGCACAGCCGATGAGGTGCCCACCAACATCCGGGGCCACGCCTGGTCGCGGATGGCGATCGATGTCGACAACGGGTTCAAGCCCTACTACGTGGTTCCCGGGGAGAAGCGCGGGAAGGTCCGCGAGCTCAAGGCGGCCCTGGCCAGCGCGGACGAGCTCTGGCTCGCGACGGACGAGGACCGGGAGGGCGAGGCGATCGCCTGGCACCTGCGGGAGGTTCTCGACCCGAAGGTGCCGGTCCGCCGGATGGTCTTCCACGAGATCACCAAGGAGGCCATCGCGGCCGCGGCAGCCAACACCCGGGAGCTGGACCAGGACCTGGTCGACGCCCAGGAGGCCCGCCGGCTCATCGACAGGCTCTTCGGGTTCGAGGTCTCGCCAGTGCTCTGGCGCAAAGTGCTCCCGGGACTCTCGGCAGGGCGCGTCCAGTCCGTGGCGACCAGGCTCGTCGTGGACCGCGAGCGTGCTCGCATCGCCTTCCGCTCGGCCGGCTACTGGGACGCGATCGGCACGTTCCACGCCGAGGACGGTTCATTCCCGGCCAAGCTCGTCTCGGTCGAGGGCCGTAGGGTGGCCACCGGGTCTGACTTCGGCGAGGACGGCCAGCTCAAGCAGAGCGCCCTGGCCAACGCGGTGCTCGCCCTCGACGAGCGGACGGCCACCGACATCGTCATTGCTCTGGACGGGGCCGCCTTCGCGGTGATCTCGGTACAGGAGAAGCCGACCACACGGAGGCCCTCTGCACCCTTCATGACATCGACCCTGCAGCAGGAGGCCTCGCGCAAGTTCCGCTGGGGCGCACAGCGCACGATGCGAGCCGCGCAGAGTCTGTACGAGAACGGCCATATCACCTATATGCGGACCGACTCCACCTCCTTGTCGGCTGCGGCGCTGGCGGCCGCGCGGCGCACGGTCGTCGCGCTCTTCGGCCAGGATCACCTCGCCGCGCAGCCCCGCACGTACGAGAGTCGGGTCAAGAACGCCCAGGAGGCACACGAGGCCATCCGGCCCGCGGGCGAGGAGTTCCGTCACCCCACGGCGCTGGCGGGCACGGTCGGAGCTGACGAGTTCGCCCTCTACGACCTCATCTGGACGCGCACCATCGCCTCCCAGATGGCCGATGCCCGCCTGGCCACCACGACGGTCCGGATAGGCGCCACGACGGCCGATGCGCGGCGGGTCGAGTTCAGCGCCTCGGGGACCGTCACCCTCTTCGCCGGCTTCCTCGCTGCCTACGAGGAGGGCACCGACGACGTCCGCGACCGGGAGAGTCCAGGTCAGACCGGGCGAGCAGCCGACCGCAGGCTGCCCTCCGTGCGCGAGGGCCAGGGCTTGGACTGCGCCGACCTGCGCGCAGAAGGCCACGCGACGACTCCGCCAGCCCGCTACACCGAGGCCTCCCTGGTCAAGGACCTCGAGGAGC
Organism: uncultured Bifidobacteriaceae bacterium; assembly: GCA_964638055.1. Lineage (GTDB taxonomy): Bacteria > Actinomycetota > Actinomycetes > S36-B12 > CAIYMF01 > Prado023. The sequence continues at coordinate 17,256 of CAZWXF010000035.1, read as the reverse complement.
GCGGGATCGGACGGCCCTCCACCTACGCCGCGATCATCGCCACCATCGTCGACCGCGGCTACGTCCGCAAGCGGGGCACGGCCCTGGTGCCGACGTTCCTCGCCTTCAGCGTGACCCGCCTGATGGAGCAGCACTTCGCCGATCTCGTGGACTACGGCTTCACCGCCCGCATGGAGGGCGTGCTCGACCAGGTCGCCGGTGCCCAGATCGGGCGGCTGCGGGCGCTCCAGGCGTTCTACGCGGGCGAGCCGGAACGCGAGTTCGCCGGCCTGCAGACCCTGGTGTCCGACCTCGGCGACATCGACGCCCGTGCGATGGCGTCCTTCCCCATCGGCCCCGACGGATTCAGCGAGGCACCCACGACGGGCAGCCCGGATGAGGTCGTGCTGCGCGTCGGCAAGTTTGGGACGTACCTGGAACGGGGAGCCGAAGGCAGCCCGGAGCGCGCGAACGTGGCCGAGGACGTCGCACCCGACGAGCTGACGCTGGCGGCCGCCCAGGAGCTGCTGGCCGCCCCCTCGGGGGACCGCACGATCGGACGCCACCCCGAGTCCGGGCTGGACATCGCCGTCAAGTCGGGGCGCTATGGGCCCTACGTCACCGAGGTCCTGCCCGAGGATGCTCCGAAGGCGGCTCGTCCCCGCACCGGATCGTTGCTGCGGACCATGGATCCCGCGACGGTGGGGCTGGACGAGGCCCTCAAGGTGCTGTCGTTGCCCCGGGTGGTCGGTGAGGACCCGGAGGGCCGGGAGATCACCGCAGCCAACGGCCGCTACGGCCCCTACATCGCCCGGACGGTAGAGGGGAAGGCCGAGTACCGGTCCCTGCCGGACGAGGATTCCCTGTTCACCGTGACCCTGCCCGAGGCCCTGGCGCTGTTCGCCGAGCCCCGGCAGCGCCGAGGCCAAGCACGCGCAGCGGCGCCTCTGCGCGAGATCGGCAATGACCCGGCGACCGGCTCTCCGATCACGCTGCGCGAGGGCAGGTTCGGCCCCTACGTCACGGACGGCACGACGAATGCGTCGCTGCGCAAGGGCGACAACCCCGAGTCGGTGACGCTGGAGCGCGCGGCCGAGCTCCTGGCCGACCGGCGGGCCGCGCCCCCCGCGGCGAAGAGGACCGCGCGCAAGGCCGCCTCGCCCAGGGCAGCGGCCTCCACCCGCGAAAGGTCGACGAGCACTCCCGCCGCCAAGAAGGCCGCAGCGAAGAAGGCCCCAGCCAAGAAGGCTCCGGCCAAGAAGGCTCCGGCCAAGAAGGCGACCGACGAGCGCTCGACGGTCGACACGGCGCAGGAGTAGCCCGCGCAGTGATGCCCCCACGGCTCGGATCGGGGCTGTCACAGGACGCCGATAGTGTGCCGACATGCCAGGTCTCTTCGTCGTCCTCGAGGGTGGCGAGGGTGCGGGCAAGTCCACCCAGGCGCGGCGCCTCGCGGACTCCCTGACCGCGATGGGCCATCGCGTGGTCGCGACCCGCGAGCCGGGCGGCACGACGATCTCCGAGGCGATCCGCGGTGTGCTGCTCGGCCCCGACAGCGCGGTCATGGTGGCGCGCACCGAGGCCCTGCTCATGGCAGCGGCACGGGCCCAGCACGTGGCTGAGGTGATCCGTCCGGCACTGGCCCGAGCGGAGATCGTGGTCAGCGACCGCTACATCGACTCCTCCGTGGCCTATCAGGGGGCTGGCCGGGGGCTGGGTGAGCAGGCCATCGTCGACCTGAGCGCGTGGGCCACGGAAGGCCTGCTGCCGGACCTGACGATCGTCCTGGACATCCCTCCCGGGGCCGGGCTCGGGAGGGCACGCGACACCAACCGGATGGAGGCGGAGCCCGAGGCCTTCCACGCGGCGGTGCGGGCCAGCCTGCTGGCCAGGGCGGCGTCCGAGCCGGAGCGATACCTCGTGCTGAACACCACCGAACCCGTTGGTGATGTGGCTCGATCGATCCTCTCCAGGGTCAGGCAGGCTCTGGAAGCGCTCATACCGGACGGCCAGACATGATCGCCCTGGCGCCCGATCGCCCGGTCTGGGACCAGGTGGTGGGTCAGCCGACGGCCGTGCGGACCCTTGCCGAGGCCGTGGCCGACGCGGCCGGACTGCTCGCGGGGGAGTCCGCCGGTGCGGGCCGCCGAGGGCGCATGACCAACTTCTGGCTCGTGACCGGCCCTCCGGGATCCGGTCGCTCGGTGATCGCACGGGCGTTCGCCGCCGGGCTCCAGTGCCCGGATCGCGGGTGCGGGTCGTGCGAGTCCTGCCGCGAGGTGCTGGCCGGAACCCACCCCGACGTGGAGCTCTTCGCACCGGAGAAGCTCCAGATCACGGTCGACGAGATCGCCGGGCTGCTGCACCGCTCGTCGATGACCCCGATGATGGGGCGCTGGAACGTCCTGGTCATCGAGGATGCCGACCGGCTCAACGAGCACGCCGCGAACGCCCTGCTCAAGTCACTGGAGGAGCCCGGGGCGCGCACGGTGTGGATGCTGTGCGTGCCGACCGTGGAGGATCTGCTGCCGACCATCGCATCGCGCTCCCGGCACGTCCGGCTGACCACTCCCACCAACGCTCAGGTCGCCGACTCCTTGGTCCAGCGCGACGGCGTCGATCCGGCGCTGGCGTCGTTCGCGGCGCGGGCCGCCCAGGGCCACATCGGGCGGGCGGCCGCGCTCGCCCGGCACGAGGACGTGCGCCTCCGGCGCGCCGAGGTCCTGCGCATCCCGTCGTCCCTGACCGACCTGCCTGCCTGTTTCGTGGCTGCCGCCAACCTGCTCGAAGCCGCCACCGCGGACGCGGCCTCCCTGTCCGACCCGATAGACCGGCGCGAGGCCGAGCTGCTCAGCCGGGCGGGCGGGACGGTTTCCGGTCCCATGGCAGCGCGTGTGCGCCGCGGCGCGGCGGCCGCCCTCAAGGAGCTCGAGGCCAAGCAGAAGTCCCGTCGGACCAGGATGGTGCGTGACCAGGTCGACCGCGCCCTGCTGGACCTGACCGGCCTCTTCCGCGACGTCCTCGTGCTCCAGACGGAGGCGAGGGTCGAGCTGATCAACGCCGAGATGCGTCCGGCCCTGGAGGCTCTGGCAGCCCATGGCAGCGTGCCGCGCACGCTGGCCAGCATCGACGCCCTGGCCGAGGCCCGCCTGGCGATATCCGTCTCCGTGGCGCCGTTGCTCGCACTGGAGGCCCTGATGGTGAAGCTCGCCGGAGCCGGCCGGCGCTAGATGGGCGCGGTCTCGACAGGCTCGACCGGCGAGGTCTGGGTCTTGACGGGCTCGACCGGCGGGGTCTGGGTCTCGACAGGCTAGATGGGCGCGGTCTCGACAGGCTCGACCGGCGAGGTCTGGGTCTTGACGGGCTCGACCGGCGGGGTCTGGGTCTCGTCGCGGCGCTGGTCGAGCCCGTCGAGACCAAGCCTGTTGGCCGACTCCCCCCCTCCTGCGCGATCTCCTACCCTTGAGGCATGCCCTCGCGGCCCACCCCGGAGTCACCTCGCCATGTCGATCGGGCGATCCAACTCGGCATGGACCTCGTGCGGAGCGCGCGTCAGGCCGTCCGATCCGGCGGGACCGGACTCGGGCTGACCCCGGAAGCACGGATGGCTCGCGACCGGCGGCTCGCGATCGAAGCCCATGAGACGGCGGTGCGCCGGCACGCGGGCCGTGTGCAGGCCCGGCGTCGTGAGGCAGTGCTCGCGGGCGGTGGCGCGGTGGCGCTGGGAGCCACGGCCGCGACCAACGCGAGCTCGCCGGGCCTCATGGTGCTCTCCGGGGCCCTGGCGGCAGGTGCAGCGGCGCTTGGCCTCCGACGTCGCCGCGACGCCCAGCAGCTGGCGGCGCACCCCCCGGTGCCGGTCCTGCCGCCGGCGCCGCCCGCTCGCCTGCGGCCGGGGGCTCGGGGCGCGGACCAGGCAGACCGTGTGGCGAACGCGCTCCTCCACATCTATGGCCTGATCCCGCAGGTCACCCGCCTATCCGAAGGGGCTGGCGCGGATCTGGGCCGGGCTGTGGCCGAGGTGGAGCCGCTGCTGCGCGGCCAGGTGGAGCGCCTGTCATCGCTGGACCGCCTGGAGTGGGAGATGCCCGGCTCGCGGGCGGCTCGGGCTGCCGTCGACGCGGGGATCATCATCCGGGCTCGGCTGCAGGCCGGAGCCGATGCCCTCGAGGAGCTGATCGTTGCCTCGGCGCGGATGCTGGCTGCTCCCGACGTGACCCAGGCCGTCCCTGTGACCCTGGGCCCGGCCCTGGACTCACTGACCTCCTACACCCACGGCCTGTGGGTGGCCAGCCAAGTGGCTCCGGTGGATGACCGAGGGTGGCCGAGCGCGAATCCGGGCTAGGCTTCCCTGGAGGTGCCGGCCCGTCGGGCCGACCGGACAGTTTGCCGGGGACTCCAGGAGGAACCTTGCCAGGACGTCGGGGTCGAAGTGGGTCATGGGTCCTCGCACTGGCGGTGATGGTGGCTGGCCTGTCGGGATGCGGGCTGACCGACGACGACCCTGACGGCTCACCCACTCCTTCCCCGTCGACCACCGGCGCGAGCAGCCAGCGCACACTGGCCGACTTCTACGCCCAGACCCTCACCTGGAGCAGGTGCCAGTCCTCCTTCGAGTGCGCCACCATCGAGGTCCCCCTGGACTACGACGATCCCGGTGCAGGGCAGGTCTCAGTGGACCTCATCCGGCTCAAGGCCCGCAACGCCCGTGGCTCCCTGCTTCTCAACCCCGGCGGACCAGGCGGCAGCGGGATCGAGTACGCCCGTGCGGCCCGCTTCGTGCTCACGGACGCCGTCGTCGACGCCTACGACATCGTGGGCTTCGACCCCCGGGGCGTCGTCGGGTCCGACCCGGTCGAATGCGTGACCGACGCCCAGCTTGACGCGCTCATAGCCGCCGACGGAACCCCGGACGACGCGCAGGAGATCGCCGACCTGGAGGCGCAGTCGCAGACGCTGGGCGTGGGCTGCAAGGAGCACTCGCCAGCGATCGCGGCACATATGGACACGGTCTCCGCCGCCAAGGACATGGACCTCATCAGGGCCGCACTCGGCGACGACCGGCTGAACCTGCTGGGCAAGAGCTACGGCACGTTCCTGGGGGCCACCTACGCGGGACTCTTCCCGGAGCGCGTAGGCCGGATGGTGCTCGACGGCGCGCTGCCCTCGGACCTGAACTCCGACGAGGTCACCCTGGGCCAGGCCAAGGCGTTCGACCTGGTGCTCCAGCGTTTCGTGGCCGACTGTCAGCGCCGCAGCGACTGCCCGCTGCCGACTGGGAGCGTGGAGCAGGGAGTCCAGCGGGTGGCGGACTTCCTCAAGGGCCTGGACGCCGACCCGCTGCCCGGAGTCGGGGACCGTGAGCTCAACGAATCCCTGGGTACGTACGCGATCCTGAGCTACCTCTACTTCCCGCCGACCGACTGGGATCTCCTGCGCAGCGGGCTCAGGGCGGCCTTCGAGGGCGACGGCAGTGTGCTCATGGACATGATGGACGACCGCGTCAGTCGCAGCCCGAACGGCACCTACCAGGACAACGGCAACGAGGCCTTCTATGCGGTCTCGTGCCTGGACCGACCGGCGGTCGGAGACGCCGATCACGCCGCAGGACTGGCCAGGGAGTGGGTGAAGGAGGCACCGGTCTTCGGGCCCTACCTGGCATGGGGCAACCTGCCCTGCTGGCAGTGGCCGTTCGGTGCGGGGACGGCCCAAGCCGCCGGTGAGCCGAAGGCGATCACGGCGCCGGGAGCAGCCCCGATCCTGGTGGTCTCCACGAAGTACGACCCAGCCACGCCCTACGAGTGGGGGGTCAAGGTTGCCGATCAGTTGGAGAGCGCCGCGCTGCTGTCCTACGACGGGGACGGCCACACGGCCTATGTGACCGGTTCCCAGTGCATCGACATCCTCGTGGACGCATACCTGCTCGAGGGCGCGCTGCCCGCGGTCGGCACAGTCTGTCGGCCGGACCCCGGCCTGATGGAGTGAGGACTCGAGAGGCAGTGTCCAAGCGGTCAGCGGGTGGCTCTGGCGTGCGTCGTTCCCTTCGCGTCAACCGTTCCGGCGGCGGTCGGAGCTCGGAGGTAGAGTCACCCCGATGTCCAGCCAGACGGTTTCCGGGAAGGCGTCCCCGCGGCAGTCTGCCCGCCTGAGCGCGAGTGAGCAGGGATCCTGGCGTGCTCGCACTCGGCTCATCTGGGCCTTCGCAGTTCGTGATCTTCGTGCGCGCTTCACCTCCACCGCACTGGGGTGGTCGTGGGCACTGATCGTCCCGCTGGCAACGGTCATCATCTACAGCACCGTGTTCTCGGTGATCTTCCGTGCCGGGGCGCCGCCGATGGGCAACGGCCACGCCGGCGTCTTCGCCGTCTGGTTCTTCTGTGGCCTGGTCACCTGGAACGTCTTCTCGCAGGCGACCAACGCGGCCCTCGACTCCATCGTGTCGATGGGGCCGATGCTGCAGAAGGTCTACATCCCTGCGTATGTTCCACCGCTGGCCGCTTCGGTCGCCATCCTGTTCGAGAAGTTCCTCGAGTCCGCAGTGATGCTGGGATCGCTGCTGGTGTTCGGCAACGTCGGCTGGACCTGGCTGCTGTACCCGCTGGTCCTGGTGTGCGTGGCGGCCCTGGCCGCCGGCCTCGGCTACATCCTGGCCGTGGTGAACGTGCACTTCCGCGACATCGACCAGATATTCGGGATCATCCTGCAGCTGCTCTTCTTCCTGACCCCCATCATCTATCCGACGTCGCTGATCCCGGAGAGCTGGCACGGCATCCCTCTTCGCGCCCTGCTCTCGTTGAACCCCATGGCCGACCTGGTCGAGATCAGCAGGAACCTGCTCTACGACCTTCGCCTTCCCAACGCGGGGGATGTCGCATACAGCCTGGGGTGGACCGTTGCCATTGGCATCGGAGCCTGGCTGGTCCACCGCCGGTGGGGGCGTGACGTGAGCGAAGCGATATGAGTCGGGCGGGACGGGACCACCCATGACCGACAATGCCATCGAAGCCGTGGGGCTGTCGAAGCGTTTCGTGGTTCACACCGAGCGACGCCGATCCCTCAAGGAGGTGGTCGCGCGTGGCCGTGCGCCCCAGAGGAAGTTCTTCTGGGCACTGCACGACGCGACATTCTCGGTGCCGAAGGGCTCCTCCCTGGGCATCATCGGGCACAACGGGTCGGGCAAGTCCACCGCACTGAAGGTGCTGACCGGGATCTATCGCCCGACGTCCGGTCACGTGGCGGTCAACGGCAGCGTTGCGGCGCTGCTCGAGGTCGGGGCCGGGTTCCATCCGGAGCTGACCGGTCGGGAGAACGTGCGGCTCAACGCGACGATCCTGGGGTTCACCGGCCGCGAGATCGACCGGATGATGGACCAGATCATCGAGTTCGCGGACATCGGCGATCACATCGACGCCCCGATCAAGCACTACTCGAGCGGGATGTACGTGCGATTGGGCTTCGCCGTGGCTGTCATGGTCCGTCCGGACATCCTGCTGATCGACGAGGTCATCGCCGTCGGGGACGAGGAGTTCCAGCGCCGCTGCTACGACTTCCTGTACGACTTGCGGCGCTCCGGCACCAGCATGATCATCGTTTCCCACGGGATGGGCCAGATCACCGAGCTGTGCGACCAGGCGCTGTGGCTGGCGCACGGCGACATCCAGCTGCTCGGGCCCAGCCCATCGGTCGTCGCGGCCTACCTGACGAGCGTGAATCTCGCCGAGAGTGAGCGAGGCGTCGCCCAAGCGGCCAGCGGGCCCGAGTTCCGTGCGGGGGATGCCAGCGCGGTGGACGAGGACCCGCCCCGCGTGGGTGAGCTGGCCGGGTCGCGTGGCTCCGGCCTGATCCGCGTGACGGACATCGAGCTCCTCGACGGCCACGGCACGCCGACCACAGTGCTCTTCACGGGCAGCCCAGCGACCCTTCGCCTGCACCACCGCTGCGAAGCCGACCTCGACCTCGTCGAGGTCGGTCTCACCTTCGAAGACGGCAACGGCACCGTGGCGTGCGCGGTCTTCACCCAGCCGGAGGAATGGCTGACAGTGCCCGAGGGGCGGGGTGTCATCGACTTCGCCGTGGACTCGTTCCTGCTCGCTCCGGGCCGGTACGAGCTCAACTCGACCCTGCGCCGTCACGGACACCTGCTCGATGCGGTGGACGAGGGCCTCCCCGTCACCGTCCGGGATCCCGGCATCAAGATCTCCGGGTCATACCTGCAACCGGGGACGTGGCGGACGGCTTCGGGACCGGCCGTCGGGCAGCTGACCGCAACTGCCGCGCCATCGGTCGGACCGGAACCTGTCGGGAACCCCCACCCTCCGAGACGAGATGGGCGCTCTGCCCCGGATTGATCGCGCTGCCCCGGATTGATGGTGACGTCCATGGCGACCCAACGCCCACACCTTCACCGCAGGCCCACGTCCCAGCGGCCAGCTGGCTGAGCCCGACGGCCGAGCAAGGCTACGGCAGTCTCGCTCGCTCCGGCGTGTAGCCTCCTTGTCGTGCTCGACTCAGCTGAGGGCGGGCCTCCACCGCCCCAACTGCACACCAGGCTGTCAGAGATCCTGCGCTGCTTCCCCCGACCTGCGAGGTACCGCGACCAATGCGCGACCGGCTGAGAAGTCGCTCCCTCCCCGTCATGCGTCCGCAGCTGCCGGGGGCCGGCGCCCTTCTGCCGTATCTGGAGAGGATCGACGAGGCTCGCGTCTACTCCAACTGGGGTCCTCTCACCGAAGAGCTCAAGCAGCGCCTTTCTGCCTACTTCTGCGTTGGGACCGATCAGGTGACTGTTCTGGCGAACGGGACGCTGGCTCTTCAGGCCGCAGTGCAGACAGCAGGGCAGCAGGGGGATACGTGGTCGCTGCCCAGTTGGACCTTCGTGGCCAGCGCCTTCGCCGTGGCCTCGGCGAACAGGCGGTTGCATTTCGTCGATGTTGACCCGGACACATGGGCAGTGCCGAACCCGGGGGTCGGCCGATTCGCCGGGCACCTGGTAGTGGCGCCGTTCGGAGACCGCCCCGAGGTGGAGAGCTGGAGCGAGAACCGGGCCCCTACGGTGATCGATGCCGCGAGCGGCTTCGACGCCTGCAGGGGGATCGGACCGCTGCTTGGCCCAGCCACCGCCTTGATGGTGAGCCTTCACGCGACGAAGCCTCTTGCCGCTGGCGAGGGTGGGGTCCTGGTGGGCCCCGTCGACTGGATTCGCGAGGTCGAGAGGTGGGCGAACTTCGGCTTCTACGGTGACAGAAGCGCTCGGTCCGCCGGCAGCAACGCGAAGATGAGCGAGTATCACGCTGCGGTCGCGCTGGCCTCCCTCGATGTCTGGGACAAGGATCGGGCCCGATGGCACGACGTGATCGCCCAGGTCGTGGGCCTGTCCGGGTCGGTTGGCGTGAAGACCCAACCCGCCCTCATGCGTGATTGGGTGACCTCCACCTGGATCTGCGAGCTCCCTACCGCTGAGATGAAGCTCCGGCTCGAGCGGGAATGCACCGCTCGGTCGATCGAGTTCCGGGACTGGTGGGGCGACGGAGTGGCGTGCATGCCGTACTTCCGTTCGACACCGCGCGACGATCTCCTGGTCACCGAGGATCTGGCGGCTCGGACAGTTGGGCTTCCCCTCTTCCGCGACATGCAGGAGGGCGACCTCCATCGCGTTGCCTCGGTCATCGAGGCCGTGGTTCGAGGAGGTGAGGCACCCCCCACGGCGCGAGAAGAGTCCCTGCTCCCATGAGCGAGCCGACCGCCCCCAGCTCGATCCCCGTCACGTCCTCGATCCCCGTCACCTTGACCCCACCCCTGGCCCTGCAGCACGAGCTCCTGCCGCTGAGCGCCCGGCAGGAGTGGGATCGGGTGTTGCTGAAGGTGCCTCACGCTCACGCCCACACCTGGGATCACGTCGCGGCGTTCCAGGCCAGCTCTGGCGACCCGACCTTCCTCTACGTGGGGCGGGACGCCGCGGGGGAACCCCAGGTGGTCTGTCCCATCGCGGAACGGCGGATGGACGACTCCGTGGATGCGTACACGCCCTTCGGATTCGGAGGGTTCGCTGCGCGTGAGGACCTGCCCGGCTTCGCCCACCAGTGGCAGATGGTCGCCGAGTCGCGGCACTGGACGACCTCGTACATCGCACTGAACCCCTTGCTCACTCGTGACCTTGGCTTTCCGCCCTCACTGCTCTACCGCTTGAACACGATCCACATCTGGGACGTGCGACCCAGCCTCGCGACGCTCCGATCGATGATGTCCAAGGGGCGCCGGTACCAGCTGCGCCAGTGGGAAGCAGCTGCGCATGCCCTGACGTGGGACAGGGACGAGCTGCTGGCCTTCCTCGAGGCCCAGGCGGCAGAGTTCTTCCGAAGCCGTTCGGCCGGTGCCATGTACTCGTTCCGACCCGCCACGTGGGAGCGGCTCCTCCACGCCGACTCGGTGCACGCCCTGGGGATCACCGACTCCGGTCGGGTGCAGGCCGCGGTCGTCTTCGGCGTGGCGGGCGCCTACGGTGACGGGATGTTCTCCATCTCGCGGCCCGAGGCCCAGGCGATGATGGCCCCCTTGATCTGGGAGGGGGTCAAGGCGCTCAAGCTCCTCGGTGTCGAGACTGTGAACCTCGGCGGCAGCGTGCAGGCCGACGACGGCATGGCCCGGTTCAAGCGACGGTTCGGCAGCGAGGCGCGCCTCTCCCAGTGCCTGCACCTGGTGCACGACCGGGGGCGCTACAGCGAGCTGTGTCGGGATCGAGGTCTCGACCCGGACCAGCACGGGGGCTTCTTCCCGCCCTATTACCAGAGGAGCGCGGTGTGATCGAGGCGTACGGCAGGTCCTCGGAGTTCTACGACTCGCTCTACGAGTTCAAGGACTTCCCAGCCCAGGTCGATCGCATTCGACGCCTGATCGATGAGCGCCGCCCCGGCGCCGCCAGCCTGCTCGACGTCGCCTGCGGGACCGGCCGACACCTGGCACTCCTGGGCGACGAGCTCCACCGGGTCGGGACGGACCTGAGCGAGGAGATGCTGGCGATCGCCAGGCGCGACTGCCCCGGAGTCGACTTCGTCTGCCAGGACATGGTGGAGCTCGATCTGGGTGAGCGGTTCGACGTGGTGATGTGCCTGTTCAGCTCCGTCGCGTACGCACGGACCCCGGACAGGCTCGACCGGGCCGTCGCCGCCATGTCGAGACATCTCACCGAAGGCGGCGTCCTGCTCGTCGAGCCGTTCTTCACACCGGAGCAGTACTGGGTGGGCCACCTGGGCGTGAACCACGTCCAGACCGCCGACGCCTCGATCACGTGGATGTACGTCCAGGAGCGGGAGGGGCTCCTCGCCCATATCGACGTCCACTTCCTGGCCGGGCGCTCGAAGGGAGTCGAGCACTGGGTCGAGACCCACGAGGCGGGCCTGTTCACCGACGAGCAGTACCGGTCGGCGTTCACCCATGCGGGTCTCAGCGTCGAGTTCCAGCCCGTTGGGGTGTCAGGGCGGGGAATCTACATCGGATGGTGACGATCCTGGAGGCTGCGGACAAGGGAGCCTGGCAGGAGATCCTGTCAAGGTTCGCCCAGGTCGACGTCTACCAGAGCGGCGGATATCACCATGCGTGTGAGATCAGCGAAGGGGGACAGGCGATCCTCCTGGTCGCCGAGCACCGCTGCGACCAGGCAGCGATGCCATTGCTGGTCCAACCGGCACCGGGCGACGAGGGGCTCTGCCACGCCACCAGTGCCTACGGCTACCCAGGTGTCCTGGCAACCGCCGCGACTCCCGGGCTCTCGGAGGAGTTGAGGAAGGGCCTCGACACGCTCTGCGACGCACTGGGGGTGGTCTCGGTCTCCGTGCGGCTGAACCCCTTCAGCGAGGTCAACCGGGTCCTGACCTCGTTCATGTCGACCCGCACCGTCGGCCCCTCCGTGTTCCTGGACCTTCGACAATCCCAGGAGCAGCAGTGGGGACAGGCCAGGACGAGGCACAGGCGCTACTACCGCAGGACCGAGCGCGAGCATCATCCGGTCCTGCTCAGCGATCCCGGGTTCGAGCACCTGAAGGAATTCGCAGAGCTCTACCGGTCCACGATGCGGCGCAACCAGGCCGCGCCTGCCTACTTCTTCACCGACCCGTACTTCACGACGCTGGCCGACGAGTGCGCTGGGGTCATGCTCTTCCACGCCGTGGTGGCCGACCGGATCGTGTCCTCGACCCTCATGTTCGACTCGGGGCATGTCGTCCACGGGCATCTGGGCGGCACCAGGGACGGATGGGAGGCCAGCGGCGTCAGCAGGTGGCTGCTGGAGACCGTGCGTCGGCACTACTCGGCCGAGGGTCGCGTCGCGCTCCACCTCGGCGGAGGCCTGGGGGGGCGTCGGGATGCGCTGTTCGAGTACAAGCAGGGATTCGGGGGCGCCCTCACGGAGCTCCAGGTGTGCAGTCTGGTCCTGCAGCACGGCCCGTACCACGAGCTCGCCGAGCGATACCCGACGGCGGATCGGTCGAGGTTCCCGGCCTACGACCTGGGCCCCCTGCCTCGCGGACGGCCGGCGATGGGCGCGCGTGGATCGGTCGGTCGTGGCCGTCCGGAGTCATCCGTCCCGGGGCTGCACCAGCCAGTCGCTGACGAGGTCAGCGACCCGGACCATGTCATCGGCTGAGTACCGGAAGTCGGTGGGGATGACGAGATGGCGCAGGGAGAAGTCGAGCCCGGCAGGGTCCTCGTCCTGCCTCGATTGCTCCCACAGGATGGCTGGATACACCTTGCCACCGATGAGCCAGGAACGCAGGGACTCCCTGCTCCGGTGGTCATCCAGGAGGAGGACGACCCCGTAGCTCCCCGGTCGGGCGGTGAGTCGGGCATCGGGAACGAGGCTCTCGCTGAGCGTCGTGGCGTTGGCGGTCCTCATCGACCGCCAGAAGTGGCCGGGCATGACGGCGACGCTCCTGGCCGACTCGTCATCCGCCGCCTGCCGTCCGAGCCTCCACGACTCGGCCTCGCTGGCCACCAGCGCGGCGTAGTAGGACGGATCCGAGGACTCCCCCCTGAGGTAGCGGGACTTCGCGAGCATCGCCGCACGGCGACGGGCGATGAGGTCGCGGCCGTCCACCGTGAGAGGCTCTGCCCCCGGCACCGGGAGGCCGGTCGGGGCCAGGATGCCGGCGCCGAAGGGAACCGGCAGCGTCTTGCGGAGCGAGGCGACGACGTAGTCGGCGCGGACCGTCGGCAGCCAGTCGGCGAAGGGATCGTGGGTGGCGTCCAGGATGACCGAGGCGCCTCCTTCCACGCCGATGGGCGGCTCCCCGTAGTACGACGTCGTCAGCACGACGGACCCGGGAGCTGCTCGCAGCGGGCCGGCGTCACTCCACGGGTGGCAGGGATAGCGCAGGATCTCGATCGGCAGCCGCGGGCTCGGGTACGCGTCCGGGCAGTAGTAGGTCGGGACGTGCAGCTCCCGCCACCCCAGCTCCTGGATCCCCAGGTCGACCAATGCGGAGAGGGCCCCCCGACAGGTCGCGAACGAGGCGTTCCACGGCGGATCGGCGGGGGGGCTCTGCGGCGGCGTGTCGATGTGCTCGAGATGGGACCCCACCTCCCATCGGACATTCCGTCGTGGAGTGCCGGCATGTGCCTCGGTCTCCACGACCACCCCTCCCTCGTCCGCCCGGGCAGAACACCCGCCACCGGCTGATTCTGTCAGCCGGTGGCGGCGTCCCCCGCAGTCCGGGACGGACCCTGTCGCATCTGCGTGGCCCGACATGCAGCTCGACCCCAGGTCTGCGACCCGACGGGGGGACGAACGGCCGTTGATATGCTCCCGCAGCGTCGAGGCCCGGCACGCAGATGTGCGCCCACATTCGAGAAGAGCTCGCGCACCCAGGGAGCGGAGTCACGTGGCAGAACGACTTGGAGCGCACCGGGCCACTCCGGCTGAGATCACCGTCATCGTCGCGACCTTCAACCACGCGCGGTACGTCCAGGAGACGATCCGGTCCGTCCTCGAGCAGGTGATCGACGTCGATGTCGAGATCCTCGTCCACGACGACGCCTCGACGGATGGCACCCAGGAGATCCTCCGGGGCCTGTACGCGGACCACTCCGACCGCATGACGGTGATCCTTCAGGCCGAGAACCAGACGCAGCTGGGCGAGCCTGCACTTGCTCGCCTGCTCCTCGAGGTGGGATCTCCCTACTTCGCGCTGTGCGAGGGCGACGACCTGTGGACCGACCCGACCAAGCTGAAGCGGCAGCACGACTTCATGACGGCGAACCCCTGGTGCGCCCTGAGTCACCACGGGGTGTCGGTCCGCAACGAGGGGGGTGACCCCCAGTACGAGGCGGACCTGGTCGCCGTGCTGTCCGATCCCGCCCGCACCCAGCCGAGAGTTCCGGGAGCCGAGCTCGCGAACGGCAACTTCATCATGACCTGCGCGGTCATGCTGCGCAGGAGTGCCCTGCGCGACGACGCCCTGAGGGAAGCCAGAGGCCTCGAGGACTTCTTCGTCTACACCCTGGCAGCCGAGACCGGGGACATCGGGTACCTGCCTGAGGTCATGGCGATGTACCGGTTGCACGCGTCCAACTTCTGGTCAGGGCGGTCCGCGGATGACCGGGAGTCCATGGAGACGCAGACGCGCTGGCTCCTGGCAGCACATCTGAGGGGTCCCATGCGTGTGGCGATCCAGAACACCCTCGTCGAGATCGTCTTCGCGAGCGCGGGGCGCGGTGAGTTCCCGGCCGTCGAGCGTCGGATGAAGGAGCTCTCAGACGTGCAGCAGGCCTATCACGAGCTGGATCGGGCCTATCGGGAGCTGGCGGCCTCCCGCGACGAGGTGCGCGTCCAGCTGGCCGAGGCGCTGGAGGTCGGCCGTGGCCTGCAGGTCGAGGTCGACGCCCTCCGGGACTCCCTCGACATGCTCCAGCGGTCACGGAGCTGGACGGTCACGAAGCCCTTGCGGGCCGCGAGCGCCCGCCTGGAGCGACGGCGCCCGTCCGGCTGATCCGCCAGGGCGGTGGGAGCGGCTCCGCCCCGCGGATCGTCAAGTAGGTTGTCCGGCGTGTTGCACAGCCCCTCGGACGGCCTCGCGGCCGCCGCGGCCTACGAGGGGACCACGAACCTCGGCAGGGTCGAGGCACTGGACCGTCCGGCGCGCCGGCGCGCCCTCCCCGTCACGTCCCCCGGCGTCACGGTCGCCGTGCTCAACCTGGACCGCCCCGATCTGATCGTCCCCCTCCTCGAATCGGTCCCCCGGCTGGGCGAGGGCCTCGCGGAGGCCGGCTACGGCTTCGAGCTCGTCGTGGGGGACACCGGTTCGACGGATCGACGAACGCTGAGGGCGCTGTCCGAGCCTCGGGCCGGAGTGCGCGTGGTCACGGGCCTGCGGTACCAGTTCTCACGATCGAACAACGAGATCCTCGATGGCGGCATCACGTTCGACCGGGTCATGCTGCTCAACAACGACGTCCTGCTGCGCCAGCCGGAGCCGCTCATCGACCTCTTGCGCCTCATGGACTCCCGACCCCGGATCGGCATCGTCGGGCCGGTCCTGGACTATCCGGGTGGCTCGACCCAGCACGCGGGGGTCGACGTCGTCCGCTCGGGACCGTATCGCGGGCTCCCCGTCCACTACGGGGCTCGGGAGCGACGACCGCAGGAGCGGGGGCGCGCCTGGCCGGCGCTTGCCGTCACGGGAGCCGCCCTCATGATCCGCACGGACCTGTGGATCGACCTCGACGGCCTGGATGACGCGTTCGAGCGGGAGGCACAGGACGTCGACCTCTGCCTGCGGGCCGCGCGGCTGGGGTGGGACGTCGAGGTCCTGGACTGTGGCCCCCTCGTCCACGAGGAGAACGGCACGCGGCCCAAGGGTGAGGAGTGGTGGGCGGATCGCCGACTGTTCCTTCGCCGCTGGCTGAGCTATCTCGAGGCGGCCCACCTGTGAGGGCGGTGATGCTGGCACCCTGGATGCGCTTGGGCCACGGCGTGTCCGAGCTCATCGGGGCGGTCATCCCCCTGCTGTCGGCCCGGGGAGTGGACTCGACGGTCGGCTGCCTGGGTCACGACGACCACTTCGAGCACCTGCGGCTCGAAATCGTGGGCGACGATCCCGATTCGGTGCTCAGGCTCGTAGAGAGGGTGGACGCATCGGCGGTGATCGCCCTGGGCAGCCCGTACTTCGAGGTCCTGCCCCACCTGACGGGCGCCGTGCGGACGATCGCCCTGGAGGCGGGCGACCCCACCCCGGAGCTCTTCGATTCGGATGCGGCACAGCGCCGGAAGGTCGTCGAGCACAAGCGGGAGCACGTCTATCCCCACGTCGACGAGGTGCTGGCGATCAGCGAGTTCATCCGTCACGACATCGGCTGGCCGGCCGCCCAGCTGCTGCGGCTGGGGGTGGACAACATCCCGGACCTGGGGCCCAAGCCGCTCTCCCCGCCCCCGCCAAGAGGCCCGCTCAGGGTGGGGGCGCTCGCCCGGATGGGACGGGGTGAGGCCCACTACAAGGGAGTGGACCAGCTGCTCCAGCTCGACGCGGAGCTCGCGCGGCTCGGAGTCGACCGGGAGTTGCACGTCATGGGCCGGGGAACCGCCAAGGATGCCCGCCCCTTCGCGGGGCGGGGCTTCGCCGTGCACCTCAACGCCTCCGAGGACGAGCGCAATAGGTTCCTGCGCGACGTCGACGTCTTCGTCACGACGAGCCTCTGGGAGGGCACGAACCTTCCACTCGTCGAGGCCCAGGCCCTGGGGACCCCGGCCCTGGCCCTCGACACGGGCGCACACCCCGAGTTCACACCCCTGATCTGCTCCTCCGTCCCGGAGATGGCCCTCCAGATCCGGGCCTATTCCGCCCGACCGGAGCTGCTCCACCGGCACGGGCTCATGGCCTACCGCTTCGTCCGGGCGACCATGTCGTGGCCGCAGGCGGCAGAGCGGATCGACGCCGCGTTGCGGGGGACCTCGACCTCGACGCCGCCGACCGTGGCCTGGCAGCCGCGGGGCAGTCTCGTGCGCCGGGCCGGACGCAGCCTGCGGCAGGAGGGACTGCGGACCACTGCGGCCAAGGCGGGCTGGCGCGTGCGCCAGAAGCTGCGCTAACCCGCTGGTCGAGCCCGAGCCCATCGCGCCGGTCGAGCGTGTCGAGACCGAGCCGAGCCCGCTGGTCGAGTGTGTCGAGACCGAGCTGAGCTCGCTGGTCGAGTGTGTCGAGACCGAGCTGAGCCCGCTGGTCGAGCGTGTCGAGACCGAGCCAGTTGAAGCGCCCTACGGGGCTGGTCTCGACGGGCTCGACCGACGGCTGG
>CAZWXF010000034.1:14418-25776 GCA_964638055.1 uncultured Bifidobacteriaceae bacterium | reverse complement strand
GGGCGGGCGACCCTACATCTTCTCCACTGGGGCGTAGCGCAGCAGGAGCCGCTTCACTCCTTCGCTGCCGAAGTCGACGCTGGCCTCCGCTCGCTCACCCGTCCCATTGGTGCTCACGACGGTCCCCATCCCGAACTTCGGGTGCAGCACGCGGTCCCCGGCGGAAAGGGAGACGACCGGACGCGCCACGGCAGAGCGCTCACCGCGTTCTGCGGCACGGGCCAGGTTCGGCGCTGCCCCGTAGCCGCCTGCCGACGGTGACGAGCGCAGGGGCTCCTCCCGCTCCCAGCGGATGAGATCCTCCGGGACGTCGGCCAGGAACCGGGACGGCGGGTTGTAGCTCGGCGCCCCCCATGCCGAGCGCGTGATGGCGCGCGACAGGTACAGGCGCTGGCGGGCCCGCGTGACCCCGACGTAGGCCAGCCGCCTCTCCTCGGCCAGCTCGACGGGGTCGGTCATCGCCCGCATGTGCGGGAAGATCCCGTCCTCCAGGCCGGTGAGGAACACGACGGGGAACTCCAGGCCCTTGGCCGTGTGCAGGGTCATGAGCGTGACCATGCCGCCGTGATCCTCCCCCTCGGGGATCTCGTCGGCGTCAGCCACCAGGGCCACCTGCTCGAGGAAGTCCGCGAGGCTTCCCTCCGGGTTGTCCCGGACGTACTGGGCGGCCACCCCCTCGAACTCCGAGAGGTTGTCCACGCGCACCTCGTCCTGGGGATCGCCGGACGCGGCCAGCTCCGCCAGGTAGCCGGAACGTTCGAGCGCCAGGCGCATCACCTCGCCCGGGTCGGCCCCGGAGTCGAGGGCGGCGAGGAGCTCGTCGACCATCGCCACGAACGCCTCGATGAGCGTCGCGCTGCGCGTCGCCATGCCCGGGATGGTCCCTGCCCGGCGCAGGGCATCGAGGAAGGGGATCCGCTCGGCCTCCGCGAGCTGGGCGACGTGTGCCTCCGCGCGGTCGCCGATGCCCCGCTTGGGGACGTTGAGGATGCGGCGCAGGCTCACGTCGTCAGCCGGATTGGCGACCAGTCGCAGGTAGGCCAGGACGTCACGGATCTCGCGGCGCTCGTAGAACCGCGTGCCGCCCACCACCTTGTACGGCATCCCGGTGCGCACGAACACCTCCTCGAGGGCCCGGGACTGCGCGTTCGTCCGGTAGAACACCGCGACGTCGCCTGGGCGGGCCGCGCCGATGTCGCCGAGGCGGTCGATCTCGTTGCCGACGAAGGCAGCCTCGTCATGCTCGTTGTCGGCCACGTAGCCGACGATTGGCTCCCCCGTCCCCGCATCCGTCCACAGGGTCTTGGCCTGCCGGCCGGTGTTCCGGGAGATGATCGCGTTCGCGGCCGTGAGGATGGTCTGGGTGGATCTGTAGTTCTGGTCCAGGACGATCTGCGTGGCGTCGGGGTAGTCCGCCGTGAACTCCTGGATGTTGCGGATCGACGCGCCGCGGAACGCATAGATCGACTGGTCGGAGTCCCCGACCACGACCAGCTCACCGGGCGGGACCTCGCCGTCGCGTGGCCCGACCAGCTCGGCGACGAGCCGGTACTGGGCGTGGTTGGTGTCCTGGTACTCGTCGATCAGGATGTGGCGGAACCGGCGCCGGTAGTGCTCGGCCACGTCGGGGAAGCCAACCAGCAGCGCGACCGTGTGACCGATCAGGTCGTCGAAGTCCACGGCGTGGGCGCGCCGCAGCCTGGCCTGGTAGGCGGCGTAGACATCGGCCAGGACCTCCTCCGTGGGGTTGGCCACGCGGGACCGGAACGTCTCCTCGTCGACGAGCTCGTTCTTGAGGGCGGAGATCTTGTTGAGCAGTCCCCGGGGAGGCGCCTTGCGCACGTCCAGGTCGAGATCGCGGCTGACCAGGGTGAGCAGGCGCAGGCTGTCGGCCTGGTCGTAGATGGAGAAGTTCGAGCGCATGGCGAGCCGCTCGGCCTCCCGGCGCAGGATGCGCACGCATGACGAGTGGAAGGTCGAGACCCACATGTGCGCTGCGCGCGGCCCGACGGCTGCCGTGACGCGCTCGCGCATCTCGGCGGCGGCCTTGTTGGTGAACGTGATGGCCAGGATCTCCCCCGGCCGCGCATCCCCGGTGGCCAGCAGATGGGCGATCCGGCGGGTGAGGACCCTGGTCTTGCCCGAGCCTGCTCCTGCCACGATGAGCAGCGGCCCCCCGCGGTGGACCACGGCCTGCCGCTGGGGGCCGTTCAGGCCGACGAGCAGCTCCTCCGCGGCCCGCGCGCGCTCCTCGTCCCGGCGGGCGCGCTGCGCGCTGCGTTGCTCCTCGCGGGCTCGCTGGTCGACCTCCGCCCGTCGATCCACCCCGGCCGCGACCGCCAGCGAGGCCACCGCGGAGGCGACGGCATCCGGGGCGTGCGGCTGCACTGCGGACGAGGCGGGCCTGGGCGCGACGGCGGGCGTGGGCCGGTTCGCTGGCGCCCTGCCGCCCTGCGTGGCATCCCCCTGCCGGGAAGCCGCCAGCGCGGCCCGGACGAGGTCGATCCCCCGGACCGCCGCTGCGCCCTCCGCCTCCCCGGACCCCGCCTCGGGATCGCCCGACGGACGTCGGGGAGCGTCCGTGGATCCGGGCTCGGGGTTCACCAGCACGCCAGCAGTCTAGGAGGGGGCCCTGACACCGGCGAAGCACGACGATCTGCCGCTGCCCGCGCCGGCCGACCCCACGCTGCGGCCGAAGGCCCGCGCCCGGCCCGAACCCTCAAAGGCCCAGGTCGGCCGACCGGTGCAGGAGAGTCACCGGTGCGCCCGTGAGGCAGTGCTGCCCGTGAGTGGCACGTTGCTGCGGAAGAGGCCGTTCGGATCCACTCGGTCCTTCACGCCCGTGAGGCGCTCGAGCGTCCCTTCGTCGAAGGCTCGGGTCAACGGGGAGTCGACGCTCAGGAAGGTCGGCGTCACGCGGTCGAGGTTCACCTCCGCAGGGATCGCATCCGGGAAGTCGCGCAGTGCGGCGTTGATCGGGTCGACCATGTCTGCCGACAGCGGGATCCCCATCGCTGTCACGTTGAACTGCCCGGGCAGGCGGTCGCACGCCCCGGGCCGCTGCGGCACGGATCGGCCGAAGGCGCCGCCGAGATGCCGCAGCTCCACCGAGACCAGTGCCGTGCGCTCGGGATCGACGAACACATCGAGGATCCCGTCCATCGTCGCGTCCTCCAGGCTGCTCAGCGTGGTCGCCCAGTCGATGAACGGGACAGGGTCCGTGGGCTCGTCGGCGACGCTGCCCAGGTTCTCGATCCCCAGCGGCCCGATCGACTCCATGAGCACCGGCGCCACCGCCCGCAGCTCCGCCAGCGACTCCCTGCCCGACTCCTCTGGCCCCAGCCACGTCAGCATCACCGTGACCAGGGACTTCCCGCGGACCTCCTCGGGGACGATCGGCACGTCGGGGACGTGCATCAGGGAGACCCAGTGGGTCAGGTTCTCGTCGGCGGCCCCGCTGACGTCGCGGAAGGCGCGAACAACCGCCTGTGCATGGCTCATCGGGTAGACCAGGCTCCCCCCGAACAGCATTGGCTCCCGAGGCAGGTCCACCTCCACCGCGGTCACGATGCCGAACTCGCCCCCGCCCCCCCGCAACGCCCACATCAGCTCGGGGTCGGACTCGTCATCGACCCGGCGCAGCTGTCCGGAGGCGTCCACGAGGTCCACCGCCCGAAGGTGCGACGACGCGATCCCGTACCGGCGGCCGAACCAGGACAACCCGCCGCCGAGCAGGTATCCCGTCGTGGAGACATCCGGGTTGCTGCCAGCCAGCCCGATCAGGCCGGTGCCGCGCAGGGCACCGTTGAGCTGCCCCCATTTCACGCCCGAGCCGATCCGGGCGGTCCCAGCGCTAGGGTCGACCTCGATCTGGTCCAGGACGCCGGTGCGCACGAGCACTGTGCCGTCCATCGCAGCGGTGGCGCCGTGGCCACCGGGCTGGACGGCCAGCACGGCGCCCACCTCCGCGGCGGCCCGGACCAGGGTCGCGACATCCTCGGCGTCCGCGACCCGGACCACCGCCGCAGGTCGCTGGGGAACGGCCAGGTTCCAGGCGAGGGACGCTTCCTCGAACCCGGGGTCACCGGGAAGGAGGGTGTCGCCCCTCACCAGGTCGCGCAACGCCCTCAGGTCGCTCATCGCCCACCTCCCGCTCGGCTCGTCCACCCGATCATGGCGGCGAGGCGGACGCCGAAGCGCGACAGTGGAGGTCCGCGCAGGACCCGCCCGTTCGGATGTGGCCGGGCCGCCTCGTGGCGCCCCGAGCCGTGGTGGACGACGGGCTTCCACGCCGATGGTCCGGTCTCGACTGGCTCGACCAGCGTCTGAGGACCCGAGCCGGGCTCGACCTGGGGCGATCCTGGCGCGACCACGCGCGCCGCTGACCTGCGCGCCTCAGGGAAGGCGCACAGCCTTGCGCGGGGACCAGGTGCGGCCTGCGGAGTTGCCGACCGAGACCGACATCCAGTACGTGCGACCCGTTGCCAGGCCCGTGATCGCGCACGAGCTCTCGGCGGTCCCCGCCATGCACGTCCCGAGGACCTTGGCCCCCTTCAGCGAGCTGGCGAGGGCCTCCACCCTGTACGTGAGGCCTTCGTCGCCCCCGGCGGACGTCGGCTCCTTCCACGCCGTCGTGACCGTGGTGCCGCCTGCCGTGGCGGTGATCGAACGAGCCTGGGACGGCCGGGTGACGCCAGGTGCAGGGCTGGTGCCGGTCGTGGGCGTCGTCGGCTTGACCGCGACCGGCGTCGTGGCTCGTTTCGGCAGGGCGGAGCCGAGGTACCCCACCACGCTCACGCCGACGTTGGCCGCCCCCCGCGTGGTGCTGATCGCGATCGTCCCGTTCGAGGCCACCGGGACGAGCACCAGAGCCGAGGTCACGCCTGGGCCGATGGCGAGCTGGGCCGCCCTGGCTGTGCGTGAGGAACGCACGTTGAGGACGGCGGGCGCGTTCGAGCTTGCCGAGACCCGCACGGCCACCGCCTTGGCAGTCTTGGGGACGAAGCCGCTGACCCGGACCTGGGGGTAGAGCGTGCGACCCGCGAGCACGCGGCAGGACTTGCTCAGCCCCGCCCCCTTCCCGGCTGGGGTGTCGAGCACCACGGCCGGAGGGATCGCCGACACGCGAAGTCCGCTGGGGCCTGAGACCATCTGGGGACTGCCCGGGCCGGCCCGTCCCTTGCTCGTGGCTGCCCGGCAGTAGGGCTGGCTGACCGTCCGACCCGTCCACCAACTGGTGAGACCCGCGGCGCCGTCCCAGGACAGCGACAGGTGGACGTGGTTGCGATGGCAGGCCGTGTCCAGCGAGGGCGCCGAGCGGCTCGGGTCCTGGCACCCCCGGTAGTTGGTCCAACCCCGGCCCGGGTCGTACATCCGGATCATGCGGTTGTTCCAGATCACGTACATGACGCCGAGTCGTCGGGCCATCTCCTGGGGGGTTCCATCGAGGCCGGGGGCGAGCAGCCACTCGAGGAAGGACTCCGCCTGGGCCCGCTGCGTCGGCTCGCGCACCGAGTGCATCCAGTCCAGGGCCCTGCCGTCGAAGTGCTCGCTCGTGCTGGCGCTGCAGGCACGCGTGATGTAGACCGTCGACGGCCCGTAGGTGGCCTGCAACAGGTTGGCCAGTGCCACGGTGCCGGGTCGCGCGACGGGGTCGCATGCGGCCTGGGCCTCATAGAAGGAAGGGCTGTCGATCGCTGCCGGCAGCTTCACCGTGGCGACGGGGACAGCGCCCCCGGCGGTCGTCGGCCCGGTTCGCTCGGACGTGGCGCCAGAGGTGACGGCGGCGCTCAGGGTCACGGTCAGGCACACCACGACTCCGACACAGGCAGAGCGCAGTCTCCTCATGACGCCTCCTCCCGGACCGGGCAATGGGCCGACTCTGGGGCAAACTACGCCCGGGTTGCCACCCGGGACGGCGATTCGCGAGCCAGCGGCCTTGTGCGCGTGTCGCGTGACCGGGATACCGATGGCGGCATGGGGTCGGCCACCAGAGCGTCGCAGCCTCAGACAACCCCGCGCGAACGGGCCCACCTGGTGAGCTCGTGGCGGTTCGACAGCTGCAGCTTGCGCAGCACGGACGACACATGGCTCTCCACCGTCCGTGTCGAGAGCACGAGCTCCCGGGCGACCTCGCGATAGGTGTAGCCACGGGCGATGAAGCGCATGACCTCGCGCTCGCGCGGGGAGAGCTGGTCGAGGTCGTCGGCGACGGCCTGGCCGGGGTTGGCGAACGCGTCGAGCACGAAGCCTGCCAGCCGAGGCGAGAAGACGGCGTCCCCTGCGGCCACCCGGTGGATCGCGGAGAGAAGCTCGGGGGCGGTGATCGCCTTGGTGACGTACCCGCGGGCGCCACCGCGGACGACCCCGATCACGTCGTCGGCGGCATCGCTGACACTCAGGGCGAGGAAGCGTGTCTGGGCAAGCTCGGGGACGCAGGCGTCCAGGACGGCGCGGCCGCCACCACCGGGAAGATGGACGTCGAGCAGCACGACGTCCGGGCGGGTGGCCCGGATCACCAGGATCGCCTTGGCCACGTCCCCGGCCTCGCCGACCAGGTCCACGGCTCCGGCGAGCTCAGCTGCCACCCCGGCCCGGAAGAGGCCGTGGTCATCGACGAGCACGACGCGGGTCCTGGGTTCCTCCATCACCGACCTCCGATCGGCAGCGTGAGGCGAACCTCGGTGCCCTCGCCCGGCGCGCTGCGTATCCGGGCGTCGCCCCCGACAGACCTGACCCGGCTGGTGATCGACTCGCGCAGGCCGTGGCGATCGGCGCCGACGGCGGCAGGCTCGAAGCCGCGACCCCGATCGCGCACGTTCACCTCCACCGTGTCCCCGGCCAGCTCCGCGTACACCGTGGCCGGGCTGCCTGCGTGCTTCGCCGCGTTGACGACTGCCTCCCTGGTGGCCGCCACGAGAGCGGCGAGCCGATCATCCAGCATGGCATCGCCCACCGTGACCAGCTCGATGCGCACGTCGTAGTCCGCCTCGGCAGCTCGACAGACCTCCGCGAGAGCTGCGGCCAGGGTCCCCGAGGGCCCCTCGGGGGCATAGAGCCAGGCCCGCAGCGCCCGCTCCTCGGCCCGGGCGAGCCTCGACACCTCGGCGGCGTCGGTTGAGCGGCGCTGGATGAGCGTCAGAGTCTGAAGGACGGAGTCGTGCACCCGCGCGGCCATCTCCGCCCGCTCCTCGGCCCGGATCGTCGCGGAGCGCTCCTCCTGGCGGCGGCGCAGCCAGGCGCGCAGCCACGGCAGGGCGATGACCAGCATGCCCGCGGTGACCGCTCCGGCGGCCACCAGGGTCTGCGCGGCCACGAGCGGGTCGACCCGTGGGATCACCGTCCCGGCGACGCCCAGCAGGACCAGGCCCAACCCGACGATCACGCGCAGGGCATCCCCGCGCTGCCCGCCGACCGAAGCCATGCTCGGCCGCCAGGACATCAGCCGGGAGTCGTCCCCCTGGCGCCAGAGCACCGCCACGCCCACGCCGACCAGCAGCGCCGGAGCCCACAGCGAGACCTGGATCGGAAGCCCGAGCTGGGCAAGGACCAGGAGGGTTCCCAGGGCGATCGCGAGGAGTCCCAGGATGCCCGTGAGGTCCCAGCTCGGCGATGGGCTGGCGGGCCCTGGCCCACGGTCGTCCTCTGCCAGGGGCAGGAACATCCAGAGCAGCGCATAGGCCAGGACGCCGACGCCACCGACGAGGGCCGTCAGGGCGAAGAGCAGCCGGATCAGCGCGACCTGCGTACCCAGATGCTCGGCCAGGCCACCGCAGACGCCGCCGAGCCATCGACCCTGCGTCGAGCGCAGGATGCGCCGCGTCCCCTGCCCCTCAAGCACGCTCCCATGATCGCCCGGGCGGGCGGGTGCGGTCGTCAGGGACGCACCCGGAGGTCGGTTCCGGGTCGCATCCGGGACACCTCAGGGTCGAACCCCCTGCCGGATGCGGGGGCGCCGCGCGACAGTGGGGACATGACCGAAAACGACACAGAGCGCGCCGGGAGGACACAGGCCCAGGCTCCCGGGCAGAGCGCGACCCCCGGCTCGGCCACTCCCCTCACCGGCGAGGAGCCCGCCGTGACCGACTACGGCTCCGGTTCCCCCACGACGGCCGCTGGCCAGCAGGCCGGGGCCTATGGATCGCCCTCGGCGGCGGCAGCCACCGCGACCTTCCCGACTTACGGACCGGCCCCCGGCAGCGGCACGTTGCCACCCGCCACCGCCCCGCCTGTGGGATCACCGTCACCTGCCAGGCTCCTGCGCCGCAGCCGCGACGATCGCATGGTCGCCGGTGTGTGCGGCGGCCTGGCGCGGTACTGGAACACCGATCCGGTGCTGCTGCGCATCCTCACGGTGGTCCTCACGATCGCCACGGGCGGCGCTCTGCTGGTGGGCTATGCCATCGCATGGATCGCGATCCACCCAGAGGAGCCACCGGCGGGAACCTGGCCCGGCTACCCCTACCCAGGGGCAGGCCAGCCGGTCGCCGGGCCGTCGTGGGTGACGACCTCGGCCGCGGCCGGCGCTGCGGTAGCGCCGCAGGGTGCTCACAGCACCGACCCCAGCACCGCGCCGGCCTCCGGGCAGCCATGGGACTACGGGACCCCGGCTGCCGGCCCCGCGGCTGATCCGATGGTGTCGACGTCGGACGGGGAGCCCCAGGTCGGCGGCGCCTATTCGTCCGCCGACCCCTATCGCACCAGCGATCCGGTGGGTGCGCCCCTCGGCTACGCGTACGGCGGCGCTCCGCCCTACTCGGGCATCCCCGCGGCAGGGTCGGGGTATCCCGGCCCGACACCCACCCCGCCGCGCAAGGAGCGGTCCTACCTGGGATGGCTCGTGCTGTCCACAGCCGTCCTGGTCCTGGGCGTCCTGGCGCTGATCGCGGCCTTCGCCCCGGTCGGGGTGAGCATCTGGGGAGCCGCCTGCGCCGTCGCCCTGACCGTCCTGGGACTGGGCCTCGTCGTGGGCACCTGGTACGGCCGGGCGCGCTGGCTCATCATCCTGGCGGTCCCGCTGGCCTTCCTCACCTTCGCGACCGTGAGCGCCGCCAACTGGGTCCAGGCCAATCCCAACTGGGACCGCTGGAACGATCCGGGATCGGGCGGGACCACGTTCGGGGACCGGATCTGGGATCCGACGCCCGCCGAGGTGGCCGCGTCCGAGGGTCTGCTGGTCTACAACCTGTCCGCCGGCAGCGCCGTGCTGGACCTGCGCGAGCTGGGCAGCGCTGCTGAGGATGACTTCCAGGATGCTGCGGAACCCGTGCGCATCGACGCCGGAGTCGGCCTGGGCCGGCTGGTCGTGCTCGTGCCCCCGGACATGCGGCTCGACCTGACCGCATCCGTGGACCTGGGCGAGATCCGGGTGAGCGGTGAGGATCCGATCTCCGGCAACGACCTCGACCTGACCACCACCGTCGACCCCGTCACCACGCAGGTCGGGGCCATCGTGAAGCTCGACGCCGCGATCGGCGCCGGAACCCTGGAGGTGCGCCATGAGACGGCATGACCCCGACTACTTCTCCCTGTCCGCTGGACTGCTCTTCACGGTCCTCGGTGTCGCTCTCACCGTGAGCGCCCTGACCCAGACCATGATCGACGGCCGCTGGCTCGCCCCGACGATCCTGATCTTCCTCGGCGCCGGGGGCGTAGCCGCGAGCCTGGCAGCTGCCCGCCGGCAGCAGGCCGCAACCTCTGCCCTGGCTGCGGCCGAGGCAGACGCGGGCTCACAGGAGGACCTCCTGCCCTGACGGGCGGTCCATACGGGCGGAGCCGTGCCACCGCAGGATCGGTGGTGCGGCTCCGCTGCCTGTCGAGGGGACCCCCAGCGCGCTCCGGTCAGGCTCGCAGCTCGGAGAGGTAGTCGGCGATCCGTCCGATGGCGACGGTCAGCTCGGCCGACGATGGCAGGGTGACGATCCGGACATGGTCGGGCCGAGGCCAGTTGAAGCCCCGGCCGTTCGTGATCAGGATGTGCGTGGCTCTCAGGAGGTCGATCACGAATGCCTGGTCGTCCTGGATCGGGTAGACCTCCGGGTCCAGCCGGGGGAACACGTACAGGGCGCCCTCGGGCTTCACGCAGGTCACGCCGGGGATGTCCGAGAGCAGTCGGTGGGCGACGTCGCGCTGCTCGACCAGGCGGCCGCCCGGCAGGATCAGCTCGTTGATGCTCTGGTAGCCGCCCAGGGCCGTCTGGATCGCGTGCTGGGCAGGGACGTTGGCGCACATCCGCATGTTGGCCAGCAGGGTCAGGCCCTCCAGGAAGTCGGCGGCCCGGTGCTTGGCGCCGGAGACCAGGAGCCAGCCGCTGCGGAAGCCCGCGACCCGGTAGGCCTTCGACAGCCCGCTGAAGGTCAGGCACAGGATGTCGTGGGCGAACTCCGCAGCGTGCGTGTGCCCCACGCCGTCGTAGAGGATCTTCTCGTAGATCTCGTCGGCCATCAGCACGAGATCGTGTCGCGTGGCGAGATCCACGAAGCCCCGCACGACCTCACGCGAGTAGACGGCCCCTGTGGGGTTGTTCGGGTTGATGAGGACCAGCGCCCGCGTCCGGGGCGTGATCCGGGACTCGATGTCGGCGAGGTCGGGGATCCAGCCGTTGTCCTCGTCGCACAGGTAGTGCACCGCCCTGCCACCGGTCAGCGTCGCCGCTGCCGTCCACAGCGGGTAGTCGGGCGCCGGGATGAGGATCTCGTCCCCGTCGTCGACGAGGGCCTGCAGGACCATCGAGATGAGCTCGCTGACGCCGTTTCCCAGGAAGACGTCGTCGACCCGAGCGGCATGGATGCCCTCCTGCTGGTAGAACTGCGCGACCGCCGTGCGTGCCTCGAAGATCCCTCGCGAGTCGGAGTAGCCCTGCGCGTACGGCAGGTGGGCGATCATGTCGACGAGGATCGACTCCGGTGCCTCGAACCCGAACGAGGCAGGGTTGCCGATGTTCAGCTTGAGGACCCGATGTCCCTCTGACTCGAGGCGCTGGGCCTCCTGCAGGATCGGGCCGCGGACGTCGTACCGGACGCCGTGGAGCTTCTCGGACTGCTGGATCTGGCGCATGCGCGGATCCTCACACCCCGGATGCCGCCCAGCCTCCTTCGCCGCACCCGCAGGCCGAGACGCACCCTGCACAGTCCGTGCTCGGGACTCCGCGTCCCGACTGCACCAGCACCGATGGCAGAGCGGCTCGACCCGCGAGCCGTCGGTCAGCCCGTCGACACCCCCGCCGGTCGAGCCCGTCGAGACCAAGGGCCCGCCCGTCGAGCCCGTCGGGACCCCCCATCCGGCGCGGGTCACGACAGTGCGCTGGTCTCGACAAGCTCGACCGGCGCGGGGCTCCACACGATCGGCCGATCGGCCACG
>CAZWXF010000034.1:0-14318 GCA_964638055.1 uncultured Bifidobacteriaceae bacterium | reverse complement strand
GGTCTCGACAAGCTCGACCGGCGCGGGGCTCCACACGATCGGCCGATCGGCCACGCGGTCGAGCCCGTCGACACCCCCGCCGGTCGAGCCCGTCGAGACCAAGGGCCCGCCCGTCGAGCCCGTCGGGACCCCCCATCCGGCGCGGGTCACGACAGTGCGCTGGTCTCGACAAGCTCGACCGGCGCGGGGCTCCACACGATCGGCCGATCGGCCACGTCGGTCGAGCCCGCCGAGACCAAGCCGCCGGTCGAGCCCGTCGAGACCCGCGGGCCCGTCGGCGGCTCGCGACTACTCCCACTCGATGGTGCCCGGCGGCTTGCTCGTCACGTCGAGCACCACGCGGTTCACCTCCGGCACTTCGTTGGTGATCCGGGTGGAGATCCGGGCGATCACGTCGTAGGGCAGGCGCGACCAGTCAGCCGTCATCGCGTCCTCGCTGGAGACCGGGCGCAGCACCACCGGATGCCCATAGGTCCGCCCGTCTCCCTGCACGCCCACGGACCGGACGTCGGCCAGCAGCACCACGGGGAACTGCCAGATCTCCCGTTCCAGGCCCGCGGCGGTCACCTCCTCGCGTGCGATGGCGTCCGCGCGACGCAGGATCGCCAGCCGGGACTCGTCCACGGCCCCGACCATCCTGATGGCCAGTCCCGGGCCGGGGAAGGGATGGCGCCACACGATGGCCGGGGGCAGCCCCAGCTCCTCGCCCACGGCACGGACCTCGTCCTTGAACAGGGTTCGCAGCGGCTCCACCAGCTGGAAGGCCAGGTCGTCGGGCAGGCCACCCACGTTGTGGTGGCTCTTGATGCTGGCTGTGCCGCTGCCGCCACCGGATTCGACCACGTCGGGGTAGAGGGTGCCCTGCACGAGGAAGTCGACAGTCGAGCCCTGGCGGCCGCGCTCGGCCGCGATGCCTGCGGCGGCATCCTCGAAGACCCTGATGAAGAGCCGGCCGATGATCTTGCGCTTGGCCTCCGGATCGGTGACCCCGGCCAGCTCGGCCAGGAAGCGCTGTGCCGCGTCGACGACCACCAGCCGGATCCCGGTTGCGGCGACGTAGTCCCGCTCGACCTGCTCGCGTTCCCCTTGGCGCAGCAGGCCGTGGTCGACGAGGACGCAGGTCAACTGGTCCCCGACGGCGCGATGGACCAGCGCGGCGGCGACGGCCGAGTCCACCCCGCCGGACAGCCCGCAGATCACCGCGTGGTCGCCCACCTGCTCTCGGATCGCGGCGACCTGCTCGTCGACGATTGAGGCCGTCGTCCAGTCCGAGCCCAACCCGGCGACCTCATGGAGGAACCGGGTGATGATCTGCTGGCCGTGCTCGGTGTGCAGCACCTCGGGGTGGAACTGCACCCCCGCCCGACGTCGCGACAGGTCCTCGAATGCCGCGATCGGCGCACCGGCCGTGCTGGCGGTGACCTCGAAACCGGCAGGGGCAGCAGCGACGCTGTCGCCGTGCGACATCCACACCGTCAGCTCCGCGGGGAGGTCCGCGAGCAGTCGGCCACCGCGGACGGTCAGCGGCGTGCGACCGAACTCCCGCAGCCCGGTGCGCGCGACGTGACCACCCAGCGCTTGGGCCATCGCCTGGAACCCGTAGCAGATTCCGAGGACGGGCACGTCGGCATCGAAGAGGGCAGCGTCGATGCCGGGTGCTCCGGGCTCGTACACGCTGCTGGGACCGCCCGAGAGGATGACGGCGGCCGGGTCCCTGGCCAGCATCTCGGCCGCGGGCATCGTCGAAGGGACGATCTCGGAGTAGACCCGCGCCTCGCGGACGCGCCGTGCGATCAGCTGGGCGTACTGGGCTCCGAAGTCCACGACGAGGACCGGGCGGGGCAGGGTCACGGAGGGAAGGCTACCGGGGGGCCCCGAACGGCTCGGGTCGGCGACGGCGTCCCAACGGTGGGGGGCTCAGCTGCCCACGAACTCACCGTGAGCAGGGGCGGATCCGAGAGCGGCGGACTCCTCGATCACCGCGGGCGCACCCGCGGGGCTCAAAGTCACGGTCGTCGCCTCCACGGACCCCGCGATCGAGCCTGCGCCGCGGCGCAGCGAGGGCATGCCGAGCATGACCCGCTGGCGAAGCTCCCCCGGGGCGCCCGCTGGGACGACCGGACTCCGGGGAGCGACGGGGTCCAGGCGTGCGTAGGGCTCGCCCAGCGCCGGCCTGGGGTCGGCCTCGCCCTTGTTCGGCCAGTACGCCATCGCCCGCTCGGTCATCGCCGTGATCGTCAGCGAGGGGTTCACACCCGGGTTGGCGGTCAGCGTGGAACCGTCTGCCACATGCAGCCCCGGGTAGGCGTGGATCCGGTGGTACGGATCGATGACTCCCTCGGCAGCGGTCGCGCCGATGGTCACCCCTCCGATGAAGTGCGCGGTGAAGGGTGCGTCGATGACCTCGCCCAGGTTGCCGAACGCGCGGCCCCCGAGGATCTTCGCCGCCCGGCGCACGACCTCGTTGGCGACGGGGATGTAGGTCGGGTTCGGGTCACCCTCGCCCTGCTTGCTGCGCAGGCGGATCCGGCCGCCGAGGGCTCGCTCGCCGAACAGGGTCACGGAGTTGTTGAGGTCCTGCATGACGAGCGTGATGATCATCCGCTCGGAGCCCCCGCGGACCCACAGGGCACGTGCGGCATCGCCCGGTCGCGCCGCGACCGCCTTCGCCCATTGCCGGTACCTGGGCACCCCCTCGACGCCGTCGGAGAGCACGGTCCCCAGCAGGTACATGAGGTTGGAGCCCTTGCCATAGCGCACCGGCTCGACGTGCGTGTTGGCATCCGGGAAGAACGACGAGGTGATGGCGACGCCGTGGGTGAAGTCCGGATCAGGGGCCTCGTCCGCCGCGACACCCAGCAGCGCCTCGGAGTTCGTGCGGGTCAGGTACCCCAGGCGCGGGGAGAGCTCGGGCAGTGTCCCGTCGAGTCGGAACTGGTGCAGGAGCTTCTGGGTGCCGTAGGTGCCCGCGGAGAAGACGACGTCGCGAGAGCGGAAGGTGCGCGTGGCCCCTTCGGGCTCAGGACGGGAGGACCGCCGGGCGGCGATCCGGCGCTTCGCGCCCCCAGCTGCCCGCTTGACGAAGGATGCCGTGTCCCGGGTGTCGACCAGCCAGGTGCCGTCCTCGCCACGTCGCAGCCCCGTGACAGTGGTCATGGGGAGGATCTCGGCGCCGGCGGACTCGGCGAGCCCGAGGTAGTTCTTGACAAGGGTGTTCTTGGCGTTGTGGCGGCAGCCGGTCATGCAGGCCCCGCATTCCAGGCACCCCGATCGGGCGGGGCCCGCCCCACCGAAGAAGGGGTCCGGATCGGTGCGCCCCGGCTCGTCGTTGAAGTACACGCCGACCGGCGTCGGGCGGAAGGTGTCCTGGACCCCCATGTCGCGGGCGACCGCGAGGAACGCCTCGTCGGCAGGAGTCGTCGTCGGATTGGTGACCACTCCGAGCATGCGGGTGGCCTGGTCGTAGTGGGCGTCGAGCTCGGCGAACCAGTCGGTGATCGCGGCCCAGTGCGGATCCTCGTAGAAGGACTCCGAGGGCCGGTAGAGGGTGTTGGCGTAGATGAGGGACCCGCCTCCGACCCCCGCGCCTGCCAGGATCATCACGTCGTCGACCTTGTGGATGCGCTGGAGACCGTAGCAGCCTGCCTGCGGGGCCCAGAGGAAGTCGCGGACGTGCCAGTTGGTCTTGGGGAAGTCGTCGTCGGCGAAGCGCCGACCAGCCTCGAGGACCGCGACCCGGTAGCCCTTCTCGACCAGCCGCAGGGCCGTCACCGAGCCACCGAATCCCGATCCGATCACGACGACGTCGTAGTCGAGATCGCCCCCGCCGCCCGTCGCCCGCTCGCCGCGGCTCAGTGACTGGTCTGCTGCAATGGCCATGGAACGGAGGATACGGCTCGGTGATCGGTCAGCCGATCCCGAGTCGCCGCAGCCAGCCGAAGCCCTTGGTCATCACCGATCCCCACTCCTCGTCCTCCATCCCCGGCGGTGTTCCCACGGTCAGGCCACGTTGAACCGTGATCGCCTGCTCCTCGGTGAATCGCAGCAGCCCCTCCGGTCCGTTGCGGCGGCCAAGACCCGACCGGCCCATCCCGCCCATAGGCGCACGGGGTGACCCGAAGACGGCCTCATAGCCCTCGTTGACGTTGACGGTCCCGGTGTTGAGCATGCGGGCGAGTCGCACGCCATGGTCGGGGTCCCCACAGACGATCGAGGCGTTGAGCCCGAACTCCGAGTCGTTGGCCAAGGCGACCGCCTCCTCCTCGGTGGCCACCCGATGCACCGCGACCACGGGGCCGAAGGTCTCATCGCGGTGGGCGGTCATGCCCTCGCCCACTCCCTCGAGCAGGGTCGGCGCGAAGAAGTACGGTCCGATCTCGGGCAGCGGCCGCCCTCCGGTCAGGACGGTCGCGCCCTGGGCGACCGCGTCCTGGACGACGGCGCTGACCCGATCGAGCTGGGCCTGGCCGATCAGGGAGCCGTAGTCCGACCCCCAGCCGACCTCGGCGCGCATCCGCATCGCCGAGATCCGCGAGATCATCCGCCGCACGAGACCCTCGTACGCGTCACCGACGGCATAGATGCGCTCGATGCCGACGCAGAGCTGCCCGGCGTTGTCGAAGCACGCCCGCATGGCGATCTCGGAGGCTGCGGAGATGTCCGCGTCCGCCGTGACGATCATCGGGTTCTTGCCGCCAAGCTCGAGGGAGCAGCCGATCAGGCGCTCCCCGCACCTGGCGGCGATCGTCGAGCCGACGGCCGACGAGCCCGTGAACATGACGAAGTCCGCCCGCTCGATGACCTCCGGGCCCAGTTGCGGGCCGTACCCGAGGACGACCTGGAGGACGCGCGGTGGGACCCCGGATCGGTGGAGCAGGTCCACGACCCACAGCGCGATGAGCGAGGTCTTGTGGTCGGGCTTTAGGACGACTGCGTTGCCCGCCACCAGGGCTGGGATCGCATCAGCCGCAGCCAGGAAGAGCGGGTAGTTCCACGCGGAGATGCACCCGACGACGCCCACCGGACGGGATTGCACGTGGACCCGTGTCAGCCCAGGCAGGAGGCCGAGTGGGCGCCTGGATCGCAGTATCCGGTCGGCGAGCGTTCCGTAGTAGCGCGCGACCGCGGCCACAGCCAGCAGCTCCTTGAGCGCGTCCATCCGCGTCTTGCCCGTCTCCCACTGGATGAGGTCCAGGCCCTCGTCCCGGTGGGACACCAGCATGTCGTGGAAGCGCAGGGCGATCTTCGCCCGGTGGGCGACGGGTGTGGCGGCCCACCTGTGCTGGGCGGAGCGGGCTGAATCGAACGCGCGGTCCACGTCGGCCGCGGTGGAATGCGGGATGTCTGCCAGCGGGCGGCCGTCGAAGGGCGCCAGGGTCAGCTGCCGCTCGGCCGTGGCTGCGACGACCGGGATCGTGAGCAGGCTCGACACGAGGTCGTCGTCGAGCTCTGGACGCACGAAGGGGGTCACCTCAGTCATGGGTCGCAGGCTATTGAACGGCAGGCCCGGAAGGGTCGGGCAGGCCCGGCGCCCCGAGCTGATCGGGCACCCGCGGGACCGCCGGCTGGGCGGCGAGCAGGCCCTCGATCTCGGCCTCGACCCGGGCGTCGTCCCAGTCCAGGATCGGGGCGACCAGCCGGGCGGTGGGGTGCGCGGCGGCCAGGGCGCGGTCGCGGGTCTGCACGGCCAGTCGGGTTCGTCGCACGAGGATGTCCGCGAGGCTGCGCGCGCCCTCGTCCCGGGCGGCGACGATCGCCTCGGCCCGGATCACGCGACCGTCCGGGTGGAGGGGCTCGGCGAGCGTGCCGTCCTCCTCGATGAGGTCGAGCAGGTCGCCGATCCGGTCACCATGACGGCGCAGGAGTCGCTCCACCGCAGGCACGGGGAGCCCCGCGGTACGGGCGAGCCGGACGCGGCCGGCCCAGAGCTCGCGGTACCCCGCGGCCCCCACGAGCGGGAGGCTGGCCGTGCTGCTGGGCGGCACGGGTTGGGGGAGCTGAACCGCGACGGCGTCGACGGCATCCGCGGCCATGACGCGGTAGGTCGTGTACTTGCCCCCGGCGACGGCCACGAAACCGGGCACCGGGCTGAGCACGGCGTGCTCGCGGGAGAGCTGCGTCGTCGCCGCCGGTCCACCCGAGAGCAGCGGGCGAAGCCCGGCGTAGACGCCAACCACGTCCGAGGGCCGCAACGGGCGGCGCAACCAGCGGTTGGCCTGGCCCAGCAGATAGGAGACATCCTCTGCCGTGACCCCCGGCGACTCCAGCGGTCCGGAGTCGTCGGTGTCCGTTGTGCCCACGAGCCAGTGCTGGCTCCATGGCAGCAGGAACAGCACGCTGACCGGGGTCCGGGCGATGACCGCCGAGCTGGACCGGAACGCCGCGCGCGGCACGACCAGGTGCACCCCCTTGCTCTGACGCACGTTCGACGTGGCGGTGGACCCTGTCGCCATGGCCACGAGGGAGTCCGTCCAGACGCCGGCCGCCGAGAGCACGATCCGGGCATGGATCGTGAACTCCTGCCCGGTGGCCTCGTCGCGCACGACCGCTCCCCGGATACCCGGGATATCGGTCTCGGCGCGACCGCGGACTCTCGAGCGCCTCCGGCTCGCGCCGGACCCTGTCGTCGTCGGCTCCACATCGGCATCAGGAACGGCCCCGGCACCGGCACTCGCGTCGCGCACGAGCGAGATCACCCGGACTCCCGTGGCGATCGCCGCTCCCCGGCCCGCTGCCGTTCGGGCCAGGGCGACCGTGTGCCGGGCGTCATCGATCTGGGCGTCGTGGAAGCGTACGGCGCCGGTCATCGCCCCGGTGTCCAAGCCGGGCGCGAGGCCGGCCACGACGGTTCGGGACAGCTGGCGGGGGCGGGGCATCGTCGTGCCGTACGCGCCGATCCGCGACAGCATGTCGTAGAGGGCCACTCCGGCGCCGACGTACGAGCGCTCGACCCCGCCCCCGGTCACGGGGAAGATGAAGGGCACGGGCCGGACCAGGTGCGGCGCCACGCGGTCCAGCAGCAGGCCACGCTCGGTCAGGGCCTCATGGACGAGTGCGAACTCCCGCTGCTCCAGGTAGCGCAGCCCGCCGTGGGCCAGGCGGGAGGAGCGGCTGGAGGTCCCGATCGCCAGGTCGCCGGCTTCGACCAACCCCACCGTCAGGCCCCGGGCGGCGGCGTCCAGCGCGCTGCCGCAGCCGACCACGCCACCGCCGACGACCAGAACGTCGAGGGGCCGCTGCGGGGTCGTCGCCCGAAGGGTCGCCAGCGCCCGACCACGTTGGCCGGGGCCGAGCCGCGTGTCCCCTGCTGGTGTGTCCGGTGCCATCGTCATCACTGCATTGTGCCCATTCCGTGGGCACTTTCACGATTCACGCCGGTTCGGGCGGATCGGTGGATGAATGGGGCATTTCGTGCTTGTCGACCGGTGGAAAACATGTGGATCATCGATCAGTGGCCAGGACTCACGGTCACGTCGACGCGCTGGAACTCCTTGAGCTCGGAATACCCCGATGTCGCCATGGCCCGGCGCAACGCGCCGACGAGGTTCATGGTCCCGTCGGGCACGCAGCTTGGCCCGTGCAGGATCTGGTCCAGGGTGCCGATCGTCCCGGTCCAGTGCCGCTCCCCTCGGGGCAGCTCGGAGTGCACCGCCTCCATGCCCCAGTGCCAGCCCTGACCTGGAGCCTCGGCCGCGCGAGCCAGGGGCGAGCCCACCATGACAGCGTCTGCGCCGCACGCGACCGCCTTGACGATGTCGCCACTTCGCCCCATCCCACCGTCGGCGATGACCTGGACGTACCGACCGCCCGATTCGTCCATGTAGTCGCGCCGTGCCGCGGCCACATCCGCCACGGCCGTCGCCATGGGAACGCGGACCCCGAGCACGTCGGAGGTCGTGTGGGCCGCGCCGCCCCCGAATCCGACGAGGACACCCGCGGCACCTGCCCGCATGAGGTGCAGCGCCGCCCGGTAGGTCGCGACCCCACCCACGATCACGGGTGCATCGAGGTCGTAGATGAACTCCTTGAGGTTCAGCGCGTCGCCAGCGTTGCTGACATGCTCGGCCGAGACCGTCGTGCCCCGGATGACGAAGACGTCCAGTCCCGCCCGCAGCAGGACGGGGGCAAGGTCGGTGACCCGGTTGGGGGAGACTGCTCCCGCGGCCACGACGCCCGCTTCCCGGACCTCCCTGATGCGAGCAGCCACCAGGTCCTCGCTGACCGGCCGGGCATACAGCTCCTGCATCCGCGCGGTGGCCTGCGGCTCGGGGAGGTCACGGATCTCCGCCAGGGCTGGTTCCGGGTCCTCGTACCGGGTCCAGAGCCCTTCGAGGTTCAGCACCCCGAGGCCGCCCAGGCCGCCCATCTGGATCGCGGTGCGCGGGGAGATGATCGAGTCCATCGGCGCGCCGATGATCGGGTTGTCGAAGCGGTAGGCATCGACCTGCCAGGCCGTGCTGACCAGCTCGGGAGCCCGGGTGCGGCGGCTCGGGGCGATGGCGATGTCGTCGAAGGACAGGGCCGATCGACCGCGCTTGCCCAAGCCGATCTCGATGTCGGTCATCAGCGTCCTCTCAACGGCTGTGGTAGTTCGGGGCCTCGACCGTCATCTGGATGTCGTGGGGGTGGGATTCCTTGAGCCCCGCGGGCGTGATCCTGATGAACCTGCCGCGGGCCTGCAACTCGGGGATGGAGCGAGCGCCCACGTAGAACATGGATTGGTGGAGTCCGCCGACGAGCTGGTGGGCGACCGCGGCCAGCGGGCCGCGGTACGGCACGTGGCCCTCGATCCCCTCCGGGACGATCTTCTCGTCGGTGTCGACGTCCGCCTGGAAGTAGCGGTCCTTGGAGTAGGAGACGCGGCCACGTGATGCCATGGCCCCCAGCGAGCCCATCCCGCGGTAGGCCTTGTACTGCTTGCCGTTGACGAAGACGAGGTCCCCGGGACTCTCCTCGCACCCGGCCAGCAGGGAGCCCAGCATCACCGTGTCCGCGCCGGCGACCAGAGCCTTTGCGATGTCGCCGGAGTACTGCAGCCCCCCGTCCCCGATCACCGGGACGCCTGCCGGGCCGGCCGCACGCGCCGCCTCGAAGATGGCCGTGACCTGGGGCACGCCCACGCCGGCGACGACACGCGTCGTGCAGATCGAGCCGGGCCCGACGCCCACCTTCACAGCGTCCGCCCCGGCAGCCACGAGCGCCGCGGCACCGGCGTAGGTGGCGACGTTGCCGCCGATGATCTCGACGTGGGAGGTCGCGGGATCGTCCTTGAGGCGGGTCACCATCTCCAGCAGCGCCCGGGCCTGCCCGTTGGCCGTATCCGCCACGAGCACGTCCACGCCGGCTTCGACCAGCGCTCCCGCGCGCTGCCAGGCGTCGCCGTAGAAGCCGATCGCCGCGCCGACGCGCAGACGGCCCTCGTCGTCCTTGGTGGCGTCCGGGTACTTCTCGGTCTTGACGAAGTCCTTGACCGTTATCAAGCCGGTCAGCCGGCCCGATGCGTCGACGAGCGGGAGCTTCTCGATCTTGTGCCTGGCGAGGATCGCCGCGGCGTCCCCACGACTGATGCCCTCGGGCGCGGTGACCAGCGGCATGGGCGTCATCACGTCGCGCACCAGCGTCTTCGCGAAGGCCTCCGGGGCCAGGAAGAGCAGGTCCCGGTTGGTGACCACACCGAGCAGGGTCCGGTCGGGCGTGACCACGGGCAGCCCGGAGACCCGGTACCGACCGCAGAGGGCGTCGAGCTCGGCAACCGTGGCATCGGGGCCGACGGTGACCGGGTCGGAGATCATCCCGGACTCGCTGCGCTTGACCATGTCCACCTGGGTGGCCTGCTCATCGATCGAGAGGTTGCGGTGCAGCACGCCGATGCCGCCCTGCCGGGCCATGGCGACGGCCATGCGGGCCTCGGTGACGGTGTCCATGGCCGCGCTGATCAGGGGCACCGCGAGCCGGATCTCGCGCGTGAGCTGGGTGGCGGTGTCGACCTCGGAGGGCACGACGTCGGTGTGGTCGGGCAGGAGCAGCACATCGTCGTAGGTCAGGCCCGTGAACCCGAACTTCTCCTCAGCCAGGGCGCGGCCAACCTGATCCATGCGTTCCCCTCTCACCTCAGGGTCTCAGGGTAGCTATCCCCGGACCGGACCGCGGCCATGCCGGATCCGGCTGCCCGCCTGGGCGTGATGGCACCTGGCGTCCCGTGATCACGTCAGGGTTGTGCAAGGCCTGTGCAATGACTGGCTCCGAGACAGAGGTATGGGCTTCCGCCCGTGAGGAACATGCAGGAAGGTGTTGCTGTTACTGAAGTTGAGGGATGAACCACCTGGCTCATCGCCCAGCTCACCGGAGTCCTACGAGAAGGAGAGGATGCAGTGAGAGGACCGACGATGGCCGATGTGTCCCGGCTCCCCGGCCCCAACGCCGACTTCTGGGACTGGCAGTTGCATGCAGCGTGCCGTGGTGTCGACTCGGAGATGTTCTTCCACCCGGAGGGGGAGCGAGGATCCGCACGCGAGATGCGCGAGCGAGCGGCGAAGGCGCTCTGCGCCACCTGTCCGGTCCTGGAGCAGTGCCGCGAGCACGCCCTTCGGGTGCGCGAGCCCTTCGGGGTATGGGGCGGGCTGACCGAGCTGGAGCGGCAGCGCTACTACGAGACCCACAAGCTGCCCGCCTGATCGAGCACGCGACGGGCGAACGAGCAGCAGCCCCGGTCCCTGACGGACCGGGGCTGCTGCCTGAGGCGGTTCAGTGCGAGTGGGAGTGCCCACCCGGGCCGTGGCTGTGGCCGTGACCGTGACTGTGGTCGGGCTCCTCCTCCTCGGGCTTCTCGACGACCAGGACATCGGTCGTCAGCAGCATCCCGGCGATGGAGACCGCGTTCTCGAGGGCGGAACGGGTCACCTTGAGCGGATCGATGATCCCCTCGGCGATCAGGTCGACGTACTGCCCGCTCTCAGCGTCGAGGCCCCGACCGGGGCCCGACTCGCGGACGCGCGCGACGACGACATAGCCCTGCTCGCCCGCGTTCTCCGCGATCCAGCGCAACGGCTCGTCCAGCGCCTTGCGAACGACGCGCACGCCGACCGCCTCGTCGCCCGAGCGGCCCAGCTGGCCTTCGAGCGCCTCGGCGGCATGCACCAGGGCGGCGCCGCCCCCGGCGACGATTCCCTCCTCGATGGCCGCACGGGTCGCCGAGACGGCGTCCTCGATCCGGTGCTTCTTCTCCTTGAGCTCCACCTCGGTGTGCGCCCCGACCTTGATCACCGAGACGCCGCCGGCCAGCTTGGCCAGCCGCTCCTGCAGCTTCTCGCGGTCCCAGTCGGAGTCCGAGTCCTCGATCTCGCGGCGGATCTGGGCGACCCGATCGGTGACGGCACTGTGCGCGCCGCCACCGTCGACGATGGTGGTCGTGTCCTTTGTGATCACGATGCGTCGCGCGGTACCGAGCACCTCGAGGCCGACCTGGTCGAGCTTGAGGCCGACCTCGGCCGAGACGACCTGGGCGCCGGTGAGGATGGCGACGTCCTGCAGGATCGCCTTGCGCCGGTCGCCGAAGGCCGGGGCCTTGACCGCCGCCGAGTTGAACGTGCCGCGGATCTTGTTGACGACCAGTGTGCTCAGCGCCTCGCCCTCGACGTCCTCGGCGATGATCAGCAGCGGCTTGCCGGCGCCCATCACCTTCTCCAGCAGCGGCAGGAGCTCGGCGACCGCGGCCACCTTGCCCTGGACGAGCAGGATCAGGGAGTCCTCGAGAACGGTCTCCATCCGCTCTGGGTCGGTCACGAAGTACGGCGACAGGTAGCCCTTGTCGAACTGCATCCCCTCGGTGAACTCCATCTCCAGCGAGGTCGTCGAGGACTCCTCGACAGAGATGACGCCGTCCTTGCCAACCTTGTCGAAGGCGTCGGCGATGAGGCCGCCGATGGTCGCGTCCTGCGAGGAGATCGTCGCCACCTGCGCGATCTCGTCCCTGCCCTCGATCTCCTTGGCGTACTTGGCCAGCGACTCGGTCACGGCCGCCACCGCGGCGGCCATCCCTCGCTTGACGTCCACCGGCGCGGCGCCCGCGGCCACGACCTTCAGGCCCTCGCGCACCAGCGCCTGGGCCAGGACCGTCGCCGTCGTGGTGCCGTCACCGGCGATGTCGTTGGTCTTGGTGGCGACCTCCTTCACCAACTGCGCCCCGAGGTTCTCGTAGGGGTCGGCGAGCTCGATCTCACGGGCGATCGTCACGCCGTCGTTGGTGATCGTGGGTGCGCCCCACTTCTTGTCGATGACGACATTGCGGCCCTT
Source organism: uncultured Bifidobacteriaceae bacterium (assembly GCA_964638055.1). GTDB lineage: Bacteria > Actinomycetota > Actinomycetes > S36-B12 > CAIYMF01 > Prado023. The sequence goes on along the minus strand of CAZWXF010000034.1, from coordinate 2,027 downwards.
GGGCCCCAGCGTCACCTTCACGGTGTCCGCCAGGGCGTTCACGCCGCGCTCCAGGGAACGCCGAGCGCTCTCGTCGAAATCAAGGATCTTTGCCATGTACCAGATCTCCAGTCCTGGTGGTGCCGGTCGTGTGGGGCAGGTCGGTTGCGCTCGTCCCGATCACCAGGGCCCGCTGGGCCGGGACCGGGACGAGCCAACCGGGTGCGGGCTACTTGGTGACGACGGCGAGGACGTCGCGAGCGGACAGGATCAAGTACTCCTCACCGTTGTACTTGATCTCGGTGCCGCCGTACTTGGAGTAGATGACGACATCGTCGACCCGGATGTCCAGAGGGATGCGCTTCTCGCCGTCCTCGTCGAACCTGCCCGGGCCGACAGCCAGGACACGGCCCTCCTGGGGCTTCTCCTTGGCGGTGTCGGGGATGACGAGGCCCGAGGCCGTCGTCTGCTCGGCATCGAGGGGCTGGACGAGGATGCGGTCCTCGAGTGGCTTGATGGTGACCGCCACGGTCTGACCTCCTACGGTCTGGTGGATTCGTTGGTGCAGGCTCGTCGCCGTCGTCGCGGGTGCCGGCCCGGCCTGCGTCCTTTCGGTAGCACTCGGTGGGACCGAGTGCCAGAGGAACGCTATCACCACACTGGCACTCGGCCAAGAGGAGTGCCAGCCCCGAGGGGCAGCCCTGCGACCGCTGGCCGAAGGGAAGCTGCGCGCCGTGTGCCTGCTGGCACCATGGGCTCATGCATCCGGAGCTCACCGCCCCGGAGGGACGCGCCCTCATCCAGGCGTTCGTCCCCTACGACGAGGCCGCCGCGTTGGCGTTGAGCACCCGGCTGCGCGCGCACCCGCATTGGGGTTCCCGGCCGGCGGTCGTCGCGGCTGCGGCCACCCAGTCCCGACTGCGGACCCGGGCCGCAAGCCGCTTCCCGGGGCGGGAGCGGTGGTGGACGGCCGAGGGCCTGGAACAGGCCACCCGGCCGGAGGTGGCCCGGCGTCACGCCCAGCGCTTCGTGGCAGCCGGGATCCCCCACGTATGGGATCTCGGCTGCGGAGCGGGATCCGATGCGATCGCCCTGGCGCAGGCCGGGATCCGGGTCAGCGCGGTGGATCGGGACGAGGACTCCCTGGCCGCCCTGCGGGCGACGGCCACGGACTGGGGCCTGCCCATCGAGACGCTGGCGGCCGACGTCACGACACTCCCACTCGATCAGGGGGCGGCGTGCTTCGTCGATCCCGCCCGCCGATCGGGGGGGAAGCGCACGCTCGACCCCCGCCACTGGTCCCCGCCCTGGTTGTGGGTCACCGACCTGGCAGGTCGCGTCGGGGCCGTGGGCGCCAAGGTCGCGCCAGGCATCGAGCACGCCCTGATCCCGCGGGAGGCCCAGGCCGAATGGACCAGCAGCGACGGGACCCTCGTCGAGGCTGCCGTGTGGTGGGCCGATCTGCGCCAGGGCGACGCCACCCGCACCGCCACCGTCCTGGCCGACGGGGCCTCGGCGTGGCTCGACGACTCCGGCGGGGTGCCCGAGACGATCACAGGCACTATCGGGACCTGGCTGGTCGAGCCCGCGGCGGCCGTGATCCGCGCGGGACTGGTCACCGTCCTGGCCGAGCGGCTCGGAGCCCGACAGATCGACCCGAGGATCGCCTACCTCACGATGGACCACTCCCCCGACCCCGGACTGCTCGGAGCCTCGTTCGAGGTGCTCGACGAGGTGCCGTTCGCGCGCCGGGCGATGCGGTCGTGGCTGACGAAGCGGGGCTACGGCAACGTGGTGATCAAGAAGCGCGGCGTCGGTATCGTGCCGGAGGACCTGCGCGCAGCACTGCGACTGTCCGGGCATGGCCCGACGGCGACGCTCGTGCTCACCCGAACCGATGCCGGGCCGATCGCGTGGGCCGTCCGGCGTCCCGGACGCGACGAGGTCTGCTGATAGCCCCCCCCCCCCGCCGGTCGAGCCTGTCGAGACCCCCGCCGGTCGAGCCTGTCGAGACCAAGGGCCACCCAAGCCCAAACCCGCCATCCCAG
>CAZWXF010000033.1:21385-26233 GCA_964638055.1 uncultured Bifidobacteriaceae bacterium | reverse complement strand
CGTCCTTCTTGACGTCCTTCTTGACGTCCTTCTTGACGTCCTTCTTGACGTCCTTCTTGCCGTGGTTGTCCTTCTTACCGTGGTTGTCCTTCTTGACGTCCTTCTTGCCGTGGTGGTCCTTGGACGGCTTGATCCACGTCTGCACCACGTTGGTCGTCGAGTCCGACTGCGCGTTCCACGTCGCCGTGTTGGTCAGCCTGTCGCCACGATCGACGTTGCGGTTGACCGTCACCTTGTACGTGAAGACCTGGCGCTCACCCTTCCCCAGTTCGAACGCGCGCCACGTCAGCGTCTGGACGCCACGCCGATCACTGGTCACCCTCGGCTCGGCGAAACGCGCCGGTCCGTTCTCACCAGCAGAGCCACGGACGTAGCTGACGCCAGCGGGGAGCCGATCGACGAGCGAGTCGGTCACTGCCTTGCGGCCGATGTTCTTCAGGGTGACCGAGTACGAGATCTTCGATCCGCGAGTGACCTTGCCATCAGGGTGGCTCTTCTTGTCGATCGAGGTGCACAGGCCGCCGGACAGGTCGAGCAGCGCAGCCTCGAGGTTGCCGAAGCCACTGAGCGTGACGTAGTCGCTGTCACGGATCGATCCGCCCTGGCCCAACTCACGATCGCCTGTGATGGCCCGCAGCGGGGTCCGGCCGAAATCAGTAGCAGCATCGGCCTGGCCGAAGGCGACGGCGAAGATCCGCGAGTCGTCCTTGACCGCGTTGGCCGCAACTACTGCGGTCTCCAGCGCCTCTTGGGAGAAGTCGAGCGGCGCGGGCTGGTAGTTGGCCCCTACCCTCGTGGAGCCATTTGGCAGCGAGATGGTGTTCGGCCGACCGTCGGTCATGAACAGAACGAGGTCAGGCTTGGTGGAGAGATCCAGAACCTCTTCCAGCGCCGCCTGCCAGTTGGTGGCACCAGCCGCGACCAGGCTGTTGATCGGGCCGTCGAATGCGTTCGCATCAGCCTGCGAGTTGATGTTCCGGCTGTCGACGAGCGTGTCGGCCGTTGTGGCGAAGCTGACCATGCTCAGTGTCGTGCCTGAGCCCACGAAGGAGTCCACCAGGCCCGTGAGGGCGGACTTGAGGTTGCCCAGGGCCCCGGGAACCGTGGCGATCGAGCCCGACCTGTCGACGACCACAGCGATGTTGAGGCCGCACTTCTGGGGCAGCTTGGGGTTCTTGTCCCGCTTCTTGGGCAGAAGGGGCTTCTTGTATTCGCCCTTCCACTTGCCGCCCAACGAGGTGTCCGGCCCCTTGGGTGAGGACTGTCCGGCCTGAGCTGCAGCCGTGGGCAGGAGTGCCAACCCGACGGTCATCGTCAGGGCCGTCATCCCCGCCAGCAGCCGGGTTCGTCCCCGGCCTCCCGCGAAGTCCTTGCGTCCGGAATTCTCCATGCATCAATCCTTCCTCAAGGTGTTTCTCTTTAATTTGAGCCTCGCAGTTCCGTGCTGTGAACTCCCAGCCCACGTCCCAATCGACGAGGTGGGGCCCCATCTGGCCGCGAAACGGCTTTAGCCCAGACCCCCCGGGGACTCAAGCTCGGCCCAACGCGGTCCCTATGTGATAGCGGGACCGATACAACAGCGCTCCCTGCGGCAGTGTCAAGCGGCGCAGTCCTAAGAAACAGTGATCTCGGCGGTTCGCTCGCGCCGCGATGCCAGTGGACTCCTCACCATTCCCGCCGGGTCGACCCCCAGTCCGATCCGGTCAGTCAGCGTGACCCCGTGGAACCGCCCCGCGCGCCGATCGGGTTCGGCTCATCCTCACCACGGACAGCACGGGAGCCGCGTGGCACAGTTGCACCTCGGGGAGCCCTTGGTCGAGGTTCGGAGAGGCGGCGATCCAGCACCAGGGGCATGACCCGCTGACTGTCGACCCGATCCACCCATCCGCAACCCGGCGGATGGAGGATCCGGGTCGCCACAGCCCTGTCCGAGTCGAGAGCAGGACGGATCGATGCCAGTGCTCGCCATGGGGAGACAGGGACGAGACCCCCGTTCCCTGCGTTCCCGTCCGGACCCGCACGATCTCGACGAGCGCGGATGAGCGCCCGGGTCGTGCTCCTCGGGGCCGGGTTCGGCGGCCTCGAGCTCGCCTCGCGCCTGTCTGCTGAGCTGGGCAACCGGGTCGAAGTGACCCTGATCGACCAGGCGGACGCCTTCGTCTTCGGGTTCGCCAAGCTCGACGTGATGTTCGGCCGCCGGAAGGCCCATGAGATCCGCCTGCCCTATTCGGCGATACGCAAGCCGCACGTGAGATTCCGCCGCGAGCGGGTGGTCTCGATCGATCCCGAGCATCGTCGCGTGGTCACCAACGCCGCGACGTACGACGCCGACGTCCTCGTCGTGGCTCTGGGCGCTGACCTCGCCCCCGAACGGACAGTGGGGTTCGTGGAGAGCGGGTACGAGTTCTACTCGCCGGAGGGCGCCGAGCGGCTGCGCGACGTGCTGGCCGACTTCTCGGGGGGATCGGTGATCATCGGGGTGCTGGGGGGCCACTTCAAGTGCCCACCAGCGCCGTACGAGGCCGCATTCATGCTTCACGACTACCTCGCCGGCAGGGGCATCCGCGCGAGAACCCGGATCCAGGTGATCACACCCATGCCCAAGCCGATTCCGGTCTCGAACGAGGTCTCCCAGTCGATCCTCGCCGCCCTCGCGGACCGGGGGATCGAGCATCGGCACGGCACGTGGATCGATCACCTGGACCCGCAGTCTCGGACGGCCCACCTTCGCGACGGAGCCGTCCTGGCCTTCGACCTCTTCCTCGGCGTCCCCCGCCACGTAGCCCCGCTCGTGGTCCGCGAGTCGGGGATGACCGAAGCGGACGGCTGGATCGCAGTGGACTCCGCGACGCTGGAGACGAGGTGGCGGAATGTGTTCGCCGTCGGCGATGTCGCCAGCGCACCCGTGCCGCGAGCGGGCGTGATCGCGGAGGGCGAGGCGTCCACGGTCGCCGACGTGCTGATCCATCGGATCGCCGGCGGCCCTGCGGCTGCCCCCTACCCTGGGCTCATCACGTGCTTCATCGAGATGGGCGACGACCTCATCGGCCGGGTGGACGTCGACTTCCTGGGCGGGCCGCGACCCCGTGCGACCTTCATGCCTGCCTCGCTCGAGGGGGCCCAGCAGAAGCGGGAGTTCGCCCGGACCCGACGCGAGCGCTGGTTCGGCCTCTCCTGAGCGATCGAGCCAGCATGCACCCGCTCCCCGCACCATCGCCCACCCCGCGCCTACGATCGAGCATGCTGCCGACCAGAGCCACCGGAGCGTTGCTCCTGGCGGGCCTAGCCCTTGTGGGCACCGCATGCGCGCCCGAGCCACTGCCCGCCGCAGAGGGGCCGGCGATGTCGGCCGACCCGTCGACCGACCAGGCAGCGCCAGTCCCCTCTCAAGGCCCCAGCCCCTCCGCAGGCCCACCGGTCGGGTCGCGCACTCCCCTGGCCCTGGTCGTGCACCGCTCGCGCTCCACACGAAGTGTCAGCCTCGCTGCCGCCCGCGCGCTCGTCGCCGGCGAGGTCGAGGACTGGGCGCGGTTGGGTCAGCCAGCCGGAGCCCTTCGGATACTGGCCGGCCCAGGGGTCGCGGCTGCCCCGTCGATGACGACGCGACTGACGGACGCCTCCGTCATCGCTCGGGTCGCCGATGACCCGCGAGCCCTGGGGCTGGTCCCGGCAGCCGCAGCGACTCCCCTGGTCAAGGTCCTGCCGATCGCGGGGGTCGACCCGCTGCGCGATCCGGACGCCTACCCCCTGTCCACACCAGGTGATCCGGCAGGGCGGGTCGTCACCGTGACCGTGGTCGGCGACGTCATGCTGGGCAGGCGCGTGGGCGCCCGGATGGCGGCCTCCGGGGACTTCGCGGCTCCCCTGCGCCCCACGGCGGAGCGTCTGGCCGCGGCGGACGTGACGATCGCGAACTTCGAGGCGACGCTCTCCCGGGACGGGGCCCCGACCCAGGGCGGGGACTCCTTCGCCGCCGACCGCCGGGTCGTCCGGGGTCTGCGGCTGGCCGGCATCGACGTGCTCTCACTGGCCAACAACCATGTGGGGGACTGGGGGTCGCGCGCCCTGGTGCAGACCGTCAAGGCGGTCCAGGACATGGGGATACAGCCGGTCGGTGCAGGGAGCACGCTGGCCCAGGCGAGGCGCCCGGCCGTCGTCACCGTGGAGGACGTGCGCGTGGGGGTGCTGGCCACCGACTCCATCGGGGAGTCGCCGGCTGCGGGACGGCAGCGCCCCGGGACGAACCGGCTGAACATGCCCCCGCGGACCGGGCCGTTGGATCGAGCCGCGCTTCGCCGGGTGCTCGCGGACATCGAGGCCGCCAGTCGGGCCGTCGACTTCCTCGTCGTCGTTCCGCACTGGGGGACCCAGTACACGCACCGCGCCGAAGCCGTCCAGCGCACTGTCGGGCGCGCGATGATCGCGGCCGGCGCGGACATCGTCGCCGGCGGTCATCCGCACTGGGTGCAGGGCGTGGAGGTGGTGGACCCTGTGGAGGGCAGCCTCATCGTCCACTCGCTGGGCAACTTCGTCTTCGACATGGACTTCATGAAGCGCACCCAGGAGGGGGTCATCCTCGAGGCGGTCACGTGGGACGGGGAGCTCAAGGCGGTCGAGTTCGTGCCGTACGTGATCGGCGCCGACTTCGCACCGCGGGTCGTCCGCGGATCGCGCGCCGCCGACGTGCTCGCGCCCTTCCGGCGGACCAGCGAGGCTCCCTTCGACGCCGGCTGACGCCTCTGCGAATCACGCAGCCCCCGGGGACGCTGATCCGCCGGTCGAGCCCGTCGAGACCCGAGCCCCCCGAGACCAGCCGGTCGAGCCCAGCGAGACCAGCCGGTCGAGCCC
>CAZWXF010000033.1:19712-21285 GCA_964638055.1 uncultured Bifidobacteriaceae bacterium | reverse complement strand
CCGTCGAGACCGTCGAGGCCCGTGGTCAAGCCACCCAGGCGAGCACGCCGGAGCGCGGGTGTCCGGCGCGAGAGAGGCGTGAGCATCCACTCCCACGCGATCCCGCCCACCCGATGCCGGCTGTCTCGACGGGCTCGACCCGCGACGACGTCACCCGGGCGGGCACGCCAGGGCTGCCGGCGTCAAGAGAGACGAGCCGCGAGCATCCACTCCCGGGCGATCCGGCCCACCCGGCCCAGCTGTCCGGCATCGACCACGCTGGGCACGTCCGCGCTGGAGTGATAGCCGGCGTAGGGGATGCTTCCCAGCCGCGCGGCAGGGATGCCGGCCTTCTCGAACGACCAGTGGTCACTGGTCCGGTTCACGCAGCGTCGGACGGGGACGTCCAGGGTCCGGGCGGCCGCGACCAGCTGCTCGCGGATAGCGCTGGAGCCCAGTCCCCCGAAGCATGCCGGCACGTGGGGCCCTCGCACGCCCACCCGATCCAGCGACAGCATCCCCACCAGGGAATCCCGCTGGGATCCGGGCATCTGCGCGACCATCCGCCGGGAGCCGAAGTGATGCAGCGCGTCGCCGGGTCCGCGCGGCTCCTCCGCGCCGAAGGCGACGAAGACCACCGGTACGTCCGGGGGGTGCAGGCTGGCGATCCGGGCGAGCTCAAGCATGACGCCGATGCCCGAGGCGTTGTCCTCGGCCCCCGGTGCCTGGGGCACAGTGTCCAGGTGCGCCCCGATGAGGCGGTGCGGACGATCGGCCCGGAAGCCGGCGGGTGTCGCCACCACGTTCTGGCTCGAGCCGGCCCGGACCGGGACGCCCCAGGACGTGCCGGCCGGCACGGGGACGCGCTGGCTCGTCACGTCGTACCCGAGGTCCGCCAACTGCCCGGAGACCAGTCGAGCAGCCTCCCGGAAGGCGTCGGAGGTCGCCTCACGAGGGCCGATCCCTCCGGCGAGGTCCGCCACGACTGCCAGCGCCGCCCTGCGATCGAACGCCGGGGCGGGCGTGGGAGGCACGGGGGTGGGGGTTCCGGTGCCATCGGACGGAGACGGGACGGGCGTGGGAGCGACGGGGGTGGGGGTTCCGGCGCCGGGAGTCGTGACCGGGGCGGACGGATGTGAGCCGCCCGGACTGGGCGACCCACCCGCTGTCGGCGGCGCGGTGGGCTGGTCGGTCCGGGTGTCGGAGGCGACGGAGCCGGACGGCTGGGCTCCGGCGGACGGGCCCCCCGATGGGACCCGGGACTCGCCGGCGCACCCGGTCAGGAGCAGGGCAGCGCAGACGACGAGCGCTCGCCCCACCTTCATCGCTCCATCCCACAGCGCTCCGCCGGGTGCCGCAAGCGAGACCCCGGCGGTCGAGCCGGTCGAGACCCCGCCGGCCGAGTGAACCCGTGCCGCTGGTCGAGCCGGTCGAGACGCCGCCGGCCGAGTGAACCCGTGCCGCTGGTCGAGCCTGTCGAGACCAAGGCCGCCGCTAGCGCGGATCCAGTTCCGGACTGCGCCTCGACCCCCGCACGTGCCGGCGAACCGGTAGGCCGACTGGCCCTTGCGTCAGGTCTCGACAAGCTCGACCG
>CAZWXF010000033.1:16879-19612 GCA_964638055.1 uncultured Bifidobacteriaceae bacterium | reverse complement strand
TGGGTGGCTCAGGTCGGCCAGTGGTTCAGCGAGCGCCCGGATCGGGGGGCCCGAGGGCTCCGGAGTCCCCCGGGCACCATCGCGCTGGACGACGGCGAGCCCCGGGTACTGGTTGGATCGTGCCATTCGACGCCCCATGAGATCGCCGGTGCCGCCGGACCCACGGTGTGCAGGCGGGCAAGCCCCACGGACGGAGTCACCATGAGCACGACCGCGCAGCCACCGGCCCAGCACGCCGCCGACAGTCACGACCTGATCCGCGTGCTCGGCGCGCGCGAGAACAACCTCAAGGACGTCAGCATCGAGCTGCCCAAGCGCCGCCTCACGGTGTTCACCGGGGTCTCCGGGTCGGGCAAGAGCTCGCTGGTCTTCGAGACGATCGCGGCCGAGTCGCAGCGACTGATCAACGAGACGTACAGCACGTTCGTCCAGGGCTTCATGCCGACACTGGCCCGCCCGGATGTCGACGTCCTGGACGGGCTGACGACGGCGATCATCGTCGACCAGGAGCGGATGGGCGCGAACGCGCGCTCCACGGTCGGCACGGCCACCGATGCCAATGCGATGCTGCGCATCCTGTTCAGCCGGCTCGGCCAGCCGCACATCGGCTCGGCGAAGGCGTTCTCGTTCAACGTCGCCTCGATCAGCGGATCGGGCGCGGTGACCATGGAGCGTGGCGGGACCACCATCAAGGAGCGGCGCAGCTTCAGCATCCAGGGGGGCATGTGCCCCCGATGCGAGGGCATGGGCCGGGTGACCGACATCGACCTCTCCCAACTCTTCGACGACAGCAAGTCGCTGGCCGAGGGCGCCATCACGATCCCCGGCTATGCGGCCGACGGCTGGCTCGTACGGGTGTACGCCGCTGTGGTCCCCGCCGACGTGCCCATCGCGTCCTTCACGAAGAAGCAGCGCCAGGATTTCCTGTACTCGGAGCCGCGCAAGGTCAGGTTCGACAACATGAACCTCACCTACGAGGGGCTGATCCCGAGGATCCAGAAGTCAGTGCTGTCCAAGGACGTCGACTCGCTGCAGCCGCACATCCGCGCGTTCGTGGAGCGGGCAGTGACCTTCACGACCTGTCCCGAGTGCGACGGGACCCGGCTCAACGAGGCTGCCCGGTCGTCGAAGATCAGGGGCATCAGCATCGCCGACGCCTGCGCCATGCAGATCAGCGACCTGGCCGAGTGGGTGCGCGACCTCGAAGACCCCTCCGTGGCACCGCTGCTGACCACGCTGCGCGAGACGCTGGACTCCTTCGTGGAGATCGGTCTGGGGTACCTCTCGCTGGATCGGCCCTCGGGGACCCTCTCGGGGGGCGAGGCGCAGCGCACCAAGATGATCCGCCACCTCGGGTCCTCCCTGACCGACGTGACCTACGTGTTCGACGAGCCGACGATCGGGCTCCATCCGCACGACATCGCCCGGATGAACAACCTGCTGCTGCAGCTGCGCGACAAGGGCAACACGGTGCTGGTCGTGGAGCACAAGCCCGAGGCGATCGTGATCGCCGATCACGTCGTCGACCTCGGGCCGGGGGCAGGCTCGGCGGGGGGCACGGTCTGCTTCGAGGGCACGGTCGACGCGCTGCGGACCAGCGGCACGCTCACGGGACGGCACCTGGACGACAAGGCTGCCCTGAAGCCGGCGGTGCGCAGACCCACGGATCGGCTCCAGGTTCGCGGCGCCAGCACCAACAACCTCCAGGACGTCGACGTGGACATCCCGCTGGGTGTGCTGGTCGTCGTGACGGGCGTCGCCGGCTCGGGCAAGAGCTCGCTCATCCACGGGTCGGTGTCCGACCGGGAGGGCGTGGTGACCATCGACCAGGGTTCCATCAAGGGCTCACGACGCAGCAACCCCGCGACGTACACCGGCCTGCTCGAACCCATTCGCAAGGTCTTCGCCAAGGCCAACGGCGTGAAGCCCGCGCTGTTCAGCCCGAACTCGGAGGGCGCCTGCCCCGTGTGCAACGGGGCAGGGGTGATCTACACCGACCTGGTCATGATGGCAGGGGTGGCCACCACGTGCGAGGAGTGCCAGGGCAAGCGCTTCCAGGCCTCCGTGCTCGACTACCACCTCGGCGGGCGGGACATCGCCCAGGTGCTGGCGATGCCCGTGACGGAGGCCGAGGGCTTCTTCGGCAAGGGTGAGGCGAGGATTCCGGCGGCGCACCGGATCCTGGAGCGTCTGGCCGATGTGGGCCTGGGCTACGTCAGCCTCGGGCAGCCGATGACGACCCTGTCCGGCGGGGAGCGGCAGCGGCTCAAGCTGGCCACCCACATGGGCGAGGCCGGCGGCGTCTACATCCTGGACGAGCCCACCACGGGCCTGCACCTGGCCGATGTCGAACAGCTGCTCGCCCTGCTCGACCGGCTGGTCGACTCGGGCAAGTCGGTCATCGTCATCGAGCATCATCAGGCGGTCATGGCGCACGCCGACTGGATCATCGACCTCGGCCCGGGGGCCGGCCACGACGGGGGGCGGATCGTCTTCGAGGGGACACCGGCGGACCTCGTCGCCTCCGGCGCCACGCTCACCGGCGAGCACCTGGCCCGGTACGTGGCCCGCTGACCGCCGTCCGCTCCGAGAGGGGCCAGGAGCCAAGGACGCGCTGATCAATGGGCCGTGCCCGGCGTGACTGGCGCTGGGCTGGCCTGGGCAGGCCTGAGGACGTCGACCTGACGAGACCCCGCCCGTCGAGCCCGTTGAGACGACCCCGCCGGTCGAGCC
>CAZWXF010000033.1:6552-16779 GCA_964638055.1 uncultured Bifidobacteriaceae bacterium | reverse complement strand
GCTCGACCGGCGCGGGCTCGACCGGCGCGGGCTCCACACGGCGCTGGTCTCGACACGCTCGACCGGCGCGGGCTCGACCGGCGCGGGCTCGACCGGCGGGGCTCGACCAACGAGGGGTGAGGTGCGTAGCCCGCGGGCCCTCAGCTGATCAGCGATTCCTAGTGCTGCGGTGCCGACACGCTCGAAGAGGGCGTCGGAGTCGGGACCGCCGTGTGCGAGTCACCCTCGAAGGTCGCGACCACGCCGGCGACCGAGCGCAGCACCATCAGGCCGGCGATGACCATCAGCCAGATGGGGAATCGGCGCTTGACCGGGGGCGCGGGCAGCTCCCGTTCCCGTCGGAGGGTCCAGTCGCGACCGTTCCAGTAGCGGTCGTAGCCGGGGTCCCTCTTGTCCTGGTACCAGCCCGGCTCCCGCGCTTCGCCCGCCACGACTCACTCCGTCCTCTCCCACGCCCTGTGGGACTGCACGACCGTAGTCCGCGCGCGGCGGGCGCCCAACTCGAAACGCGCATCGCGACGGTAGGACCGCGGACCGGCCCCGGAGAGAGCTTGTCGCAGGGCGATTCACCACTGCGCGCAGTCGTGGGCCACCATTGGCCACCATGCAGATGCTTTCGATGTCCCCCCGCCGCACGCCCGGTGTCCGGGGGCTGGTCGCGGCCGGCGCGGTAGCCCTCATGTTCACGGTCACCGGATGCGGCGAGGAGTCGACCCCCGACCCGCTCGCGCAGTACCAGTACGCCATCGAGCAGCTCGACATGCAGGATGCCTGGCGACAGACGAGGGGCGCCGGGGCCGTGGTCGCCGTGGTGGACACTGGGATCGACCTGGACCATCCCGACCTGAAGGCCAACATCGTCGCCGGCTACGACTTCGTGGACGACGACGAGACCCCCAACGACCTGAACGGCCACGGCACGCATGTCGCCGGGACGATCGCCGCGATCGCGGACAACGGCCTCGGCGTCACCGGCATGGCGCCGGAGGCGAAGATCATGCCGCTGAAGGTGCTCGACGGGAAGGGCTCGGGGACGAGCGACGACGTCGCGGCGGCCATCCGCTTCGCCGTGGCGAACGGCGCCGACGTCATCAACCTCTCGCTCGGGGGCTCCAGCGACCTGCTGGGGCGCATCTACAACAAGGTCGACCCCTCCAACGTCGCGATACTTGAGGCCGAGGCGGCGGGCGTGGTGGTGGTAGCCGCGGCAGGCAACGACGCGACGTTCCTCACCGCGTTCAACCCGGCAGTTCCCCTGCTCGTGGTCAACGCCAGCAACGAGGCGGGCACGTCGGCGCTGTTCTCCAACTTCGGGGACCCGCGCGCGGTGTCCGCCCCGGGGGCACGGATCATCTCGACCGCCCCGGGCAACCCGACGACCATCTGGCCGGAGGGCTCGGAGGGGTTCGAGTACCTGGACGGCACGTCGATGGCGTGCCCTCACGTCGCGGGGATCGCGGCACTGCTGTCCACCACCGGCGCCTCACCCGCCGAGATCCGGCAGGCCCTGATCGACACGGCGGTGAACCCGCAGAACGTGGCCTTCCTCGGTGCTGGCATCGTCCAGGCGGGCGAGGCGCTGCAGGCGCTGCCCCGGTGAGCTGAAGGGCGGGGGCTGGCACGCGGTGAGCCGACCGGCGGTTCGCCCGGTGGGCTTCGCGTCACCCCTGGTCGCCTCGCGGGCCGGATGGGTCAGCCGTCGAAGCCGCTGAGGTCCGGGGGCACGTCCACCGCGTGCTCGCGCAGCGCCTCCAGGGGGATCAGGTCGAGGACCGCCTGGTTGGTCGCCGCCAGCACGACAGGGGCTGCGAAGCCGTCGCGGTAGGCCCGAGCCCAGTTCCGGGCGGTGACGCACCAGCGGTCCCCCGGGACCAGGCCGGGGAATCCGTAGGCCGGCACTGGCGTGATCAGGTCGTTGCCGATGCTGCGCTGATGGGCCAGGAACTCGGCGGTCACGACCGCGCAGATGGTGTGGCTGCCGAGATCCTCCGGTCCGGTTGTGCAGCCACCGTCCCGGTAGAAGCCGGTCAGGGGGTCGGTGCCGCACGGCTCGAGCGACTCGCCCAGGACATTGCGATCGGTCACGCGCCAAGCATGCCCGTCCGTCCCCGGCCAGGTCACCCCCCCGATCTGGGGGGCAGACCGTCGACGTGACGGGCAGAGGCCGCAAACCCTGCCGCCGGCATCACCGGGGACCCGGGCTTCGCCTTCTGGCCGAGCCCACACCCGGTGGCACCTTCGAGCGCCGCCTCACCGTCAGCTCCAGTCCATCAGCCTGCCGGCATGGCCAACCAGCTCTGCCAGCACGTCCAGGTCGATGTCGTCCGCGGACGTGAACGAGATGCTGGCTGAGCCGGTCCTCGTTCGCCCGAGCCGCTTTCCGTAGATCTGTGACAGGTACTGGCCGTCCTGCGCGGCGTTGACGTAGAGACTCAGGTGGTCCTTCTGTCGGGCCAGGCCGATGAGGAACCACCTGACCGGCTTCCCACGTGGCCGGACCTGGCTGATGTCGCCGTAGCCGATGATCGACTGCTGCGTCCCACCCAGAGGATCCCCTTCCAGAGGACGCGAGCACAGCCGGGCAGTGCGCCGGCGATCACGGGATCCAGACGAGCCAGCGAGCCATCGGGATCGTGGGCCGCAATGAACTCCTCGACCGAATCGGGCGTCGGAGCGACCGACGCGGAGCCTGCCATGCGGCGAGGCTATCCGCGACCTGCACATCGACGGAAGGTGCTGGACGAAGGAGTGCGGTCGGTGGTCTCGCCTCCGGAGCTGGTCGCCTATCTCACCTGGCTGCTCCCTGAAGCTCCGGGACGGACTCGAAACCGCCCACGGGCACAGGAACGCGCCGACGGCTGAGCTCCACCCAGGTGATCAGCCCGTTGGCCAGCAGCGCGCTGCAGGCGCCGAGCACCACGGGTCGGTCGTCGGTCATGAGGGCGAAGGTCAGCCAGCTCACCTGGGAGGCGATCTTCAGCGCGTTCGAGGTCAACGACAGAGCGGACGGTCCTTGGCCGCGACCGGTCCACACCGTCTCGTAGACCTGCGGCCAGATCCCCACCATCCCGAGGGCGAACGCCAACAGGCCGACCTGCTCCGGGGTGATCGCCGTCGATGCGGCCACGAGGGCAACGCCCGTGCCCAGGAGGGCGGCCGCGCGGCGGGCGGGGCCCCACCGGGCGGGCACCAACAGGACGATCGCCACGGCCCCGGAGACGAGCAGGACGTTGCCCGGGATCTGGGGCATCGAGCCGGAGCGCAGGCCATAGGTCAGCCACAGCGTGCACGAGACCGCCGTGAGCGCCCACGTCCACGGCGAGACCCCGCCCATCCGCGGGTTCGCCAGGATCCGCTGGATCTGCGGCACCACCATGGCCACGCCGATGGCCGCACCTGTGTAGGCCAGCAGCAGGGCGAGCGTCGTGGTGTCCATCGGCCTTCCGATCTATATTGATACAGTCTGGAAGCATACAGTCGAGATCGCGTTCCATCAACGTGAGGCGCCGAGGCAACCCGACCCACCAGCGCGGCGAAACCACCAGCAGCCGGAACCACCACGGAGCCGGAACCACCAGAGAGGAGTGCCATGGCGAAGGACACTCGGCCCACCCTGGACACGGTCGCTCAGGCGGCCGGCGTCTCCCGAATGACGGTCTCCAACGCGTACAACCGGCCCGACCAGCTCTCGGCGGCGACCCGCGAGCGCGTCCTGGCCGTCGCCGCCCAACTCGGGTACCCCGGCCCCAACCCGGCGGCCCGGTCCCTGCGCCTTGGCCGGGCCGGGACCATCGGCGTCCTGCTCACCGAGCGGCTGCCCTACGCCTTCACGGATCCGGGCATGGTGGCGATCATGCGCGGGATGGCCATCGAGCTCGGCGCAGAGGAGCGGGCGATGCTCCTCGTGCCATCAGAGGCTGCCGACGTGGCCGCCCTCGTGCGCAGCGCCGTCGTGGACGCCTTCATCGTGGTCTCCCTGGAGGCCGACGACGAGGCCGTCAGGGCGGTCATCGATCGCCGGCTCCCGATGGTGACCGTGGGCCAGCCGCGCATCGCCGGCACCCCCTTCGTCGGCATCGACAACGCTGCCGCCGGCGCGCTGGCCGCCTCGCACCTGCTGGGCCTGGGCCACCGGCGGCTCGGCGTCGTCAGCCTCAGGGGACGGGGTCCGGCTGGCTCCGCCGGCCGCAGGCTCCCTGTCCGTCACGGCCTGCGCGAACGGGCCCTGGGCTTCGCCCGCACCGCCGCCGACGTGCCGGGCACGACGGTCACGACGCTGGAGGCTCCGGACAACGGCCACGACGAGGGGGTAGAGGCCGCCCTTGCCCTGCTGCGGTCCGCGGACCGTCCGACCGGGATCTTCGCCGTGACCGATGTCCTGGCCCTGGCCGTCCTCGACGTTGCCCGAAGACTCCGGATCGAGGTCCCGGCAGCCCTGTCCGTGGTCGGCTTCGACGACATCGACGCCGCGGCAAGCAGCCAGCCGCCGCTCACGACGCTCTCGCAGGACCTGGTGGGCAAGGGTCGTGCCGCCGCCCGGGCCGCGCTCGATCTGGTCGCCGGCGGTCACCCGCACCCGCATCGCCAGGAGCCGCACCTGGTGATCCGCCAGAGCACAGGCGGTAGCCCCACGGGGATCAACGCAGGATCGTGACTCCTGCAGTCCCCCTCCTGCTCCACATGACCCTGATCGGGGGGCTGCCGGGGCGCGCGCTGAACGAGCAGGTGGTCTGCTTCTTCCTCACCCTGCACGCCGTGAGCCAGCGGCCCTCCAGCTCCGCGCGCAACGCCAGGACGCTCTGGGTGGCCGGCGTCCCCGGCCTGACGTCGAGGGCTGTCTGCTGCTTGGGGTTCCCCTGGTACCACTCGAGCCCGGCGAAGCCGTGGCGGATGGCCTCCAACGTGGTCACCTCGGCCATCCGCTTCTGAGCGCTCGCCGCGCTCCACTTCGGCCGCAGGTTGCGAAGGTCATGTCTTCGATTGACCAGCTGATGGTTGGTCTCGGTGATCCAGATCGGCACCCCGCGCAGCCTCTTGTACCGGGTCACGAGCCTCTTGGCACGGCCTGCCTCATATCGCCACCGCTTCAGCGACGAGTTCACGCTCCCGTGCACCCGCGTGTAGAAGTTCAGCGAGAAGCTGTCGACGGTCCGGTCCTTCGCCTGGGCCCGGAAGTAGGGCGTCCCGAGCTTGGTGCGCCTGCCGGTCAGCGCCGGTGAGCTGATCTCGAAGCGCCCCGGGATGAGCTGCTGTGCCACGGCACGCATGATCCGCTCCTGGAGACGCAGCGACTCGGCTGCCTGTTTCCAGGTGCGAGCGGCTCCAGGGATCCTGTATGTGACCTTGCCGCCATTGCGAAGGTTGGGCTCGTTCCACGCCTGGAGGACCAGACGGTTGGCTGGGTGGGCCACCAGGTACGGCTCCGCGGACGTGATGACGGCGGCAACGTAGCGGACGTAGGCGTCACGGACGGGGCCTGCTCGCAGGACCGTGACCGATGGGAACGCCGTCACCGACCTGGGGGCACCGCAGTACCAGACGCGAGGATTGCCCCTGCGCGTCGCCTGCGGGTGGTTCCCGTACACCCACGGTGGGGGATGGCCCAGCGAGATGGTGACCCGCGTGCGCCGAGTCGATGCGTGGAGCGCGAATGCCTGCCCCAGCACTCGGTTGGCCGACTGCACGACGTTGGTGCCGGCGCTCGGCTGGATCGCGCACCACCCACCCCAGATGCGGGCGGCGCCCCAGACGGGTGCGTCGTTGCGCTGCTGATCGTCCTGGACGCCGAAGAAGTCAGGCCGGACCTGCCGGGGCTGCACGGGTGCCGCGCTGGCGGGGGCCGGCACGAGCCCGGAGAGCAGGACGCCCAGGAGGGCGGCAACAGTGAGGACGCGCGATCGGCCGGGCACGTCAGGCGACCTCCGCAGGAGGACAGGCTCCCTGCCATCCGGCGTTCCCGCGCAGGCCATCCGGTTCGGACGAGCCCACGGCAGGGAGCCGGCAGATCATGTGGCCTCCTCCCCTGGTCTGCCAAGAGGTGGTCCCGGACGGGGCTGCGGTCTCCCGGCATCCAACCCGCTGCTTGGGCCCGATCGCGGCGCCGCCGGGCAGCTGGCCGCTCAAGTCAACCGTGCGCGGACGGCGTATGCGCGGGCGTGGGGCCGTACGCGGTGAGGAACCTGTCGCGGAAGGCGTCCATCGGCCACACGGGCGCATCGGCTCCCGGGCGCAGCCCCTCCTGCCAGCCCCAGTCCGCCGCCCGATCCGTGACCGTCGGGTCAGCCGCGATGATGCTCACCGGCACGTCGCGGCTGGCCCCCTCACCGGAGACGAGGGTGGTGGGTTGGTGGTCCCCGAGGACCACGAGCACGAGGTCCGGGTCGGCGTGGTGCTGCACGAACGAGGTCACCGCGTCGAGTGAGTAGGCGATGGAACGGGCGTAGGCGGCCCGGATGGAGGCGGGGTCCCGCCACACGACCGCCGGCGAGGGCCCCTCGGCCGCCATGGGATCGAAGACCGAGCCGTCACCCACCTCGTCCCAGTCCACGAGCCGGGGCAGTGGCGCCCAGGGGGTGTGGCTGGAGACGAGGTCGACCTCGGCCATCACCGGGTGCCTGTCCGCCCTGTCGAGCTCCAACCGTTGGAGGGCGGCCAGGGTGTACTGGTCCGGCATGGGGGCGTAGCTGAACGCCGGGCCGGCATAGCCCACGTTCCGGCGGTCGTAGACCTGGTCGTAGTCGTAGAAGGTCGTGGCCACCGGCCAGTCGTACTCGCTGGCAGGAGTGTCGACGACGGTTCGCCATCCCGCTCGTCCGAACGCGGCGGCCAGGGTGAGCCGGTCGAGCGTGACGAGGTGGTCGTAGCGCCGCTGGTTGTCCACCCACACCCCGGACTGCAGCGTGATGTGGGCGAGCCAGCTGATGCCACCGAAGGTGGGCGACGTGAGCCAGCCGCTCCGCGACGAGAAGCCCGCCTCCTGCAGTCTCCCCTCCCCCGCATCCAGGGCCGACCCGACAGCCGGGAAGTCCAGCGCCGAGCGTCCGTAGCTCTCGACGAAGACCAGCAGCACGTCCTTGCCCCGGAGCCCGGTCAGGAGGTCGCCGCCCGGCGTCTGAGCGAAGGGATCGGCCTGCTCCAGCGCGCGTTCGAACTCCTGCTGGTCGCGCAGGTCGTCGCGGACCTGCATGGCATGGGTGTAGGCGAGCCGGGCCGAGCTGGTGGCGGCGATGGGTCCGGCCGGGCCCAGCTGAGCGCCGGACACCGCGGCGACCGTCACGATCGCGGCCAGGAGGGCGAGCAGGCGGATCGACGGCGGGCGATGCCCGGCCACGAGCGTGCTCAGGCGAAGGGCCGACATCGGCAGCAGGGTCAGCAGGGCGACGAGGAGCAGCCCCGCCCCGACGAGGGCTATGACTGCGCCCGTGCGGCCGAGCGAGTCGTCGAGCAGTCCCATCGCGGATCCGGCGTAACCCAGGTCGTAGACAGGGTGGAACGCCGCGTCGAAGGCCGTCTGGAAGCCCATGTCCAGCAGTCGCAGGATCGTCAGCACGCCGAGGGCCAGGCCGCCGAGCATCGCGAGCATCCGCGCGCCCGCCGGTGGCAGCACGAGGACGAGGGCGACGAAGAGCAGGCCCTCGACCGGGATCCGCAGGAAGGCGCTCGGCGCCAGGTCGTCCAGCCTGTCCGGCACCAGCAGCGCGACCCAGAGCAGCAGCAGCGCCAGCGCCGCGCTCGCCGCGGCTCGGGGGAACGGACGCCCTCCCGCCATGCGCCGCAGCGCCCAGACGCTGTGCCAGAAGGACTCTGCCAGCAGGCCCGCCGCGACCAGGAGCAGCACGAGGGTCAGGGCATCGGGCAGGATGCCGGACGCCGCGACGATGAGCACCACGGCCACGAGCACCGCGACCACCCTGGCCCACTGCCGGGTCGGCAGGGGTTGGCGCAGCCAGGGAAACACCCAGCCTGTGGCCACGAACACGTAGCGCGCCAGGCCCAGCGACAGCACCCACCAGCCCCAGGCACCGGCGACGCAGACGCTCAGGACCAGGATCAGGAAGGCGTCGACCTCGAAGTCGAAGCGCGCCCCGAACGCCGAGGTGGTGCCCGTGCGCCGCGCGATCCGGCCATCGATCCCGTCGAGCGCCAGCGCGACCGTCGAGAGCGCCACCAGGACCGCCGGAGCCGCCGGGCCGCCGAAGGTGTCCGCCGTGATGGCCGCGACCCCGCAGGCGAGGACGCCGCGAGCCAGCGTCACCCGGTCCGCCGGTCCCAGCCCGGTCCGGCCGTGGCGCTCCATGGCACGTGCGAGGAGGGCGGCCATGGCTGCCCCACAGCCGACGCCGACCGCCCAGCCGACGGCACTCACGCCGCTCGTCGCGGTCAGGACGGCGAGGAGTCCGAGCAGGCAGAGGGAGCCGATGAGCGGGCCGGCCGGGACCCTGCTGCGGACCGGCCACAGTGCCTGGCGCACTCTGCCTCCGTCACTGTCCACGAACGGTCATACGGTAGGGGCGCCGTCGCGGTTCATCCGGGAAGAGGACCGGGCGGGAGGAGGACCGGGCGGGAGGAGGGCAGGGGTGTCGATCGAAGCACGTGCCTTCTGGGTCCCTGAGCCCGGCCGCGGCGAGATCCGTCGCATGGAGCTGCCCGAGCCTGGTCCGGACGAGGTGCTGGTGCGCACGCTGCGCTCCGGGGTGAGCCGCGGGACCGAGGGACTGGTCTACCGCGGCGGTGTCCCCCCGAGCCAGTACGACATGATGCGGGCACCGTTCCAGGAGGGGGACTTCCCCGGCCCGGTGAAGTACGGCTACCTCAGCGTGGGCGTCGTCGATCGGGGCCCCACCGGGCTTCGCGGCCGCATCGTCTTCTGCCTCTTCCCCCATCAGACCGCGTACGTCGTGCCGGCCGACGCCGTGACGGTGGTGCCCCACGAGGTGCCGCCCGCCCGGGCGGTGCTGGCCGGGACGGTGGAGACCGCCGTGAACGCACTCTGGGACGCCGCACCCCTGGTCGGCGACCGGATCACCGTCGTCGGTGCCGGCATGGTCGGGTGCTGCGTGGCCTGGCTGGCCGGTGGCATTCCGGGAGCACGGGTGACGCTCGTGGACGTCGACCCGGGGCGTGCGGATACCGCATCCGCCCTCGGAGTCGGCTTCGCCGGGCCCGAGGACGCGGTCGGCGGGCAGGACGTGGTGATCCACGCCAGCGCGACCTCGGCCGGGCTGCAGCTCTGCCTGGACCTGCTCGCCCCGGAGGGCGCGGTGATCGATCTGAGCTGGTACGGCGACCAGGAGGTCCGGCTGCATCTCGGTGGGGCCTTCCACTCCGGTCGCCTGGGCATCCGGGCCAGCCAGGTCGGCGCGGTCTCGGCGGCGCGGCGGGGGCGGCGAACCCACGCCCAGAGGCTGGCGCTCGCTGTCGAGCTGCTCCGGGATGCAGCCCTGGACGCGCTGCTCACGGGCGAGTCACGCTTCGACGAGCTGCCCGACGTCATGGCGCGGCTGGCCGACGGTCGACTCCCCGCCCTCTGCCACACGCTGACCTACGACGAGAGGTAGGACGATGTTCAGTGTCACCGTCCGCGCCCATCTGATGATCGCGCACAGCCTTCGCGGGGAGGTGTTCGGCCCGGCGCAGCGCCTCCACGGGGCCACGTATGTCGTGGATGCGACGTTCTCACGCGAGGAGCTGGACTCCGACGACCTCGTCGTGGACATCGGCCGGGCCACCGAGGAGCTGCACGGCGTCCTGGCGGACCTCAACTACCGCAACCTCGACGAGGTGCCCGAGCTCGCGGGCCGCAACACGACCACGGAGGTGCTCGCCAGGCTGGTCGCGGACCGGCTCGCCGGTCGCGTCGAGGACGGCGGGCTGGGGCGATCCGCGAGGGGGCTGGCCAGGATCGGGGTGACGCTCCACGAGTCCCACATCGCCTGGGCGAGCTACGAGAGGGCTCTGTGGACGGGAGCTCCGTGAACGGGAGCTCCGTGAGCGGGAGAGTCCTGTGAGCCTGAGGGCCCGATGAGGCAGGTGCACGTCGTGGTGCCCGACGGGATCGACGACCTTGGGCGCCCCAGTGGCGGCAACCTCTACGACCGGCGGGTGTCCCGCGGGCTCCGCGAGCTCGACTGGTCGGTCCACGAGCACACGGTGCCAGGCCCGTGGCGTCGAGCCGATGCTGGCAGGGTCAGTCCTCCCGCGGCACGCCCTGCCGAGACCAGCCCTGCC
>CAZWXF010000033.1:0-6452 GCA_964638055.1 uncultured Bifidobacteriaceae bacterium | reverse complement strand
TGCCTTGGACGGCCCCGCCGGGAGCAGGTATCCGCGTGCCGACTCCCCCCCTGCCGACTCTCCACATTCCGACTCCCCCCGTGCCTACTCCCCTGACGCCGACCCCGCCGACCACGACCAGTCATGGGCGGACCTGGCTGGCCGCGCGGCCCTGGCTGCGACGCTTTCCGGCGTGCCAGACCGCGGGCTCGTCCTCATCGACGGGCTGGTCGCTTCGGTGATGCCGGAGGTGGTGGAGCCCGAAGCCGACCGGCTGCTCCTCGTCGTGCTCCTGCACATGCCGCGCGACGACCCGCGCGAGGTCGCGGCGCTGTCGGCCGCGTGCGCGATCGTGGCCACGAGTCAGTGGACCAGGCAGTGGCTCGGCGAGCACTACCGGGTTCCGGCAGATCGAGTGCACGTGGTCCGGCCCGGCGTCGACGCCGCCGAGCTGGCGGCCGGCACGCCGTCGGGCAGGCGCCTGCTCTGTGTCGGAGCCCTCACCCCGCTCAAGGGTCAGGACGTCCTCCTCGACGCACTGGCGAGGGTCGACGCACTGGCGAGGGTCGACGCACAGCCACCGCTCGACGCACCTGCCCGCGTCGACACCGCACCCTGGCGCTGCGACTTCGTCGGCTCGTTGGACGTCGATGCCCGGTTCGCCGCCGGCCTGCGCCGGCAGAGCCAGGACGCGGGGTTCGGCGCACGTGTGCGCTTCACGGGTGCGCTCACCGGCACGGATCTCGACGACGCGTACCGGGAGGCCGACATCCTGGTGGTGGCCTCCCGAGCGGAGACCTATGGCATGGTGATCACCGAGGCGCTCGCCCGCGGGCTTCCGGTCATCGCCACGCACGTCGGAGGCGTGCCCGAGGCCCTGGGTCGCGCGTCCGATGGAGCCCGGCCCGGCTTGCTGGTGCCGGCCGACGACACGGACTCCCTGGCACGGGCCCTGCGTCAGTGGCTCGGCGACCCGGAGGAACGCCGGCGGCTCCGAGCTGCGGCCCGCTCCCGGCGAAGGACGCTGAACGGGTGGCCAACGGCCTGCCGCGAGCTGTCGGCGGTGCTGGCCGATGCCGCAAGGTCCGCCGTTCCAGCCGCTCTGCCGATGTCCCGTCCCCGCGAATGAACGACCGCGGCGTGGGAGCCGGCTCCGCGCGTCAACCGGCATCCTCAGCGACAGCATCGAGGACAGCCTTGCTCGTGAACCGACGAACCGGACCCGCGGATGAACCCGGCAGGCCGGCTCCTCGTATAACTGTCGGGGAACGCGAGGAGATCGGAGGCAGCGCCATCACTCGACGGAACCGGATCCGGCGGAGCTGGCCCCGACACACCCGGCGCTGGGCGCGCCCGGCGGGCGGCGCCGCGATCCTCGCCTTCCTCGTGTGGCAGGTCGGCGTCGGCCCGTTCATGGACGGTCTCCGGCTGGCGAAGCCCTGGGCGCTCGCCGCGGCGCTTGTGATCACATCGGCGATCACGCTGTGCTGCGCCTGGCGCTGGAGCCTGGTCGCCGGGGGACTCGGCATCGACGTGCGCCTGGGGCCTGCGGTGGGCGCCTGCTACCGGTCGGAGTTCCTCAACGCCACCCTGCCCGGCGGAGTCCTGGGCGATGTTCACCGCGGGGTGCGCCACGGGCGGGGCGCGGACGACCTCGGGCGAGGCTTGAGGTCGGTTGCGTGGGAGCGTGCGTCCGGGCAGGCCGTTCAGGTGGTGCTGACGGTGGCCGTCCTGCTGCTGCTGGCCTGGCCCGCGGGCTCGCTGCGCGTGGCGGCCGCCGGCGCGGGCATCGCCGTCGCGGGCGTCGCACTGGGCGTGGTCGTGGTCCTGCAGCGCACGAAGGGAGGCGGGGGCGACGGCGAGGGTCCGGTGCTGGCCCCCCCGCGGCGGCCTGCCCGGTTGGCACGCATCGTGACGAGTGACCTGCGCGAGGCCGTCCTCACGAGGCGGGCCCTGCCGGGCATCGTGCTGGCCTCCACCTTGGCGGTCCTGGGTCACGTCGCTGTGTTCGCGGTCGCGCTCCAGGCCACCGGCGCGGAGGTGCCTGCCGGTCGCCTGCTGCCGCTGGCGCTGCTCGTGCTGCTGGCCGCGACGCTCCCGACGAACATCGCCGGATGGGGGCCGCGAGAGGGTGCAGCCGCCTGGGCGTTCGGCGCGGTCGGGCTCGGCGCCGCTCAGGGCGTCACCGTCGCGGTGGTCTACGGGGTCCTCGCCCTCGTCGCCACCCTGCCCGGCGCGGTCCTGCTGGTGGCGGATCACCGTGCGGGCTCCCGGCACCGGATCGACCGTCCCGCCCCGGAAGTGGAGTCCAAGCTGCCAGAGGCGCGCCCCCAGCCAGCCGGAGGGGTCGCCCATGCCTGAGCGCCCCTACACCCTGCTCAGCTGTGGCGTGTCGATCGACGGCTACCTCGACAACGCCACGGACGAGCGTCTGGTCCTGTCCAACGAGGCCGACCTCGACCGGGTCGACACCGTGCGGGCGGACAGCGACGCGATCCTCGTGGGCGCGCAGACCGTCCGCAACGACAACCCGCGCCTGCTCGTGCGGGGCCCGTCGCGGCGCGCCCAGCGCGTTGCCCGAGGCCTGCCGCCGACCCCGATCAAGGTGACCGTGACCCGGGGCGGCCGCCTCGACCCGTGCGCCGACTTCTTCGTCGCCGGTGACCAGGAGAAGCTGGTCTACTGCGCCAGCGACGCCGTCGCGCAGGCTCGCGCCCGACTCGGGGCCGTCGCGACGGTGGTCGACGGGGGTCGGCCGGTCGACATGTGCACGCTCAGCGAGGACCTGTACGTGCGCGGCGTGCGTCGGCTCATGGTCGAGGGTGGCGGGCAGGTGCTCACGCAGTTCCTCACGGCCGGGCTCGCCGACGAGCTGCACCTGGTCGTCGCCCCCTTCTTCGTGGGCGACTCCCGGGCTCGGCGCTTCGTCGGCGACGGGTGCTTCCCGTGGAACCCCGGCCACCGTGCGAACGTGGCGGAGGTCCGCATGATCGGCGATGTCGTGCTGCTGCGCTATGCGCTTTCCGACCGGTTCGGCCAGGGCTGAGGGAACAGATCATCACGGCGGGCGCGGCCGAGCCAGCAGGTCCTGGTGCTCCACGGTGACCCCGAGCTGACCGGTGGTGGCCTCTGCGAGACGTCGCCGCGAATACGCCGGAGCTTCCACGCAGAGCTCGGGTCGCTGCTCGCAGGCAGCCGCCAGCCAGCCGGTGAACCACTGCGTGGCCAGGGCGGCCTCATCGGGGCCGAGGCGCCAGGGGCTCGGCTCGACCCGGATGTCGAAGCCCCGTCGGGTGAATCCTCGGGCGGCGGCGCCGACCGCGTCGGGGCCCAGCAGCCTCCCCGCTCGGGTGGCGCGTCGCTGGTGGGCGTTGAACGCCTCGGTGACGGACCGGTCGAACGCGTCGGGCGGGGTGAGCTCAACGTGGCCCGTCACACTCAGCGCGATGAGCACGGGGCAACCGGCGCCCACACAGGTAGCGACGAGGCGTTCGAGCTCCTCCGTGGTCAGCATGTCCAGCAGCGCCGAGGCGGTGACGAGGGCTGCGCCGGCCAGCTCCTGGGGCGCCAACCGGGTGATGTCACGCTGTCGGGTCTCGATGGAGACCGGCGCAGCGTCGTGGGCTCCGGCGGGCAGATTCGCGACCGCCAGGCTCAGGAGATCGTCGTCGCGGTCGTACAGGACCCAGTGCTGTGGACCGGGCAGTTGGGGAGCGAGCCAGCGAGCCATCGACCCGGACCCCGAGCCGAGGTCGTGGATGACCGCCACGCCACCGATCGGCAGCATCGATCGCACCTCACCGACGAGTCGACGCGATCGCGCTGCCGCGTCGGCGGGCTCACGCAGCCGCAGCCACTCGGCGCTGGCCCGCACCGGTTCGCTCGTCATACCCTCGCCTCCAGTGGCCCGGACGCCAGTGTCGCGCGTCCGAAGCTGTTTGATGGATTTCGTGGCGAGGGCAGGTGCGTCGGCGCGATGCCCGTCCCCTCGGTCACGTGGAGTGACATGACGCAGCACGACCGTGCGCGCTTCGACCGGGCCCTCCAGCGGGCCCGGCTGTCGGCCTACGCCCCCGGGGAGTTCGTCGGGCAGGAGAGCTTCATGCGCGCCGCTGACATCCGTTCGCTGGCGCGCGCGGCGGGGATCGGTCCTGGTGTCTGCGTCCTGGACCTGTGCTGCGGCGTGGCCGGCCCGGGTCGGTTCATCACCCGTGAGCTGGGGTGCCACTACCTGGGAGTGGACTCCAGCTCGGAGGCCATCGACATCGCCCGCGAGCGTGCCGGCGACCTGGACTGTCGCTTCCAGGTGTGCCTGGTGCCCCCGCTGCCTCCGGGCCCCTACGACGTGGTCCTCCTGCTCGAGACCATGCTCGCGTTCCGGGACAAGCAGTCCCTTCTGCGCGAGGTCGCCTCGGCGCTGGGACCCGGTGGGCGCTTCGCGTTCACCCTGGAGGAGGGGATGCCCCTGACGGAGGCCGAACGAGCGAGGATGCCCGATGCCGACACGGTCTGGCTCACTCCCCTGCCGGGCCTGCTGGCCCTCCTGGAGCAGGTCGGCCTGCAAGTGTGCTGGCAGGAGGAGTGCACCCAGGCTCACCTGGAGACGGTCGATTCGCTGATCACCGCGTTCGACGCCGACGCCCCGGCCATCGTCGATCACATCGGGCAACGGACGCTCGACGAGCTGTTGAGCGCCCATCGGCTCTGGAGCGACTGGCTACGGGCCGGGAGGGTCCGGAAGTTCGCCCTCGTCGCGCGGAGCACGGCCTGACCCCGCCGCGGCTGGCCCCGACAACTCAGGCCGCGTGGCCGGCGCGGGGCCCGAGGGACGGCACGCGCGATCGCGGCAGCCGACCGCAGGCCGACCGCCGACTCCGGGGCGCACCTGGTGAGCCGGGGGTGCACCCGGGGTCCGTGAGCGCTTGACGCGTGGGTCGCCTCCTCGCCAGCATGGAGGGCGATCCCTCCACATGGAAAGGCGGTCCCGACATGCCGGCAGCGCTTCCGCCCGGGCAGTTGTCATCCTTGCGGGCCCGTGTGGCCGGCACTGTGACCGGGCCCGATGACCCCGACTACGACGAGGCGCGGGCCGTGTGGAACGGGATGATCGACGCTCGGCCCGCCGTCGTCGTGCGCGCAGCCTCGCCCGAGGACATCCCCGGCACCATCGCGCTGGCGCGCGAGAGCCGATTGGATCTCGCCATCCGCGGAGGCGGACACAACGTGGCAGGCAAGGGCACCGTCGACGGCGGCATCGTCCTGGACCTGGGCGCGCTCCGGGCCGTCGAGGTCGACGCTGAGCGGCGCCTGGTCCACGTCCAGCCGGGCGCGACCCTGGCGGACATCGACGCGGCAACTGCGCCCCACGGGCTGGCCGTTGCGCTGGGAGTGATCTCCAGCACCGGTGTGGCAGGTCTCACGCTGGGCGGCGGCGTCGGCTGGCTCACCCGGATGCACGGGCTTGCGGCCGACAACCTCGTGGGCGCCGAGGTCGTGACCGCCGATGGCCAGACCGTCACCGCGAGCAGTGAGCAGAACCCCGACCTCCTGTGGGCGCTGCGCGGCGGCGGGGGCAACTTCGGAGTCGTGTCCGAGTTCACCTTCGCCGCTCATCGGCTGGGACCCGACGTTCTCGTCGCCAACTTCATCTACGAGGAGTCGCGGTGGGCAGCCGCCTGGCCCGCGGTGGAGAGCTGGATGGGGGACCTCCCCGACGAGCTGACGACCATCACGACCACGCTGACACCGCCGGCGGCTCTGGGGCTGGGCGACGCCCCGGTCCTGCTCGTCGGCATCGCCTGGGCCTCCGACGACCATGCGGGTGGCCACGCCCACCTCGACCGGCTGCGAGACCTGTGCCCGCCGGACGTCGAGGACGTCTCCGTCACCCCGTGGGTCCAGTGGCAGAGCGCAGTGGACGAGCTGTTCCCCAAAGGCTCGCGCGCCTACTGGCGCAACGCTTCGTTCGACCGGCTCGGCAGCGAGGTGATCGAGGTCCTCATCCGGCGGGGTCGGCAGCAACGATGGCTGGGCACCGCTTTCGACGTCCACCACATGGGCGGACGCTTCGCCCGCGCAGGCTCCGACCACAGCCCGTTCCCCACTCGGGATGCACAGTTCTGGGTGAACGTCTACGGGTTCTGGAGCGACCCCGATGACGACGAGGAACGCACCGCGTTCGTGAAGGGGCTGTCCGACGATCTGCGCCCGTATGCGACCGGTGGGCACTACGTCAACTTCCAGGGCGTGGAGTCCGGTGGAGCCCGGCAAGACCCGCGCGACACCTTCGGCCCCGCCGTCCATGACCGACTCGTCGAGGTCAAGCGCCGGTTCGACCCGACGAACCTCTTCCACGTGAACCACAACATCGTGCCCGGATAGCCCGCGCTCACTGGTCACTGCTCACTCTTCGACGGGCTGGTCTCGACAGGCTCGACCGGCGGGGGCTTGGTCTCGACGGGCTCGACCGGCGG
>CAZWXF010000032.1:4415-26539 GCA_964638055.1 uncultured Bifidobacteriaceae bacterium | reverse complement strand
ACGAGGTCGAGGACTACGTCCGCTCGGCCGTCGTGCTGGGCTCGGGGGTCCGGGCCTGGGTGTACGAGGCGCGCGATCGGTCCACCGCGACCTGACCGAAGCGGATGCCGGCGGCCCGTCACGGGCCTCACTCCGGGCGACGCAGCAGCGCGGCGAACATCCCGTCCGTGTCGTCGACCGCCGGCCAGAGGCGAAGCGGCTCACCCACCGGCTCGGCTCCCCGCCGGCGGGCATCGGCCACTACGGATTCGGTCTCGGCCAGGTGGGGAGAGCAGGTCGCATAGAGCACGAGACCCCCCGGGCGCACCACGTCGAGCGCGCTACGCAGCAGCGCCCGTTGGAGCGCGGTCAGCGCCGGGAGGTCCTCGGTCCGGCGGCGCCAGCGGGACTCGGGCCGCCGGCGCAGGGCCCCCAGCCCCGTGCAGGGCGCGTCGACGAGGACCCGGTCGTAGCCGTGCCCGAGCTCGTCGCGGGTGGCATCGGCGACGATGACCTCGTGGCGGCCCTGGATGGGGCGCAGCGCCGAGCGGACCAGGGCGGCCCGGTGCTGGTGGACCTCGACGGCGGTCAGGGAGCCACCGCGGCGGGCGACGGCCCCCGCGAGGAGCGCCGCCTTGCCTCCCGGGCCCGCGCACAGGTCAAGCCACCGGGCATCCGATCCGGCCAATGGGGCTTGGATGAGCTGCAGTGCGACGACCTGGCTGCCCTCGTCCTGGACCCCGGCCGCACCGGTGGCCACCTCGCGGATCGTCGCGGGGTTGGCGTTGCCCAGCCGCACGGCCAGCGGGGACAGGCGGCCCGGGCTGGCGGGGATCCCCTCGGCCGCCAGTGCGAGGAGGAGCTCGTCGCGCGTTCCGACGCGTGCGGCCAAGGTGACCGAACCGGGCTCGTTGTCCGCGGCGAGGTGGGCCGCGGTGTCGGACCACGACCGCTGGGGCCATGTCGCGGTGAGGGCCTCGTGGACCGCGGTCACGATCCACCGGGGGTGTGACTGCGTGATGGCCAGGTGCCCGGCAGGGTCGGCATCGAACCCCGGGAGGCTGCCGGTCGATTCGAGGTGGGCCATCCAGACAGGCGACGGGCCACCCCGGGCGACCCGCCGCAGGACCGCGTTGGCGAAGCCCACGGCTCGCTCTCCCACCACCGCCCGCACGAGGGCGACCGTCTGGTCGACCCCCGCGTGCTGGCCGACGCGCATGTTGGTCAGCTGGTGGACCCCCAGGCGCAGGGCGTCGAGCAGAGCGGCCTCGACCTGGGCCAGGTCGCGGTCGATGCAGGCCGCCAGGATGGCGTCGTGGCGGGCGCGCCACCGCAGGGTTCCGTACCCCAGCTCGGTCGCGAAGGCCGCGTCACGGCCCCCAAGTCCCCGCTGGGCGAGTATCCCCGGCCACACCAGGTTGGCGTAGGCGTCGTCGGCGGCCACGGCACGCAGAAGGTCGTGGGCGGCCACCCGTGCCGGATCAACCCCCGGCTGCCCGGGCCGCGGCGGGGAAGCACCGCGCCGGGTATGGGATCGAGGACCGGGTACGCCCGGCGGTGCCGCCCTGGGGTCAGCCAAGGCGCTCGCCCGGCTCGACGCGGACTCCTCGGGCCCAATCGGCGGCCGGCATCATCCGCTTGCCCTGGGCCTTCACCGGTCCCAGCAGGACCGGACCGGTGGCCGTGCCGACCAGCACCCGATTCCGCTCGACCACGAGCGTCCCAGCCGGGGGGAGCCTGTCACCGACCGACTCGGATCCTGGGGCACCACGCTCGCCCCCCGCCGGGTCGGGCAGGCTGACCGGTCCCAGCTTGAGCCTCTCGCCGCGAAACGTGGTCCATGCCCCGGGAGTCGGAGTGCAGGCGCGGATCAACCGGTCGACGTGCATGGCAGGGCGATCCCAGGGGACCTGAGCCTCGTCGACGTGGAGCTTCGGGGCGAGGGTCACGCCGTCTGAAGGCTGCGGCACGGCGACCAGCGTGCCGTCCTCGATCCCGTCCAGCGTCGCCACCAGCAGACCCGCTCCCGCGTTGGCCAGCCGTTGGAGCAGGTCGCCGGACGTGTCGGTGGCCCCGATGGCCTCGGTGAGCACGCCGAAGACCGGGCCTGTGTCCAAGCCCTCCTCCAGGCGGAAGGTGCTCGCCCCTGTGATCTGGTCCCCGGCCAGGATGGCGCGCTGCACCGGGGCGGCCCCCCGCCACGCCGGGAGGATCGAGAAGTGCAGGTTCACCCAGCCGTGGCGCGGCACGGTCAGTGCCGCGGCTGGGATCAGTCCGCCGAAGGCGACCACAGGAGCGGCATCCGGGGAGAGCTCGGCAAGGCGAGCCAGGAACTGCGGCTCCCGGACGGACGCCGGGCGGAGCACTTCGATGCCTGCGGCCAGAGCCACCTCGGCGACCGGCGACGGGGTCAGTCGGCGTCCGCGCCCCGCTGGCGCGTCGGGCCTTGTGAGCACCGCGACGACCTCATGCCGGGAGGCCAGCAGGGCGTTCAGCGAGGCGACAGCGACCTCCGGCGTTCCTGCGAAGACGATCCGCATCAGCCCAGGCCGCGCCGGATCGAATGGGGGCTGTAGCGCACCACGGGTGCCGGGGTCCCGAACCACTCCGCCTCGCGGATCTCCTTGAGCGCGAGCTTCCGGGCCACAGGGTCCAACCGATCGATGAAGAGGATACCGTCGAGGTGATCGGTCTCGTGCTGGACGCAGCGGGCCAGAAGGTCCGAACCCTCGATCGTCACCGGCTCGCCATGCATGTTCATGCCCTTGGCGACGACGTGCAGGGCGCGCCTGGTGTCGTAGGTCAGCCCGGGGAGGGAAAGGCATCCCTCCTCGCCGTCCTGGCACTCGTCGCTGAGGGCGAGCTCCGGGTTGATCAGGTGACCCAGCACGTCGTCCACGTAGTAGGTGAAGACGCGCAGGGACACGCCGATCTGCGGTGCGGCCAACCCCAGCCCGGGCGCGTCCATCATCGTCTCCGAGAGGTCGGCGACCAGCTTGCGCAGCTCCTTGTCGAAGGTCACGACGGGTGCGGCAGGGGTGCGCAGGACCGGATCCCCGAACAGACGGATCGGCTGGAGCGACATGGGCCAAGTCTAGGCATGGCGGACCCCTCAGGCGGGCGGATCGATCCGGCTGCGGATGACTGGTGCCCGACGCGCGCTGCGAGCCCCCTGGTGGTGCCGGACGCAGCTGGTCAGGGCGGCCCCATCGCCGAAGCCGACCGCGATGACCCACGCCACGTCCTGCTCCCCCCGGGGCAGCGGGCCGACGACCCGGACGACCCGATCACCCAGCTCGGCCCGGACGGCCTCGACGAGCTCCCCCGTAGCCAGTGCCGGCCCCTCCAGCGACACGGCCCGGACGGCTGGTGGCAGGCGCAGCTCGCGGCGCTCGCCCAGCTCCCGCTCGGCGTAGCCGAGGGGATCCCATCGGACGAGGGCCGCCACCTCGCGCGCCCCCGGGTCGCCCACGACGAGCACCTGTCCACCGGCCGGCCCTCCCCGCACCCGGCCGGCCGCCTCGAACCACGCGCGGAGCACCTGCTCCCCCACTCGCAGCCCGGGCCTGGACAGCGCGGCCGCGGCGTCCAGGATGATCGCCGCCATGAAGCCGTCAGGGCCCGGATCCGGCACCGCCCCAGGCGTGGCCACGACCAGGGCCCGTCGATCCGGCTGGATGGCGCGGACGATGTGATCACCCGTCGAGCTCACGACCTCACGGCCCGGGACGGCCCGGCCCAGCTCCTCGGCGGTGCGCCCGATCCCCACCACTGCCGCTCGCAGCGAGGTTCCGTGGCACAGCGGGCACGACCAATCGAACGGCCCGTGCTCGGGGCAGACGGGACGGGCAGCTCCGGGCCTGGGCACCCGCTCCTCCAGGCGCAGCGGCCGACCGCACGTCGGGCAGCTCGCGGTCGCCCGGCAGTCCGAGCAGGCCAGCAGCGGCAGGTATCCGGCCCTGGGGACGAGGACCAGGACCGAGCCCGACGCCAGCGCAACCCTGGCCAACGCGATCACCGGGCCGGGGATGCGGCCCAGCGCGGGTGCCCCGGAATGGTCGTCCGCAGTGCGGACCCGAGGCATCCCGGCGCGGACCAGCCGGCGGTCCCCCCTCACGACGCGCAGCCACCCGGCACCCGCCATCCGGGCCGACTCCATCGACACCGATGGGCCGCCGATGACGAGCGAAATCCCCTCGTCGGCGGCGCGAAGCGCGGCGACCTCCCGGGCGTGCCAACCGGGGGCGTGGCCCTCCTGCATCGACTCGTCGAGGTCGTCCCAGACCACGATCAGGGCGAGGTCACGCACCGGGGCGAAGGCGGCCGATCGGGTCCCCACCACCACTCGGACGTCCCCCGCGAGCACGCGCAGGAAGGCCCGGTACCGCGCTTCGGGACCGGACGAGGCGGACAGCCGGACCAGGGCCACGCCTCGAGCGGCCACCGCCGTGGCGAACCGCTCGACCTCGGCACCGTCGGGGACGACGACGATCGCCCCGGCGCCCCGGGAGACGGTGGCGGCCACCAGGTCGGCCACCCGGCCGGCGGCCGCTTCACCCGGCAGCGGTATCCACAGCGCCCGGCAGGGCTCCCCCGCAGCGACACCCCGGATCAGCTCCTCCCCGCCCGTGTACCGGCTCCACTCCGTGCCGGCCCGCGAAGCGGCGCCGGCCTCACCGCCCGCCACGCCATCGCCCGTGGGGGATGCGCCGAGAGCCCGGACGCTGGCTGGCCCGAATGCAGCTGGCACCGTGGCACTCGAGCCGATCGACCCGCCGGGGGGTGGCCGTTCACCGGGCGACGGGCCCGCCGGCTCGCGCGCCGAGGCGGCAACGAGATCGTGGCCCGCGGCGGCTGATGTGCCCCCCTCGCCACCCGGGGACGCCGGCGACGGGCGGGAGGCCAGGGCGCGCTCCACCCGAGCGTGCCGTGGCGGGACGGCCGCTCGCAGGACATCGGCCATCGTCCCGGCGTAGCGGTCAGCGACCGCCCGGCACAGGCGCGCGACGGCCGGCGTGAGGACGGGAGGCCCCAGGACGGCACGCACCGGAACCGTGGCCTGCTCGGTGAGCGCCGACCGCGCCACGACGAAGCCGCCCACAAGCCGACCCGCGAGTCGCACCCGCACCCGGGCCCCGGGCAGGGCGCTGGCCGCAAGGGACTGCGGGACCAGGTAGTCGAACTCCCGATCGAGGTGTGGTGGCTCGACGAGGAGGACGACGCGCGCGACCGGATCGACGACAGCCAGGTCGCCCGCGCCAGCTGCTGGACTCCTCGGCCGCAGACGCGCCGATGGCGTGCTCCCGGAAGGGCCGGAAGGACCTGGGGGTGTGGGGACCGCACGGGATTGGGGCACCGGGTGCTCCGGGTGAGCCGTCCCCGGTGTCGAGTCGGCCTGAGAGGGCTCGGGCGTGGGCGCTGGGGTGGGGAACATCGGCAGCTGTCGCGTCATGTCCGTCAGTCTGCGCACCCCCTCTGACATTCGGACCCGGCCCTGACATTCGGACCCGGCCAGGGGTCCCACGCCCGGTGCGCGCGCTCGTGGCTCAGCAGGCTGCTCGGGAGTGCCGCGGAGCCGCCCGACCAGGGCACGGCGAGAGGGCTCCGCCCGGACAGGGGCTCGCCCCGGCGAGGGTTGCCCGGCGCCCTGGAGCATCCGGGGGACCCTCGCGCAGGTCAGAGCTTGATCGCCTGACGCAGGTCGTCGATCCGGTTCGTGCGCTCCCAGGTGAAGGTCGACCCGCCTGAGCCCTGGCGGCCGAAGTGGCCGTATGCCGCCGTCGGACGGTAGCGGACGAGGCTGGTGTCAAGGAGCTGCAGGTCGCGGATGATCGCGCCGGGACGCAGGTCGAACACGTCCAGGATGGCGGCCTGGATGATGTCATCCGGGCGCACGCCGGTGCCGAACGTCTCGACGAACACCCCTACTGGGTGGGCCTTGCCGATCGCGTAGGCGACCTGGACCTCGCACTTGGTGGCCAGGCCCGCGGCGACGACGTTCTTGGCGACCCACCGCATCGCGTAGGCGGCCGACCGATCCACCTTCGAAGGATCCTTGCCGGAGAAGGCCCCGCCGCCGTGGCGTGCGTAGCCGCCGTAGGTGTCCACGATGACCTTCCGCCCGGTCAGGCCAGCGTCGCCCATGGGCCCGCCCGTCACGAACCGGCCGGTCGGGTTGATGAGGAGCCGGACCCCCGACGAGTCCAGGTCGATCGACTCCAGGATCGGCGCCACCACGAACTTCTGGATCTCGGGGGCAAGCGTGGTCTCGAGATCCGTCTCCTTGGTGTGCTGGGTGGAGATGACGATCGTGTCCAGGCAGATCGCGCGGCTGCCGTCGTAGCCGATCGTCACCTGCGTCTTGCCGTCCGGGCGCAGGTAGTCCAGCTGGCCGGACTTGCGAACCGCCGTGAGCTGCTCGGCGAGGCGGTGCGCCAGATGGATCGGCAGTGGCATCAGCTCGGGGGTGTCCGTGCAGGCGAACCCGAACATGAGGCCCTGATCGCCGGCACCCTGGCGGTCCAGGGCGTCGTTAGAGCCCTGAACGCGCTCCTCGAACGCGTCGGAGACACCCTGGGCGATGTCGGGTGACTGCCGGCCGATCGACACCGACACACCGCACGACTCCCCGTCGAAGCCCTTCTCCGAGTGGTCGTATCCGATGTCCAGGACGACGGAGCGCACGATCTCCATGACGTCGGCGAAGCCCTCGGTGGTGACCTCTCCGGCGACGTGCACCTGACCGGTGGTCAGGAGGGTCTCGACGGCGACACGTGACGTGCCGTCCTGTGCGAGCAGGTCGTCGAGGATCGCGTCGCTGATCTGGTCGGCCATCTTGTCCGGATGGCCCTCGGTGACGGACTCCGACGTGAACAGACGAGTGGTCATGGGGTCCCCTTCGTGCGCACTTCCGGCGAGTTGGCGGACTCGTGGTCAGCCGGCTTGGGTGGCAGGGTAGCGCGTGCTCCCAGTCGCATCACGCAATCCCACACCGCGTGCGCCACGGCCTGCTTGCTCCCGGTCACCGGCCCTGCCTCGCCGTCCTTCGTGATCAGGTGGACCGTGTTGTGCGTCTGGCCGAAGATCGCCCCGTCGGACACGTCGTTGGCGACGAGGAGGTCCACGCGGCGGCGCCCGAACTTGGCGCGGGCGTGCTCGAGCGGTCCGCCGTCGGCGTCCCCGGTCTCGGCCGCGAAGCCGACCAGCAGCGTGCTCGTCGGCAGATCGCCCAGCTCCCGCGCCGCCACGAGGCCAGCCAGGATGTCGGGGTTGCGGACAAGGGCGACGGCAGGGGGCACGCCGTCCGAGGAGTCGTCCTTCTTGATCTTCACCGGGAGCTCGCTGGCCGGGCGGAAGTCCGCGACGGCGGCCGCCATGACCACGGCGTCGGCGTCGTGGGCGGCTGCGCGGACCGCCGAGTCCAGCTCCCGTGCAGTGCCGACCCGCTCAACGGTCACCCCGGCGGGCTCGGCCAGGGCCACGTTCGCCGCGATCAGGGTCACGCGCGCCCCTCTGGCGGCCGCGGCGGCGGCCAGGGCCCATCCCTGCCGACCACTGGACCTGTTGCCCAGGAACCGAACAGGGTCGAGCGGCTCCCGGGTCCCGCCGGCGCTGATCACGACGTTCATCCCGGCCAGGTCCGAGCCGCGGGTGTGCAGGGCGGCGACCGCCGCCTGGAACAGGGCCTCGGGCTCGGGCAGGCGTCCGACGCCGGTGTCGCTGCCCGTCAAGCGACCCGAGGCGGGCTCCAGCACCACCGCGCCACGCCTGCGCAGGACGGCCACATTGGCCCGGGTCGCGGGGTGCTGCCACATCTCGGTGTGCATGGCCGGGGCCATGAGGACCGGGCAGGTGGCGGTCAGCAGGGTCGCGGTGAGCAGGTCGTCGGCGTTGCCGTTGGCCGCGCGGGCGAGCAGGTCGGCAGTGGCCGGGGCAACGAGGACCAGGTCCGCGCGGCGACCCAGGGCCACATGCTCGACGCCGGGCACGTCCTGCCAGACGTCGGTGTGGACCGGGCGCCCGGACAGGGCCTCCCATGTCGCGGACCCCACGAACGCCAGGGCTGCTCGAGTGGGGACGACCTGCACGTCGTGCCCGGCCTCCTTGAGCAGGCGCAGGAGCAGGGCGGCCTTGTAGGCGGCGATGCCGCCGGCGACCCCCAGGACGATCCGCGCCGGCCGATCCGCGCCGGGCAGATCCGCCCCGGTCAGCTGGACTCCTCGACCGCCTCGGGCTCGGCCGAGAGCAGGCCCTCGTTCAGCTCGCGCAGGGCGATCGAGAGCGGCTTCTCCTGCGGATGGGTCTGAACGAGGGGGCCGACGTACTCGAGCAGCCCCTCGCTGAGCTGCGAGTAGTAGGCATTGATCTGACGTGCGCGCTTGGCCGCTTGGATCACCAGTGAGTACTTCGACCCGGCGGCCTCGAGGAGCTCGTCGATCGGCGGATGGATGATCCCCTCGGGGCGGATGGCGGTGCCGGACATGCGGACCTTCCTGTCAGGCGAGCCGAACGCGGGAAGCGCCGGGCTGAGTCGGGCAAGTCTACCAACGATCCGGTTCACGCCCGTCCCGCCAGGAGGCGGGCCACCTCGCGCGCCGCCTGCCCCGGATCGTCGTTGACGACGACCGCATCGAACTCGTGCCGGGCTGCAAGCTCCTCGTGTGCCCGGACCAGGCGGTGCTGGATCGCCTCCTCGCTCTCGGTCCCCCGTCCCCGCAGGCGCGCCTCCAGGCTGGCGAGATCGGGCGGGTCCAGGAAGATCGTGAACGCCTCGGGCAGCGCCTGACGGACCTGGCGGGCGCCGTTGAGCTCGATCTCCAGCAGCACGTCCTGCCCCGTTGCCAGCCGCTGCATGACGGGCCCCCGGGGGGTTCCGTAGCGGTTGGCCGCGAAGCGGGCCCATTCCAGGAGCCCGTCGGCCGCGACCAGGGCGTCGAACTGTGCGTCGGTGAGGAAGTCGTAGTGCTCCCCGGGCACCTCAGCCGGACGCGGCGGGCGGGTCGTGGCGGAGCGGGACAGCCACAGGTCCGGCAGGAGGGACAGCAGCTGGGTCACCACGGTCCCCTTGCCGACCCCGCTGGGCCCGGTGAGGACGACGAGCCTGCCTGTCACTCAGGTCCCCCGGTCGGCGTCGGCGGCGCGATCCGGCAGCGGATCATCAATCCTCGAACCGCTCGCGGAAGCGCTCCTCGATCAGGTCCGTCAGCTGCTGGACCTGCCGCGGGCCAAGACCGCCGATGCGCCTGTTGTCGGCGATCCCGATGCGATCCATCATCTCGGCGGCTCGGACCGGCCCGATCCCGGGGAAGCTGCAGAGCAGGTCGACGACCCGCATGCGAGCCAGGACGCGGCCTCGCTCGTCGTCGGCCCGGCCGTCGGCGAGGACCTCTCCGATGGAGACCGTCCCGGCGGCCAGCTCGCGACGGACGGCGGCGCGCAGCTGGCGGGCCATGACGCCGCGTGCCTGCCCGCGTCCCCGCGCGTCGTCGGTGAGCTCGGCACCCCTCATCGCGCCAGCTCCGCAGCGAGCGCCGACGCGGCAGCGCCAGGATCGGGCGAGGCGGTGATCGGTCGGCCGACGACGAGAAGGTCCGCGCCCGCGGCCAGGGCCTCCCGCGGTGTGGCGGTGCGGGACTGGTCCCCCAGCGCCGAGCCCGAGCCGCTGGCCGGGCGCACGCCGGGGGTGATCAGCAGGATGCCCGGGCCCACCTCCGAGCGGATCATCGCCACCTCCTGCGGCGAGCAGACCAGCGCGCGGGCGCCGGCGGACACGGCCAGGGCCGCCAGGCGGACGGCAGCCTCCTGCGGGCTGCCACGAAGGCCGATGGCCGCCAGGTCCGCCGCGGACAGGGAGGTTAGCACCGTCACGCCCGCGATCCGGGTGCCCGGCAGTGCCTCGGCGGCTGCCGCGACCATGGCGGGCCCGCCTCCGGCGTGCACGGTCAGGATGTCCGGGCGCAGCGGGGCGAGGCTGCGGGCCGCACCTGCCACGGTGTTGGGGATGTCGTGCAGCTTGAGGTCGAGGAACAGCCCGGCGCCGGGCGCTGCCTCCCGAACGGCCCCGGCCCCGGCTGCGCCATCGCGCAGGAACGACTCCAGTCCGACCTTCATCACCGAGACATGCGGCCCCACGGCCCGGGCCCACTCGAGCACCGTGGCAAGGTCGGGCCCGTCGAGCGCGACGGCCACCGGTGCTCGCGGGGCAGCGCGTCGCGCCTGAGCCGCCGCCGGAGCGGATCGCATGTCGGTCACCGGGTCCTCCCAGGGCTGTGCATCGTCTCGCCATCCAGGTGGCGAGCATGCATGGTATGGCCGAGGCCCACGACGTCGACAAGGCGAGCCAGGCCACGCGCGGCAAGGATCTCGCGCAGCTCGACCCCGATGCGGGCCGGGGCGGCTGGATCGTTGAAGATGACCGTCCCCACGGAGACCGCGCTGGCGCCCGCCAGCAGGAACTCGAACGCGTCACGGCCCGTCCGGATGCCGCCCATGCCCAGGATCGGCAGATCGGGCAGGGCCGCGTGCACCTGCCACACCGCCCGGACGGCTACCGGACGGATGGCCGGGCCGGACAGCCCGCCGGTGACACCGCCGAGCATCGGACGCATCGTGTCCGGGTCGATCACCATGCCCAGCAGCGTGTTGACCATCGACACGCCGTCGGCGCCGGCGTCCCGGACCGCCCGCGCGATGGTGACGATGTCGGTGACGTCCGGGGACAGCTTTGCCAGAACGGGCCGGCCGGCCGGGGTGGCGGCTCGCACCGCCGAGATCACCGATGCCGCCGAACCGGGGTGGCAGGCGAAGACCTGACCCCGTGACTCCACGTTCGGGCAGCTGATGTTCACCTCGAGGGCGCCGATGCCCGGCTCATCGTGGAGCCGCTCGGCCAGGGCCCGGAACTCGGTGACGGATCCGCCGGCGATCGAGACGACCGTGCGGATCCCTCGTTCCCGCAGCCATGCCAGGTCGTGGGCGACGAATCGGTCGATGCCGGGTCCCTGCAGGCCGATGGAGTTGAGCATCCCCGAGGGGGTCTCCGCCATCCGTGGGGTCGGCCGGCCCGACCGGGGCTCCAGCATGATCGACTTGGTGACCACCGCCCCGATGGAGGTCAGGTCCAGGAAGGGCTCCAGCTCCCGACCAGCGGCCGCGCAGCCGGAGGCGGTCAGCACCGGGTCAGGCAGCTCGAAGGAGGCCAGGCGGGTCGAGAGGTCCACCATCAGTGGCCTGCGACCCGGATCGCACCGAGCGTGTCGGCGGGCACCGTCCCTACGTCGGACCAGCGCACGGAGGTTCCATCGAACACCGGTCCCTCGGTGCACGAGCGGACCATCCGCGTCACGCCGTCGGCGCCGCGCACGGGCAGCACGCACGTCATGCAGACGCCGATCCCGCAGGCCATCGCCTCCTCCACCGCGCACTGGCAGGCAGCCCCGGCCTCATCGGCCACCCGGCTGACCGCTGCCAGCATCGCCATGGGCCCGCAGGCGTAGACAACGTGGGCGTCGACGCCCGCCATCGCCGTGGCCAGCACGTCGGTGACCCGCCCGGTGATCCCCGCGGAGCCGTCGTCGGTGGTCACCGTCACGGTGTCGGCGACCTGGGCGGCGAGGTCGACCCCGAAGAGCCGCCCCGCGCGCGCGGCCCCCAGGATCATGGCGACTCGGCATCCGCGGGCGCGCAGGAGCCCTGCCAGGTCGAACATGGGCGCGGCCCCGTACCCACCTGCGACCAGGACGGCCCCGACGGGCTCGTCGGGCAGTGCGAAGGGATGGCCCAGCGGCCCGATGACGTCGATCGTGCTCCCGGGGGAGGTCCGGGCCAGCCACGCCGTACCCGCACCGTGCTCGGCGAAGACCACCTCCACCGTCTGGCTGGCCACGTCGACCCGATGGATCGAGAACGCGCGGCGCAGCAGCAGCGCGGACTCCGGCCCGCCGACAGCCAGGGCGACGAAGTGACCCGGGCGTGCGGACGGCGCGATCCCCGGGGCGCGCATCCGCAGGAGGTGGTACTCGCCGGTGGGTCGCCGCTCGAGGATCTCAGCCCTGACCTGAACGGCCACTCAGCCCACCTCGACCGGGCTGGCGACCATGTCCCCACTGGTCTCGCGCACCCGCGACCCGTTGAGGCGAGCGGCGTGCTCCTGCAGCGAGTGGACGCCCAGGTCCCCTGCGATGAGCGCCTCGATCCCTTGGACTGCAGCGGCCAGCCCCTGGACGGTGGTGATGCACGGCACCCCGCGCACGACGGCCGCGGTCCTGATCTCGTAGCCGTCCAGCCGCGGGCCCACGCCGTAGGGGGTGTTCACGATGAGACTGATCTCACCGGCCAGGATGGCCTCGACCGAGTTCAGGCCCTCGCCCGGCTGGTGGATCTTCCGGATGTCGCTGACGCGCACCCCGTTGCGGCGCAGCACGTCGGCTGTGCCCGACGTCGCCGTGATCTCGAAGCCGAGATCCGCAAGTCGCTTGAGCGGGAAGATCATCGAACGCTTGTCCCGGTTCGCCACCGAGACGAAGACCCGCCCGGAGGTCGGCAGACCGCTGGTGAAGGCCGCGATCTGGGACTTGGCGAAGGCTGTGCCGAACGACGTGTCCAGCCCCATGACCTCGCCCGTGGAGCGCATCTCCGGGCCGAGCACGGTGTCGACGCCGAGGAAGCGGCCGAACGGCAGCACGGCCTCCTTGACCGCCACCATGCCACCGGCCGACAGCGTGGCCGCATCCCCCGACGGGGGCAGCAGGCCGTCCGCGCGAAGGTCGGCGATCGACTCCCCCAGCGCGATCCGCGCCGCCGCCCGGGCCAGGGGCACCGCGGTGGCCTTCGCGACGAAGGGCACGGTGCGCGACGCGCGCGGATTGGCCTCCAGCACGTAGAGCACATCCCCGGCGATCGCGTACTGGACGTTGAGCAGGCCACGGACACCCACGCCCTGGGCGATGGCCAGCGTCGAGCGCCGTATCCGCTGGATGTCGGAGCGTCCCAGCGTGATCGGGGGCAGCGCGCAGGCGGAGTCCCCGGAGTGGATCCCCGCCTCCTCGATGTGCTCCATGACACCGCCGAGGTAGAGGTCGTGACCGTCGTACAGGGCGTCCACATCGACCTCGATGGCGTCGTCGAGGAAGCGGTCGACCAGCACGGGATGCTCGGGGCTGACCTGGGTCGCCCGGTCGATGTAGGACTCCAGCATGGTCTCGTCGTAGACGATCTCCATGCCGCGCCCGCCCAGGACGTAGGAGGGCCGAACGAGCACCGGGTAGCCGATCTCAGCCGCCACCGCGCGGGCCTCCTCGAAGGAGGAGGCGAGCCCGAAGCGGGGCGCCGGCAGGCCGGCCGCGGCCAGGACGCGTCCGAACGCCCCGCGCTCCTCTGCCAGGTCGATGGCCTGCGGAGAGGTGCCGACGATCGGCACGCCCGCCGCCTGCAGGCCGTGCGCGAGGCCCAGGGGTGTCTGGCCGCCGAGCTGGCAGATCACCCCGGCGACCGGTCCAGCCTGCTTCTCGGCGTGGTAGACCTCCAGCACGTCCTCCAGCGTGAGCGGCTCGAAGTAGAGCCGCGACGACGTGTCGTAGTCGGTGGAGACGGTCTCGGGGTTGCAGTTGATCATGACCGTCTCGTAGCCGACCTCGCGCAGCGCCAGGGAGGCGTGGACGCAGGAGTAGTCGAACTCGATCCCCTGCCCGATGCGGTTCGGCCCGGACCCCAGGATGAGCACGGCGGGTCGCTCCCGGGGGACGACCTCGG
This sequence comes from uncultured Bifidobacteriaceae bacterium, assembly GCA_964638055.1. Lineage (GTDB taxonomy): Bacteria > Actinomycetota > Actinomycetes > S36-B12 > CAIYMF01 > Prado023. The sequence continues at coordinate 12,811 of CAZWXF010000032.1, read as the reverse complement.
TCTCCTCGTCGTAGGTCGAGTAGTGGTACGGCGTCCGGGCCGCGAACTCCGCGGCGCAGGTGTCGACGGTCTTGTAGACCGGGCGGACCCCCAGCGCGTGCCGCGCGCCGCGCACGACCGTCGTGGTCAGGCCGCGGGCCCGACCGATCTGGGCGTCGGAGAAGCCGTGCCGCTTGGCCAGCCGCAGCACGGCCGGGGTGAGCGTCGCTGCATCGCGCACCCGCTGGCCGACCTCGTTGAGCAGGACGATCTGGTCGAGGAACCAGGGGTCGATGGCGGTCGCCTCGTGGACCGCCTCGACGCTCGCACCGCCCCACAGCGCCAGCTGCACCTTCTCGATGCGGCCGTCGTGCGGGATCGCGATCTGGGCCAGCAGGCCGGGGACGTCGACCTGATCCGGCTCGAGGGTCCAGGAGAACCCGGACTCCTTCTTCTCCAGCGAGCGCAGCGCCTTCTGCAGCGCCTCGGTGAAGTTGCGGCCGATGGCCATCGCCTCCCCCACGCTCTTCATGTGCGTGGTGAGCCGGTGATCGGCGTGGGGGAACTTCTCGAAGGCGAACCGCGGCGCCTTCACCACGACGTAGTCCAGGGTCGGCTCGAAGCTGGCGGGGGTCTCCCCGGTGATGTCGTTGGGGATCTCGTCGAGCGTGTACCCGATGGCCAGGCGAGCGGCGATCTTCGCGATGGGGAATCCGGTCGCCTTCGAGGCCAGGGCGGATGAGCGCGACACGCGCGGGTTCATCTCGATCACGATCATCCGGCCGTCCAGCGGGTTGATCGCGAACTGGATGTTGCACCCTCCGGTGTCCACGCCGACCGCCCGGATGACCGCGATGCCGACGTCGCGCATCCGCTGGAACTCACGGTCGGTGAGCGTCAGCGCGGGCGCGACCGTGATCGAGTCACCGGTGTGCACGCCCATCGGGTCCACGTTCTCGATCGAGCACACGACGACCACGTTGTCATTGCGGTCGCGCATCAGCTCGAGCTCATACTCCTTCCACCCCAGGATCGACTCCTCCAGCAGGACCTCCGTGGTGGGCGAGGCCTGCAGCCCGGCCCCGGCGATGTCGTGCAGCTGGGCCTCGTCGTGGGCGATGCCCGAGCCGGCTCCGCCCATCGTGAAGCTGGGGCGGACCACGACGGGATAGCTCAGGTCGTCCGCGGCGGCCAGGCAGTCGCCCATCGAGTGGCAGATGACCGATCGCGCCGACTCGGCCCCGATGGCGGCCACGATCTCCTTGAACCGCTCGCGGTTCTCCCCGCGCTCGATCGCCTCGGTCCGTGCGCCGATCAGCTCGACGCCGAACCGGTCCAGGGTGCCGTCCGCGTGCAGCGCCATGGCCGCGTTGAGGGCCGTCTGGCCGCCCAGCGTGGGCAGCAGCGCGTCTGGACGTTCGCGCTCGATGATCCGGGTGACGAACTCGGGGGTGATCGGCTCGACGTAGGTGGCGTCGGCGAACTCCGGGTCCGTCATGATCGTCGCGGGGTTGGAGTTGATGAGGATGACGCGCAGCCCCTCGGCACGCAGCACCCGGCAGGCCTGCGTCCCGGAGTAGTCGAACTCCGCTGCCTGCCCGATGACGATCGGTCCGGAGCCGATCACCAGGACCGAGCTGATGTCAGCGCGCCTGGGCATCGGCAGCCTCCTGCTGGACGCCCATGAGGGCGGCGAACCGGTCGAAGAGGTAGGCCGAGTCGTGCGGACCCGCCGCGGCCTCCGGGTGGTACTGCACGGAGAAGGCGGGCACGTCAAGGCACCGCAGGCCTTCGACGACATTGTCGTTGAGGCAGATGTGGCTCACCTCGACCCGCCCGAACGGCGTGTCGGAGAGTCGGTCCAGGGGGGCGTCGACGGCGAACCCGTGGTTGTGAGCGGTTACCTCCACCTTGCCTGTGGCCCGGTCGGACACCGGCTGGTTGATCCCGCGGTGGCCGTAGCCGAGCTTGTAGGTGCCGAACCCGAGGGCCCGGCCCAGGATCTGGTTGCCGAAGCAGATGCCGAACACCGGGATCCTTGCCGTGAGGGCCGCCCGCATCAGGGCGACAGCGTGATCGGCGGTCGCCGGGTCCCCGGGGCCGTTGGAGAAGAACACCCCGACGGGGCCGGCCGTGGCACCAGCCCGGGCGATCAGCTGCTCGGGGGTGGTCGTGGCGGGCAGCACGTGGACCGTCATCCCGCGCTCGGCCATCCGGACCGGGGTCATCGTCTTGATCCCCAGGTCGATCGCGAGCACCGTCGCCACCTGGGCGCCCTGCGCCTCGACGACGTACTCGTGCGCTGTGGTGACCTCCGCGGTCAGGTCGGCGCCCGCCATCCTGGGGCTCGCCTGGACACGGGCTAGCAGTGCCGAGTGCTCCCCCGTCGCTGCGGGGCCCGAGAAGATCCCGGCGCGCATGGCCCCCCGCTCCCGCAGGTGTCGGGTCAGCGCGCGCGTGTCGATCCCGGCGATGCCGACGATCCCCTGCGCCCGCAGCTCATCCTCCAGCGCGCGCCGCGAACGCCAGTTCGACGCCCGCCGTGCCGGATCCCGCACGACGTAGCCGGCGACCCAGATCCGGTCGGACTCCGGGTCCTCGTCGTTGACCCCGGTGTTGCCGATGTGCGGCGCGGTCATCACGACCACCTGACGGTGGTACGAGGGATCGGTGAGGGTCTCCTGGTACCCGGTCATCCCCGTGGCGAAGACGGCCTCGCCGAAGGTGGTGCCGATCACACCGTAGGCCAGGCCGTGGAACGCACGGCCGTCCTCGAGGACGAGGACCGCGGGCACCAGGTCGCTCGTGGTCATCGGGAGCCCTCCTGCTGGTGGATCATGGCCGCGATCGACCGGGCTGTCTCCTCGTGGGCCGCTGTGCTGTCGGCACGGAAGCCGGACTCGACAAGGTGGTCGCCCAGGGCCCATGTGATCAGCAGCAGCCCCCCGGGCTCGAACGCCTTCTGCGCCTGCCCCGAGCCCAGGCGCGCGCCCTTGAGGTCGAGGAGGGGTATCCAGATCGCCCGCTCACCCTCGCGCTCGATCAGCAGGCCACCGGGGGTGACCACCATCTCGGCGCGGCCGCGATGTCCCAGGTCGTGGGCCACGATCCGGTCGAGCAGATCGCCCGCCCGCGTCGTGGCGATGTAGAGGCCGGGAACGCGTGCGGCGTCCTCGGGCAGCCGGGCCGGGGGCGGGGCAGGGGCGGCGATGTCGGTCTGACGGGCCAGTCGGGTCCGCCACCCGTGGCGCATCCCGAAAACGGCCAGCGCGATGACGGCGAGCACGCCGAGGGTGAGCAGCACGCGGGGACCCCACTGGGTCACCTCCGCGGGGGAAGCCAGGGGCAGCATCGTCCTCACGCCCCCGATCCGACCAGGTTGCCGTCCAGGACCGTCGGGCGCCCCCGCAGGAACGTGGCCACGACGGGGTCGGGCAGCATGGTCCCCGCATAGGGGTTGTTCCGGCTGCGGGAGGCTCCACGCGCCGTGACGACCGCGGAGGCCTGGGGGTCGACGAGCACGAGGTTCGCCGGCTCCCCCACCGCCAGCGGGCGACCGTGGCTGGCCGAATGGCCGCCGATGCGGGCCGGTGCCACGGACATCCGCTCTGCCACGCCGGCCCAGTCCAGCGCGCCCGGTCGGACCATCGTCTCGATGACGACCCCCAAGGCCTGCTGCAGCCCGATCATCCCGAACGCCGCCGCGGCCCACTCGCACTCCTTGGCCTCGGACGGGTGGGGGGCATGGTCGGTGGCGACGACGTCGATGGTGCCGTCGGCCAGGCCCTCGCGAAGGGCCGCGACGTCACGGGCCGACCGCAGCGGCGGGTTCACCTTGTAGACGGGGTCGTAGGAGGCCGCAAGGTCCTCCGTGAGGAGCAGGTGATGGGGGGTGACCTCGGCCGTGACGCGGATCCCGCGGGCCTTGGCCCAGCGCACTATCTCGACGGTGCCCGAGGTCGACACATGGCAGACGTGCAGCCGGGAGCCCACGTGCTCAGCCAGCAGCACGTCGCGCGCGACGATCGCCTCCTCCGCGGCCCCGGGCCAGCCGCGCAGGCCGAGGCGACCGGACAGGACGCCCTCGTTCATCTGGGCGGCGTCGGTCAACCGCGGCTCCTGGGCGTGCTGGGCGACCACGGCGTCGAAGGCCTTGACGTACTCCAGAGCCCGGCGCATGAGGCCCGCGTCCGCCACGCAGTGGCCGTCGTCGGAGAAGACGCGCACGGCGGCCGCCGACTCGGCCATGGCGCCGATCTCGGCAAGGCGCTGCCCCGCCAGGCCCACCGTGACCGCGCCCACCGGGTAGACGTCGACCATGCCCGTGCGCTGCCCGAGGTGCCACACCTGCTCCACGACCCCGGCCGTGTCGGCGACAGGCTCGGTGTTGGCCATCGCGTGGACGGCCGTGAAGCCGCCGAGCGCCGCGGCCCGCGATCCGGAGGCGACGGTCTCGGCATCCTCCCGCCCGGGCTCGCGCAGGTGCGTGTGCAGGTCGACCAGGCCCGGCAGCAGGACCATGCCATCGCTGTCGATGACGGTGGCCGTCGGCGAGCCCAGGGTCCCGACAGATCCCATCGCGGCGATCCGACCGCCGTCGACCAGGACGTCGGCAGGATCGCCGCCCAGCGGCCGGACCCCGGTGAACAGGTAGGTCATGCGATCTCCGCCCCTCCGAGCAGCAGGTAGAGGACGGCCATTCGCACGCTCACCCCGTTGGTCACCTGCTCGACGATGACAGAGCGGGTGCCGTCGGCGACCTCGGCTGCGATCTCCATCCCCCGGTTCATGGGGCCGGGGTGCATGACGAGGGCATGGCCGGGCAGTCGGGCGGCGCGGCGGGCGTTCAGGCCGTACCGGCGGGAGTACTCGCGCTCGCTGGGGAAGTAGGCCTCTCCCATCCGCTCGCGCTGCACGCGCAGCATCATCACGGCGTCGGTCTGGGGCAGCGGCTGGTCGAGGTCGTAGGACACGTCACAGGGCCACTCCTCGACCCCCACCGGAAGCAGGGTCGGAGGTGCCACGAGCGTGACGTGGGCCCCGAGTGTGTGCAGCAGCAGGACGTTCGACCGAGCCACCCTGGAGTGCAGCACGTCACCGACGATCGTGATCCGCGCCCCTGCCAGGTCACCTGCATCGTCCGCGAGGTGGTGGCGCATCGTGTAGGCGTCGAGGAGGGCCTGGGTCGGGTGCTCGTGGGTTCCGTCGCCGGCATTGATGACGCTGGCGTCGATCCATCCCGACGTGGCGAGGCGATGCGGTGAGCCGCTGGCCGAGTGCCGGACCACCACCGCGTCTGCGCCCATGGCGGCAAGGGTGAGGGCGGTGTCCTTGAGGCTCTCGCCCTTGGTGAGGCTCGACCCCTTGGCCGTGAAGTTGATGACGTCCGCGCTCAGGCGCTTGGCCGCGGCCTCGAAGGAGATGCGCGTGCGCGTGGAGTCCTCGAAGAACAGGTTGACGACCGTGCGGCCCCGCAGGGTCGGCAGCTTCTTGATCGCCCGGTCGCTGACGGAGGCCAGCTCGCGAGCCGTGTCGAGTATCCGGATGGCCCCGTCGCGCGTCAGGTCGCCGGCGCTGAGCAGGTGTGACCTCACGCAGCATCCCCGATGGTGACCTCGTCCAGGCCGTCGATCTCGGCCAGGTGGACGCGGACGGACTCACGCAGCGACGTCGGGATGTTCTTGCCGACGTGGTCGGCGCGTATGGGCAGCTGGCGATGGCCGCGGTCGATGAGGACGGCCAGACGGACCGCGCGAGGACGGCCGATCTCCGCTATGGCGTCCAGCGCCGCGCGGATCGTGCGCCCGGAGAACAGGACGTCGTCGACGAGGACCACGGTCTGGCCGTCGATGCCGCCAGGTGGCAGCACTGTGTGCTCCAGTGCCCGGGCTGGTCGCAGCCTCAGGTCGTCGCGGAACATCGTGATGTCCAGAGCGCCGACCGGGGGGTGCGAGCCGGGCTCGATGGCGCCAATGCGCTCGCCGATGCGCCTGGCCAACGGCACGCCCCTCGTGGGGATGCCGAGAAGGACCAGCCGGTCGGCGCCCTTCTCGTGCTCGAGGATCTCGTGGGAGATGCGGGAGAGAGCCCGCCCGATGTCGGACTCGTCGAGCACGCGCCTGGCCATGCCGGCTCCTTCCCCGCCTCGCTGGACGGTTCTTAAAGGAGGTGCGATCCCGGCAGAGTCTAGCGGCACCGGTCTTCACAGCGCCGCCGGGCGCCGAGGCCGGACATGGCGGAGGGGCGCGTGCAGCGCTGCGGGCTCAGTCGACGGCGCGGCGGGCGTCGGGGTTCAGAACGCCCCAGGCGATCAGCTGCTCCGCGACGGTGGCCGGGGCCTCGTCGTAGATCACGGAGAGCGTTCGCAGGTCATCCTTGCGGATCGAGAGGATGCGTCCGTTGTAGTCGCCGCGCTGCGCCTGGATCGAGGACACGAACCGGGCAAGCGGACCTGCGATGTCTGCCGACATCTGGCCGAGCCGCTCCAGGTCGAGCACCAGCCGCGGCGGGGGTTCCCCGATCGCGGTCGATGCCGGAGCGGGCAGCAGCTCCGATATGGGGACTCCGTAGAAGTCGGCCAGCTCGGCCAGACGTTGCACTGTCACCGCTCGGTCCCCCCGCTCATACGAGCCTACGACCACGGCCTTCCAGACTCCCACGGACTTCGCCTCCACCCCTTGGAGGGAGAGTCCCTGCTGGTTCCTGACCGTTCGTAGCTTGGCACCGAGGGCCTTGGCGTACTCATTGGACATGGTGGCTCCTCGCGTTGACGAAGATGTTACGCAGAGTCACCATTCGTGGCAAACCCGCCCGCGGCCGACCGACCAAGCCCACGTGCGCGCCTACTTCAGGCTTCGCTCCACGGAGCCGGCGCCGATCTGATGCACGCGCAGCCCGTTCGTCGTCCCGGAGATCCCCGGCGGCACGCCGGCGATCAGCACCGCGATGTCACCGGGCTGGGCCCGGTTGCTCGCGAGCAGCTCGGCGTCGATCTGCTCCACCATCTGGTCGGTGTGGGACGCCGGCGGGACCAGGAATGTCTCGATGCCCCATGCGACCGCGAGCTGCTGGCGGACGGCGGCGTTCGGCGTGAACGCGATCATGTTCATCCGCGGCCGGGATGCGGCCATCACCAGCGCGGCGCGACCAGTCTCGGTGAAGCACGCCAGGAACTGGGCATCGACGGCCTTGGCCACGTCAACGCCAGCTTTTGTGGTCGCCTCCGCCACTGTCGGATTCTTGCGCTTGGCCAGCCGGGGCAGCCGCTCCAAGCCCTGCTCCTCGGTGTAGTCGACGATGCGGGCCATCGTCTGCACCGTCACGTTGGGGTGCTTGCCGACGCTGGTCTCGCCCGAGAGCATCACGGCATCGGCACCGTCGAGGATCGCATTGGCGACGTCGGAGGCCTCCGCGCGCGTCGGCCGGCTGTTCTCGATCATGGACTCGAGCATCTGTGTGGCGACGATGACGGGCTTGGCCTTCTCGCGGCACAGCTGCACGGCACGCTTCTGCACGATCGGGACCTCCTCCAGCGGGAGCTCCACTCCGAGGTCGCCGCGGGCCACCATGATGCCGTCGAACGCGTCGACGATGTCCTCCAGATTGTCCACCGCCTGCGGCTTCTCGATCTTGGCCAGGACGGGGATCCGGCGGCCCACCTGGTCCATGATCGCGTGGACGTCGTCGGCGTCGGCGCCGGTCCGCACGAACGACAGGAAGGCGAAGTCGACGCCGATCCGCAGGGCCCAGATGAGGTCCTCGATGTCCTTTGCCGACAGCGCCGGGACGCTCACGGCGACGCCCGGAAGGTTGATGCCCTTGTTGTTGCTGACGGGTCCGCCCTCCAGGACGCGCGTGCGCACGCGCGGGCCCTCGACGTCGATGACCTCGACCTTGACCTTGCCGTCGTCGATCAGCAGCGTGTCGCCGGGGTTGCAGTCGCCGGGCAGGCCCTTGTGGGTGGTCGAGCAGATGGTCACGTCGCCGAGGATGTCCTCGGTCGTGATCGTGAACTCGGCGCCGTTGACGAGCTGGACAGGGCCGTCGGCGAAGCGACCGAGCCGGATCTTCGGGCCCTGCAGGTCCGCGACGATCCCCACGTTCACGCCCAGCTCGCGGGCCGCCCTGCGGACGTTGGAGTAGGACTCCGCGTGGATCGCGTGCTCCCCGTGGGACATGTTCAGCCGGGCCACGTTCATCCCCGACTGGATGAGCTCCTTGATCTGCTCGTAGGAGGAGGTGGCCGGACCCAGGGTGCACACGATCTTCGCTCGACGCATGGGCGTCACAGTAGAGCGGGCGAACAGGCCGCCGCTCGCCGAAGCCAGGGCCGACGGCTGAACAGCGGGTGTCCGGCGTTCGACGATCGGGGCGCCGCGCACCGACCAGGGAGTCCCGCGGGTGCGCGGATACTGCGC
>CAZWXF010000032.1:0-4315 GCA_964638055.1 uncultured Bifidobacteriaceae bacterium | reverse complement strand
GGGAGTCCCGCGGGTGCGCGGATACTGCGCTGCGCGGGCCCGGGCCGGGCGGGGTGAGCTACTGGCCCCGCAGCCCGATCGGGTTCCCGTCGGCGTCGGCCAGCACGCAGACCCGCGCGTCGGGGGCGACCTGCCTCGGCGCGTCGCGCTCGGTCGCGCCAGCGGCGAGCAGGCTCGCTCGGACCGCATCGAGATCCTCGACGTCGGCGTACGCCACGGGCCCACCCGTCGACTCGCCAGGGGCGAGGGCGACCTCGAAGCCGTCGACGTTGTACCCGACGTAGTAGGGCTGGTCGGTGTGCGGCGCGCCCAGGAGCGCGGAGTACACGGCCTTGGCGGCGTCCAGGTCGGACACCGGGATCACCAGGCTGCGGATCGTGGGGCTCACGGTGGTCTCCCTCCGGGTCGGCGGTCACAACGGGGACCGCTCGTTCGTCGTGGGGATGACGGATCTGGCGAGCAGAATGTGACACCGATGGACGACGTGACCGCGGTCTTCGAGCAGCAGCGTATCCACCTGCGCGCGGTCGCATACCGCCTTCTGGGGTCGGTCCACGAGGCCGACGACGCGGTCCAGGAGACGTGGCTGCGCCTGGAGCGCAGCGACACGTCCGAGGTCGACAACCTGCCCGCCTGGCTCACCACGGTGGTCTCGCGGATCTGCCTGGACGAGCTGCGCTCGCGAGCCTCCCGACGCGAGGACCTCGGCCCGGAGCCGACCCTGGTCCCTGGGGACCCGGTCACCGACCCGGCCGCGGAGGCCGAGCACGCCGAAGCCGTGGGCCGGGCGTTGACCGTCGTGCTCGACACGCTCGCCCCCGCCGAGCGGCTGGCCTTCTGCCTGCACGACCTCTTCGGGCTGTCCTTCGATGAGATCGCCCCCACCCTGGGCCGCAGCAGTGCCGCCTGCCGGCAGCTGGCCAGCCGGGCCCGACGAAAGGTGCGCGGCCAGGGCGATGCCGTCGAGGTCGACCGGGCCAGGCAGCGCGAGCTCGTCGAGGCCTTCCTGGAGGCCTCCCGGCATGGTCGGTTCGACAGGCTTCTGGCAGTGCTGCACCCCGATGCCGTCCTGTCCGCTGACCCGGCCGCGGTGGCCATGGGCTCACCGGCATGGCTGCGCGGTCCCGAGGACGTCGCGAGGCTGTTCTCGGGGCGCGCCCAAGCCGCCCGCCTCACCGACCTGGACGGATACGCGGCGGCCACCTGGTCCGTCCGCGGCGAAGTCCGGGTCGTCTTCGCGTTCACCGTCGAGGACGGCCTGATCCGAGGGATCGAGCTGCTCGCCGGCGACCTGGAACGCCTCGATCTGGGTTGAGGTCGCGATGCCCCACGCCCGGGTCGCGTGCCGTGCAGGTCTCGGGCACCACCCGAGCCCGTCCTCCAGGAACCGGGCGTGTTGCGCCTGCGAGCCGAGCTGATCGGGCTAGCCTGCCGGCGGAGGCGCGCCTGTGAATCTTGAGAAGGTCATCTTCGGCTTCTTCGTGATGCTTGCCGCCACCCTCAACTTCGGGTTCGTGATCGGCGACATCTCCGATCCCACGATGCACAACCACTACGAGTTCGTCGCCGCGGTCGTCGTGAACCTCGTCGCGACCGTCCTGAAGTTCGGCGACCGGACGCAGCTGGGTGCCGTGCACCTGGCGACCTCGCTCGTCGCGTCGGTGCAGCTCGTGATCGCGGGAATGGTCTGGGTCCTGGGCACCCAGAACGGGCTGGCCCCCGGCGAGATGGCCAGCGTGGTCTCCCTTGCGGCAGGAGCGGTGCTGGCCAACCTGGTGTCAGTGGTCCTGCTGATCTCCGAGACGATCTCGCTGCAGCACCGCTGAGCCGTGAGCGATCCGCGTCCGGGCCGACTGCGTCGCATCCGCGCGCCGCACGGGGACGGGCGCTCGGATGCCGGGACCCGTGAGGCCACCAGCGGGGACGGCTACCAGGTCCCGGGCGGGCACCGGTCTGACCTACCTATGGGCGCCGCGCCGCCGACGGGCGCCGCGACCTTCCTGATCATGCGCCGGATGCGCGCCCCCCTCATCGTGCTCATCCTGGTGTTCTCGATCAGCGTGGTGGGCCTGACGCTCATCCCGGGAGCCCCACCGGGTGGGGGCAGCGATCCGATGTCGTTCTTCGACGCCTTCTACTTCATCTCTTACACAGCCACCACGATCGGGTTCGGCGAGATTCCCTACGCGCTGACCGTCCCGCAACGGGCCTGGGTCACGCTCTCGATCTTCTGGGCGGTGATCGGTTGGGCGTACGCCATCGGCACGCTGTTGTCGCTGCTCCAGGACCGCGCATTCCGCCGAGAGGTCTCCCTTCAACGATTCGCCCGCAGGGTGCGCCTGATGCCCGAGCCATTCCTCATCCTGGTCGGCTACGGGCAGGCAGGGGCGCTCGTCGCCCAGGAGCTGGACCGGCGAGGACGCCGACTCGTCGTCGTGGACAAGTCCGCCGAGCGGATCGACGCGCTCCATCTGGCCGGCCTGCGCGCCGACGTGCCGGCCATCAGCGCCGACACCCGACACAGCTCGGTCGTGGTGTCTGCCGGGCTCAATCACCCGCGGTGCGTCGGAGTCCTGGCGCTCACCGACGACGAATCGAACAAGGCGGCGGTCCAGGCGGCCTATCTACTCCGGCCCGACATCACGGTGATCTCACGAGCCACCAATCGGGCGGATGCCGAGACGATGCGTGCCCTGGGCAGTCCCACGGTGGTGGATCCCTTCGACGCGTTCGGCGACCGGCTGCGCGTGGCGCTTCGGACCCCGACCCTGGTGCAGCTCTTCGACTGGCTGGTCAGTCCGCGTGGGCAGCCGCCGCCGCCGCGGATACGGCCGCCGGCCCCGGGCCGGTGGGTGATCGTCGGCCACAGCCGCAGCACCGTCGAGGTCGCCTCGGACCTCAGGGCCGTGCACCTGCCGGTCGTGGTCCTCGACCCGGGCGGGCCCGCAGAGGAGAACCCCGGTCCCCAGGACGAGCGATTCCGGCAGATCCTGGCCAGATCGGTCGGGCTGGTCGTCGCCGCGGACCACGAGACCGACAATGTGACGTACATCCAGGCCGCCCGGCGCGCCCGACCCGACCTCTTCATCGTGGCCCGCCACGAATCCGTGGCCGAGGTGGGGCTGATCGCCGCGCTCCAGCCCGACCTCCTCCTCGTGCCCGCGGCGGTGGTGGCTCGGCAGGTGCTCGAGCGCCTGGCCAACCCAGCGCTCTGGGACTTCGTGACCGCAGCCAAGGGTGAGCGGGATGCCTGGGCGGAGGCCACGCTCGAGGAGCTGATCCGGCGCTGCGGCCTGGGCTCCCCCGACGTCTGGCAGGTCAGGCTCGACGAGGTCCAGGCTCCCGCGCTGACCGCCCGGATGGCTGTCGCGCCCGTCCGGCTCGGCGACCTCCTGGGCAGCCCCTTCGCCCGCGATCGTCGCCTGCCGCTCGTGCCCCTCATGCTCGACCGCGGTGACGACCACCTGCTCATGCCCTCCGAGGACCTGGTCCTGGAGCCGGGCGACACCCTTCTTGCGGCCGGCGGCAAGGGCGCCCGGAGGGGGTGGGACGCGACCCTTGCCCAGGCCGACGCTCTCGACTACGTCCTGCCCGGCCAGCGCGTCACATCCGCGTGGTGGAGTCGCTGGCTCGGCACGGGGTGACCCGTCGCCTTGTCAGCGGACCCCGGAGCATGACGCCCTTCCCCGGATGGCGCGACGAACGCTCGCTCACGGTCGTTCTCGCGCGGTCTGCTTGTTCGCTTCGGTCATGAGCTGCTTCATCCTGCGCTGGATCATGACGGCTGCCCGGCGGGGGGCCGCCCGGGTGGCGAGGTTCATCATGCGGGAGTCCCGACCGACGAAGATGTGCAGCCTGTTGGCCTCGATCCCATCGACCATGATCCGCGCCGCGTCGGACGCCGTGGTCAGCCGCATGCTGGCCGCCTTGTCCTGCTCCCCCGGGATCGTCACCCCGGAGTTCTCCGCGATGTTGGTCGCCACGGCCCCGGGCATGATCACGGAGACTCCGACGTGCGTGTCCAGCATCTCGGTGTACAGGGCTTCGGTGAGCAGCTTCACGGCAGCCTTCGACGCCCCGTACAGGGCCTGGCCGGGCACGGGCAGGAAGCCGCCCATGCTGGACACGTTGGCGATGTGTGCCTCGGGGCGCTCCCGTAAGAGCGGCAGGAACGCCCTGACCATGTTCAGGGTGCCCATGAGGTTCACGGCGAGGACCCGGTCGATGGTGGCCTGGTCGAGGTCCTCGATGGTCCGGAACGGCTGGATGATCCCGGCGTTGTTGATCAGCCCGTCCACACGGCCATGCCGGTCGA
>CAZWXF010000031.1:24416-26594 GCA_964638055.1 uncultured Bifidobacteriaceae bacterium | reverse complement strand
GGCTGGATGATCCCGGCGTTGTTGATCAGCCCGTCCACACGGCCATGCCGGTCGAGGACAGCCTCGGGCAACGCCTGGGTGGCCGGACGGTCGGTGATGTCGAGCACGTGCGTCGTCAGCCGGTCACCGGCGGCGGCCAGGCTCGCCGTCTGCGCCAGCCCCTCGGGCCGCAGGTCGACCGCCGCGACCCGGGCACCGCGGCGCAGGAGCTCCAGGACAAGTGCGCGGCCCATGCCGGACCCCGCGCCGGTGACCACGACGACCTTGCCGTTGACCTTCATCCGAGCTCCAGGTGCAGATGCCCGCTGACCGGGGGGGCCGTCAGCGCGATCGATCCTGACCAGCAAGGTAGCGCATCCCCACCGCCACGCACGCTGCCCCATCTCACGGGCACGCGCAAGCAGCTGGAGAGGCTCAACGCTGGGCTGCTGGCCGGGCTGGCCACGTGTCCCGGGTGTGCTGGCCGGCGAACACCAGCGAGCGATGGCGTTCATCGACCGAAGGCGGATCGTCAGGAGCGCATCAACATCGTCGCCATCGCGGTCCTCACCATGCTGTGACCTGCACTCCCGGTTCCAAGCTCAGTGACGAATCTGCGTTCAGCCACGAATCTGCATCCGATATCCCCCTTTTGGGACCGGTCCCGGGAACCGGACTTCGGATGTGCGCTCGATATCCACCCTTAGGCTGTCAGGAAGGCGGTCTAAGGGTGGATATCGAGCGCAACTCGCTGCTCCGCCTGCAAGATGCTCACGAGAACGCGGATTTCGTGGCAGATTCCGAGTGGGCTGGGGCACATTGGTGGCTCACGGCCGAGCATCCCTGGCGTCTGTAGGGCCGCCGCCCATGCGTCAGCTGCTGTCTCGACGGGATCGGCCCTGTTGTGATCCGCGGGGGCAGAATGCGGACCGTTCGGCCGGGGCCACCCGCCTCCACCGCCCTCGCCCGTCAGGCGGCATCGCGAAGGAGTTCCCCCGAGCGGACGAGCTGCATCGCGCCGGTCCAGGGAAGCAGCTGATCGAGCATCGCCTGCAGGGCCGTCTCCGACATCTGGCTGGCCGAGAATCGGCGGCCTTCGAAGTCCGTGTACAGCGGCATCGTGACCTGGTTGCGGACGTGGGCCACCTGCAGCTCGGACAGGATGCCTCGAAGGTGCTCTGCCGCCCGAGTGCCGCCCATGGAGCCATAGGAGACGATGCCGGCCGCCTTGTCGTGGAACTCGAGGCTCAGGTAGTCGAGTGCGTTCTTCAGCGCGCCGGTGATCGAGTGGTTGTACTCGGCAGCGACGAAGACGAAGCCGTCGAAGCGATCGATGGTCGCCGCCCAGTCCTTGGCCGCCTGCCCCTCGTACCTCTGGAACCGGGGTGGCGCCACCTCGTCCCACACGGGGAGGTGGAAATCGGCGATGTCGACGACGTCGTACTCCGCATCACCGCGCTGGTCGGCCACGGCCTTGACCCACTGGGCCACGGCGAGACTCTGTCGACCCGGCCGGACACTGCCCGTGATGATTCCGATCTTCAACATGCTGCTTCCTCTACTCGTGGCGAGTTCCAAGCACCCTGACAGGCTGGGAGACTGGGATGAACGATGTCGGACAGATCGTATGTGACTCAGACGATCAGTGCAACAACTCGTCTGCCGGGCTACATTGGGCTCATGGATCTGGCGGAGCGGCTCGATACGGGCTCAGAGGACTCCGTCGACGGCGGGAGGACCGACGAGTTTGGTCCCGCGCTTCTCACGCTCGGTCGGGCGTATCTCGGCTTCGTCGTCGAGATCCTCGACGGCGTTCCGCACGGACCCCGCGGGTACCACACCCTTGGCGCGGTCATCCGGGGCGACCACCCCAGCCAGCTCGCCCTGGCCACCGGGCTGGGTATCGACCGCACCGTGATGACCTACCTGCTCGACGACCTCGTCGCCGCGGGCCTGGTCGAGCGCCAGCTCAACCCGACCGACCGCAGACAGCGCAAGATCGTCGCCACTGCCCTCGGCATCCAGGCCATGGCCCACCTCAACCGGCGGGTGTGCCAGGCCGAGGACGAGCTGCTCGGCGCTCTCGACGACGAGGAACGCGACGCCTTCCGCACCCTCCTGAGGCGCGCCGTCGACGGGCTGGCCGACATCCGGACCAACGGCTGCGTGCCCGACTGCTGATCCGCATCTACTGGGTCG
>CAZWXF010000031.1:21243-24316 GCA_964638055.1 uncultured Bifidobacteriaceae bacterium | reverse complement strand
CGACATCCGGACCAACGGCTGCGTGCCCGACTGCTGATCCGCATCTACTGGGTCGGCATCTACTGGGTCGCGTCGGGCAAGAGCTGCTTGATCTTGCGCTGGATCATGACGGCTGCCCGACGGCCCGCCCGGGTGGCGAGTCTCATCATCAGGGAGTCCCGACCGACGAAGATGTCCAGCCGGTCGGCCTCGATCCCATCGACCATCCGCGCCGCGTCGGACGTCGTGGTCAGCCTCACTCGGGCCGCCGCAACGCCTAGGTGGCCGAACGGTCCGTGATGTCGAGCACGTGCACCGCAGTCGATCCTTGGCGGGGGCAAGGTGGCCCATCCCCAGGGTCGCCCACGCGGCCCCGGTAGCGCCGCCGCGAGCCCAGCCCGGCAAGGGCAGAGTCGGTCAGCCCACGCCACCAGTGCTCTGGCATGTCGGGCAGCGCTCACAGTCCGGGCAACAGCTGTCACCCCAGAACACCATCGCCTGGGTGTTCGGCCCGTCGCCACCGAACGGCTGGCCCCACCAGTCGTCCCCGCGTCCCCAGGCCTGTCCCATCGCCAATCCCGCGATCTGGCATGCCGGCGTGCAATCCGGGCAGCAGCCGGCGGATCCCGCCGGTCTCCCGACGAGCAGGTGCTGACGGGACGCCTGCAGTGATCGGCGCGAGCCCGATGCGTCCGAGCTCGCCGATGCCGAGCTCCGTGGGGCGCTCGGAGCCGACGACGACCGAGGAGGACGGCGCGGCTCGAGCATCTGGATCACCGCGATGACCCCCCATCCGCAAACGAGCAGGACCAGCAGGCCGAAGCCGGTCTGGATCATGTCGATCATGGTGTCCCCCCGCCTCCATGCGCCCTCTGCCGGCCGCGGATCACCCTGATGATGGCCGGCACCCCTGACACGAATCCGGTGCACGCCAGGCCTCAGCAGTTCGCGGAGGTCGTGGCTGCCGGGGCCGGCTCCTTCCGGAGCGGCCGCAGGGCAGTCGCGGTCAGACCGTTGCGGCCATGGTCGCACGGCTCTGCGGTGGGGCGAGCGGCTTCGCGCGCACCACGATCAGCGCCGTCCCGCCGAGCACGACCGTGCGGCAGGCCGGACTGGCCAGCTCGGGGGCGACCACGGCGAGCAGCCCGGCGGCCGGACGCTGGAGCGGACAAGGGCTCACCGGTCTGAGTGGTCCGCCTGTCCAGCGTTGAGCGCAACCGCCAGCGCCGCCATCGAGGCCGCGAGCACCAGACCTGCCGAGACCACCGACGTGACAACCGGGTCGAAGCCGGTCGGGGTCATAGCGGACCGCACCTCCCGCTCGATCAGGTATCCGCCGACCATGCACGCGCCGAGCACCCCCAACGTCCTGGTTGCCATGGCGCTCGGTCCGGCGGCGAGTCGGGCCGTGGCGGCCGCTTGCACGCCGAGCATGAGCCCGGGTGCTGACAGCCCGGTCCCCAGGAGCCAGGAGTCACGGCCGACGCGCTCCGGCCGACCCTGCCAATGGACGGGCACGTCGAAGGGGCGCCGGTCGCGCAGGGCGACGTACTGGCCGATCGCCCCTGCGGCCAGCTGCGCGGCTGAGACTGCTACCAAAGTCCATCTGGCGGTCATCCGGTGACGCTATCAATCCCACGAGCATCAATCACACGAGCGATGGGGACCGCCGTCACCTACCGGTCATCCCGGGCTCAGGGGAGTCAGACTCCCCGGGCGCGACGTGATGCGGCTTCGGGGGCAACGACACGATCACCGGCCGCGGGCCTTGCGCCGGTGACCACCTTCGTCCGATCCCGGGTCGGGGGCCGGACCCCCAACCTCACCCAAGAATGTGCGCCCGCGGACTCGCTCGGCGACGATCGTGTCGATCCCGGGCACCAGCCTGAGCATCGTGTTGACCTCGGCTCGCAGGTGCGTCGGCGCGAAGGGCATCGCCGGAATCAGCATGCGCACGTGGATGGCGTCACCGATGAGCACGTACTGGATCCCTGGGTGAACCCGGTTGAGGGTACGGACCTCGCGACGCGCCGCCTTGCGATCCGCCACCCCGATCACCACCGGGCAGTGGATCAGAACATGGGGCAGGTTCCCCGTGGGACGAAGGAACACGACGGAGTGGCGCCCGGCGAGGATCCCGATGTCGCCGTCCTCGTCGGCGGGCGGAACCTCGCCCACCATCGGAAGCAGGGCCGCAGCGATGAGCTCCCTGAGATGTGAAGGGTCCCTCGGGTAGGCCGCCAGGTCCTCGCCAGGCGCCGGGAGCCACGGCACCATCGGCTCATCCTCTGTCACGGTCTCCCGCGCGGGGCCGTCACCGCGCCGGATGAGCGCGGCGAGGGCGGCATGCTCGGTGTGCAGGAAGGCCGGGTTCTGCACGCCATACCCTTCGCGCAGCGCGGTCACCAACAGGTGCGCGGCCTCGCCGGCGCGCTCGATCCTGAACTGCGCCCAGTAGTTGGGCAGCGACTCCCCTCGGGGCTTGGAGAAGCCCAAGCCACGCACGTGACGCCGCACATCCTTGGACAGGCGGAACCGCCGGTCGAGGCACTCGTTGCTGGCCATCTCGACCTGGAGGCCCTGGGGAGCCCGCATGGCCTGGACGTAGGGGACCGCCCCGCGCAGCGGCTCGCCGGTCGCCGGGACCTCCGCCTCCACGCAGAGGAACTGGCGCACCTCCAAGTCCGTCAGGGCCACCTCCAGCACGATCGAGAACGCTGCCCAGTCAGCCTCGTTCATCACGTCGAAGTCCGTGTCCTCAGATCCCATCCGCATCTCCTCCCTGCGCGTCCATCTGGGCGCGTCATCCCCTCCAGTGTGCGGCAAGGGGATGACATGAATCGGTGAGCAGCGAGGCCCCGACTGTCAGAAGGGGTGCGCGCACGATCGCGGACGATCGCCCGGGCAGCGCGGCTGGGTCTCGACAGGCTCGACCGGCGCACAGGGTGATTCGTGCGCGGGCGACGCGGCTGGGTCTCGGGAAGCTCGACCGGCGCACAGGGTGATTCGTGCGCGGGCGACGCGGCTGGGTCTCGGGAAGCTCGACCGGCGCACAGGGTGATTCGTGCGCGGGCGACGCGGCTGGGTCTCGACA
>CAZWXF010000031.1:0-21143 GCA_964638055.1 uncultured Bifidobacteriaceae bacterium | reverse complement strand
GCCGTCCGCATGAGAGACCCGTTGCCGGCGGTGTGGCCGGTCCGCTCGTGCAGGTCGCGGGACAGGTCGGTCATGGAAGCGCCGGTCGGGTGGGTGCCCGCCGCCCCGAGGATCGCGCCGGTCTGGTTGCCGATGTCCGACGGGCCGGATTCGTACCAGGCGCGGAAGTGCCCGGCGATCCGGGTCAGGGCCTCCTCGCTGCGCAGATCCGCGCCGGTGGCGGCCACATCGAGGATGGCCCAGGCCATCGTGGTGTCGTCGGTCCACTCGCCGGGGGCGAAGTTCCCCAGTCCCCCGCCGATCATGCGGGGGCCCTCGGGTCCGACGGGGGCGACTGCGAACTCGTAGGGCGCGCCCAGGGCGTCGCCAACGGCGGAGCCCAGGACGGCGCCACAGGCACGGTCGAGCTGTGCGGAGGTCAGGTCCAGGGTCATCTCATGCCACCTTTGCGCCGAGTCGGTAGGCCACGTCGTCACGGGTCGCCGTCATTCCCTTGCAGAAGACCTCCAGCATGCCGTCCAGGTGCCTGGGAGCGAAGGGCGAGCCGGGCAGCATGATCGACTGCCAGACCGTGCGGTCGTGCATCGTCCACTTCACCCACGCGGAGTCGCGATTGAGCAGCCCGATCTCGACCGCGGTCGCTCGGCGGGACCGCACGTCGTGGGCCACCCGCGCCATGATCTCGACCGCCGGCTGGTCCGTGCGGACCCGCACCCAGACCACCTGGCCGAGGTGGTGGAGCACGAAGTCGCCGTCCGCGTCGACAGTCGGCTCTGTCTCATACTTCTCGCGCAGCACGCCGGCGACGACGCGCAGCAGGTCGTCGCGGCCCTCCGGCTGGATGGCGAGCAGACCTCCGGAATCCGGGCGCCCGGCCGGGCTGGCGGGTGGGCGTGGGTCGTCGCGCGGCACGTCTGTGGTGGCGCACAGGCCCAGCATCGGGGCCTCCGCGGCTGCCGGCCCCCGGGCGATCTGGGTGAGCACCTGCGGATGGGCGATGCCGAACGAGGTGCGCAACGCCCAGACGGCGGCGAAGGCGATCTCGTGGGCCTCGGTGACCGGCGCCTCCATGTACCAGTTCTTCTCGGCGTCGTCGTTGCCGGACCAGCCGAGGGACTGGAAGTACGCGATGCCCTCATCATCGAGGCGGTACTGCTGCAGGAGGCGCGCGTCGCCGGAGATCTCGGCACGGATCATCGTGCCCTCCCCGAAGGCCGCGAACTGGGCATGGGGCGGACAGCCGCCGCTCCTCCTGGGGTCGGGGTGGGCCAGCTCCAGGAGCAGGTGGTCACGATCCCCCGGGTCGACCATGGTGCCCAGGTAGTCCGCCAGGTTGTCCTGCAGGGTGTCCCAGAGGACGTCCAGCTCCTCCTCCATCGTGGGGTCGGCCATCGTGGGGTCGGCGGGTGTTCCGCCCTGATTGGCATCGTTCATCTGTCCATCTCCTTGGGCGGGATTAGCACGCCATCCGCGCTAATCTCTCTGGTGTGTCGACGACGATGGACCTGGAGGAGTTCCCCCGCCCCGGAGTCACCGTCGACCTCGCGATACTGACGATATCGGGGCCCCATGACACAAATCCCGACCTCCGGATCCTCGTGCAGGAGCGCAACGATCCGACGGGGCGCGCGCTGCCCGGCGGGTTCATTCGTGAGCGTTGGACCGTCGCGCGGACGGTCGAGGACGTGCTTCGGCGCAAGGTGGGCATCGAGCCCTCCTCGGACATCCGCCCCCGCCTGCTGCGCCTCTTCGACGACCCCGCCCGCGACGACCGCACCTGGGCGATGTCGGTCGCCCACTCGATCTCTCTGCAGGAGTCAGACCTGCTGAGGGCCCGTGGCGACCTGGTCCGGGTCCTGCCGGACGGCCGGCTCGACGGCGAGGGACCGCTGCTGTTCGACCACGACGAGATCGTCGCCACCGCGGTCGAGTCGCTGCGCGAGCGCTACGAGTTCCGACACCGGTACGCAGACACCCACCCGGACCCCGACGGCTTCCTGCCCGAGCCGTTCACGCTTCACCAGCTGCGCAAGGTCCACGAGGCGGTCGTCGGCACGGGACTGCACAAGGACAACTTCAACCGCCGCATGAGGCCGTTCCTCGAGCCGCTGACCCGGGACGGGGAGGTCGTGCTCTCGTCGAACCTGCGGGGGCGTCCGGCCACGCTGTATCGAAGGCTGGCGCGGGCGTGAGCGGGCACTTCCAGAGGGTTCGGCAGTGCCGGCACTGGGAGCGCCGAGTGCGAGCGGCTTCTCTTCCTGGTCGAGGCGGTGACCTGCGCTGGCCGATCGATGTCCATGCCGACGATGTTCTGCCGTCGGCCGACGTCGAAGCTTGAGTGGGGCGTCATGTGGATGCGAACATTGCCGCTCAACATGGCGCCGAGGAGCGACGGTTCATCCGTGCTTGGGCGACGATCATGCGTCGCTCAGCCGAGGGGTCGTATGGGACCCAGGTACCGCAGGCAGACGTGTGTGGTCGTCATCTCGCCCCTGATGCCGTCGACCGCGAAGCGACCCCCGCAGTCAGCTCCTCCTCCTCTGGCTTGATCCCCGACACATGCCAAGCTGCCACGGCAGGGAACTCACCGACGACCTCGAAGACCCAGCGCAGATCGTCATTGCCGAAGCCGCGCGCCACCTCCGGACTGAGCGACACGCCCCACAGCGGCATGGTGATGAGGCCCTGCTGCAGCTCGGCGAGGATCTGTTCGTCCTCCCCTTGGTCGTTCTTGGCCTCCAGACCACGCCCGGCGAACCCGCGCGGCTCCAGCCCCATCAGAAGGTTCCAGCCGTCGGCTGTGAGCCGCTCGGCGGAGTCCACCGCAGCGAGCAATCCCTCACCCTCAGCCAGCACGCCGGACTCCTCGCGGGCCGCCTCCTCTTGGTCTCTGATGTAGGAGGCATCGAAGTAGTGCCGGATGCCCGTGTTCACCCGTGCGGCGCCGCGCAGGCGAGAGGAGCCTCCGTCGCGCCCGCCCTGCCATCGGGTGCACGCCCGTTTCACGAGTTCATGATCGATCGATGTGGACAACGGCCCCTCCTTGACGTGGCTCCTGACACGAAAGCACACGCAGCGCGGCTGATGTCGGCCACCGGCGCAGGGCACGCGGATGAGCGTTGGGCACCCTGGAAGGAGAGTGGGAGAGGAGAAGTCACCCGCGTGGGCCTACCGCAGACAGGCCCAGATCAGGCAGCCGCATTCCTCGCTCCCGCCGCTCCCCCAGCCCCGTCTTCCAGCAGCCACCGCACGAAGTGCTCATTGAACAGGCAGGATTCCCCCCGCTCCCGGCGGATCAGCGTGATGGCCTGGGCGGGCGAGAGGCCGGCCATCGTGAGGACCAGTGCGGTGACCAGCCCGGAGCGGTTCATCCCCGCCTGGCAGCGCACGAGCACCTCGGCTCCGTCGAGCCACCGCTCGAAGGCGAACCGCGCCGCCCGGATGACGGTGTCGATGTCGTCGCCATCCAGCGTCGAGTCCAGGAATCCGAAGCGCAGCTCCTCGACCCCCCACGGCACCGGCTGGGCGCTGGCGTACAGGGTGATGACGGTGTCGAACGGGTAGCCACCGCGGCCGCGGAAGTCCTCACCGCGTCGCGAGAGGACGTCGTGATCCTCGGTGCCGCCCTGGTGCAACCCGGGCACGATCTGGGTCGGGGCGCACTCCGGCTGCCCCCAGAGATCAACCGAGGCGAGCAGGTGAGCCGCGCTGGGCTCGGGCACGGTGTGTGCCAGAGCGGCGACGTGGGCCAGCCGACCGGCGGCGACGGCCGAGTGGTCGGGGCTCCGACCGGGGAGCTGGGTCATGGTGTCCTCCAGGATCACGGGGGCGGCGCGTTTCGCTGCCCGACAACTGTTCGACGCCTGATGGCGGCCTGTGATGAACAGCGACCGACGTGAGCCTGGTCACACAGCGGCTCCCCCCCCCGAATGAACGGGTCGGCGGCCCTGCGGAATCACCGACCAGCCGATCCGGCCCCGAGTCTGCGGGCCTGCGTTGGACCATTCGCGCTGGTCCAGGGCGCAGTGCACCACCGAGTTCTGTCATGACCGCCGGTCACACTCCGGGTTGAGAGCGACCCATCAGACGATCAGACGAAGGAGCCCCTTGACGACCCAGACCAGGGACACCCCATCCCGCATGAGCCACCCCAGCGAGTCGACGCTTGCCGAGGCCCATCGTGTGGCCTTACGAGTGGCTCGATCCGTGCTGGGCGAGGGTGTCCACGACGGGGTGGACGCGCACGACGTCGCTCAGGAGGTCCTGGTGCGGTTCGCGGGGCTGGACCCATCCACGATCGCGAACTGGCAGGCATGGGTCACGACCGCGGCGCGTCGCCGGGCCCTCGACGTGATCCGCGCCGAGAAGAGGCACGGCCACGCCGCGTTGGACCTCTTCGACGGCGAGGACAACCCGCCCGGGCGAGCCCCGCTGCCACGCCGGCTGCGGGCGCTGGGAGCAAGCGCGGAGCCGGTGTCGCGCCTGGCACTGCGCTCGCTTGCGACTCATCTCAATGACCGCGAGCGGAAGGTGCTCTGGGCGCACCTGGATGGATGGTCGAACCGCGAGATCGCCCAGGGCCTGGGGTATGCCAGTGCCGATGCGGTGGCCGTCACTCTCACTCGGATCCGATCCAAGGTCCGGGCCGCGTTCCCACCCGGCCCTGAGCGTCACCTGCTGCTCGGCGAGACCCCGCGGGTCTACTGACTCGCCTTGACGTCGGGGCACCCGCTGATCCGCCGACGCAACCTCGCTGGCACGGCACCGGCGGTCCGGCTGCCACCCGGATCGCTGACCCGGGATTTCATGTCAGGGGTCACCAGCACAATGGGAACAGCCGGCGGGGAACCCCTCCCACCGCCACCCGCCCGGTCGCAGCGCCATGCAAAGCCCGGCGCCCCGATCGACCAGCTCACGAACCATCGCCGCGGCCAGCATCACACACGGCCGCAACTCACACGGCAAGGAGCCGCCCCATGAAGATCGACACCTTCCTCGACGTCGACGTCGTCGCGATCGAGACCGACGACACGGTCACCGTCATGCTCGACGTGCAGGCCCCCGAAGCGGTGCAGGACCCGAGCATCCCTCGCCCGGAGCACACCGCGGTCGTGGTGCTCGACCGCTCGGGCTCGATGAGCGGACCTCGCCTCGATGCCGCCAAGCGTGCCCTGATCAGCCTGGTCGCCCGGCTCGACGATCGCGACTCGTTCGGGCTGGTCACATTCGACGACAAGGCCCAGCTGGTCGTGCCTGCCGGCCCGGTCGGAGTCATCGGCCGCGACGAGATCACGAAGCGCGTCGCCGCGATCCGGACGGGCGGAACCACCGATCTGTCCAGCGGCTACCTTCGCGGACTGGCCGAGGCGCGCCGGGTCGCCGGCCCTGCCGGGGCGACCGTGGTCGTGCTCTCCGACGGCCACGCGAACGCCGGGGAGACCGATCCGGCCAAGCTGCGGGAGATGGCCGCCGGATCCGGGGCCCAGACCATCACCACGTCCACCATCGGGATCGGCGAGGGATACGACGAGACGCTGCTGGCCGAGATCGCCGTGGGCGGCAACGGCAACCATGCCTTCGCCTCAGACCCGGACAAGGCGGCCGCGGCGCTGGCCGGCGAGGTCGAGGGCCTGCTCAGCAAGACCGTCCAGGCCGCCACTCTCATGATCCGCGCGTCCAGCGACGTGGTCACCGTGAGCGTGGTCAACGAGCTGCCCGTCAATCCGGTTGCCGGCGGGCTGCTGGTCGAGCTCGGCGACTTCTACTCCGGGGAGACACGCAAGCTGCTGCTCACGTTCGGCGTGCCCGCGATCGGCGCGCTCGGCCTGGCCGAGATCGCGAGCCTCGAGATGAGCTACGTCGAGCTGCCCGCGCTCGTCCAGCACACCGTGACCCTGCCGATCACGGTCAACGTGGTGCCCGGTGACCAGGCGGCCGGACGGGTGGCCAACCCGCAGGTCCACGCCGAGCGGCTGTTCCAGGACGCCCAGAAGGCTAAGCGGGCCAGCCAGGAGGCCCTCGCCGACCAGGACATCGCCGGCGCCCAGGTCCCCCTCGACCAGATCATCGGCTCCATTGCATCCGCTCCCCCCGCCGCCATGTCGGAGGAGCTCGCCGAGGAGCTCACCTGGCTGCGCCAGACCCGTGACGGCCTGGAGGGTTGGGACGCCGCCTACTCAACCAAGCGCATGCACTCCGACCGGACCCGCAAGAACCGCGGATACAAGAACCGCGAGACCGGCGGGGAGCGCTGAGGCAGGTGTACGGGGCCCCCGGGTTGGCCCCCGGCTCCGCGGGCGGTTCTACCCTGCGGGGCTGGAAGACCCTCCGGTCCCCGCATCGGCGCGGTGGGCGTCCGCCCGCTGAGCCGCCAGCTCGCCCTTGCGCCACGGCAGGACTCCTTCGGTCTCCGCTCCGAGGGCGAAGCTGAGCACGACCCGGATCAGCACGAGCAGGCCCAGGGCCGCGGTGCTCTCCAGGGTGCGGTCGACCAGGATGGTCTCGATGATGTCGGCGGCGACCAGGACCTCCAGGCCGAGCAGCAGCGGGCGCGCGAAGCCGTCGCGCGCTATCTCGTAGAACGAGTCGCGGGATGTCGCAGTGCGTGCCGCCGAGGCGATCCCGATGAACCCACCGACGGTGATGATCGCGATCCCCACGACCTCGAAGCCAAGCGCGATCGTATCGACGGCCTCCGTGAACACCACGCGTCGAGAGTAGCCAGTGCGGTGCTGGGTCGGGGGTCGGCGAGCGCCCGCGTGGGACGGTCCGCGGTTGCGCGGGGCACTACCGGAAGCCGAGCTGGCGCCAGGGGGTCAGGATTCGACCGACGTCGACACATCGACTCTCGTCCGGCGGCTCGCCTGGCATGTGTCAGAGTTCCCTCGCGTGGGCCTCGTAGCAGGGGCCCCGACACCAGCCGCCAGCTCGATCACGGCGCCCCCGTCGCGCCGTGGCCGATCACCCGGTCTCCGTGTTGATCCATGCCGAGGAGCCTGAAGATGCCCGACCGCGACCTCCCGACGGGGATCCCGGCGCGCACCGAGGCACTGGGTGTGCTGCGCGAAGTGTTCGGCCACGAGCAGTTCCGCGGCGCGCAGGCCGAGATCATCGACCGGGTCATCACTGGCGGGGACGGACTGGTCCTCATGCCGACGGGTGGCGGGAAGTCGCTCTGCTACCAGATCCCGGCCATCGTGCGGCCCGGCGTGGGGGTGGTGGTCTCGCCACTGATCGCCCTGATGCAGGACCAGGTCGATGCGCTCGCGCTCCTCGGCGTTCGGGCGGCCTTCCTGAATTCGAGCCTCGACGCAGCCGCGGCAGGCCAGGTCCAGCGGGCCATGGGCGCCGGCGAGCTCGACCTGCTCTACGTCGCACCGGAGCGGCTGGTCACCCCGACCTTCCTGGCCCAACTCGACCGGCTGCACGCCGCCCACGGCATCGCGCTCTTC
The DNA here is from genome assembly GCA_964638055.1 of uncultured Bifidobacteriaceae bacterium. Lineage (GTDB taxonomy): Bacteria > Actinomycetota > Actinomycetes > S36-B12 > CAIYMF01 > Prado023. The sequence goes on along the minus strand of CAZWXF010000031.1, from coordinate 13,692 downwards.
GCCATCGACGAGGCCCATTGCGTCTCGCAGTGGGGCCATGACTTCCGCCCCGAGTACCTGGGGCTGTCGGTGCTGGCCGAGCGGTTCCCCGCCGTGCCCCGCCTGGCACTGACGGCGACCGCCGACGGGCTCACGCGCAGTGAGATCCGCACCCGACTGGCGCTGCGCGACGCCCCGGAGTACGTGTCGAGCTTCGATCGGCCGAACATCCGCTACACGGTCGTGCCCAAGCAGGATCCGCGCAATCAGCTGCTGGACTTCCTGGCCGGCCCGGGCGATGCGCCCTCGCTGGTCGGGTCGTCGGGGATCGTGTACTGCACCTCCAGGAAGAAGGTCGACCAGACCGCCGCGTGGCTGAACCAGCGCGGGATCACGGCTCTGGCGTACCACGCCGGGATGGACCAGGGCGCCCGCCGTGCGGCTCAGGACCGGTTCCAGCGGGAGGAGGGCATCGTGGTCGTGGCCACGATCGCCTTCGGGATGGGCATCGACAAGCCCGACGTCCGATTCGTGGCGCACCTGGACCTGCCCAAGAGCATGGAGGGCTACTACCAGGAGACCGGCCGTGCCGGGCGGGACGGGGAGCCGGCGCACGCCTGGATGAGCTACGGGCTGGCCGATGTCGTGCTGCAGAAGTCGTGGATCGACGCCTCCGACGCCCCGCCCGAGGTCCGACGTGTGGAGGCCATGAAGCTCGACGCCCTGCTGGGGTACTGCGAGTCCGCTACCTGCCGGCGCGTGGTGCTCCTGGAGTACTTCGGCGAAGGGTCCGCTCCCTGCGACAACTGCGACACCTGCCTGACTCCCCCGGTCCTCTGGGACGGGACGGTCGCGGCGCAGAAGTTCCTCTCCGGCGCCCTGCGCACCGGGCAGCGGTTCGGCACCGGGCACATCATCGACCTGCTGATGGGCCGGCGCACCGACCGGATCGTCGACCTGCGCCACGACCAGCTGCCCACGTTCGGCGTCGGGGCCGACCTCGACCAGGACACCTGGCGGCTCGTGGCCCGCCAGCTCGTGGCGCAGGGGCTGCTGCGCCCCGACAGCACCGCCTTCGGGGCGCTTCGCGTGACGGACGCGGCCGGTCCGGTGCTCCGGGGTGAGGCCCGCATCGAGCTTCGGAGCGTCCCCGCCAAGCCCGCAGGCGAAGCTGCCGGGCGGCGCGTCCGATCGGGGTCGCGTCGGGCCGCGGCACCCGCCTTGACCGGACCCGAAGGTGACCTGTTCGAGGCGCTGCGCACCGAGCGCAAGGCGATCGCGGACGAGCAGGGCGTCCCCGCGTACGTCGTGTTCCACGACGCGACATTGCGCGAGATCGCCGGGCGCCGGCCGGGAAGCGCCAAGGAGCTGCTCGCGATCCCCGGGATCGGAGCGGCGAAGGCCGAAAGGTACGGCGAGCGCATCCTTGCGGTCGTGGTGCGGGTCGGTGGATAGGTCCGCGGTGGATCGCCGCGCGGGGAGCCCTGATGGGTGGATCGCGGTGCGCCTCCGGGCGGGGAGACCCGAGGGACATGGCGGTGCGCCTCGGCGCGCGGGACCCGAGCGAATGCTTCGCGAGGCGTAGCGTCCCGTGCATGACGCGTTGCACCGCGTCCCTTCCAAGGTCTGGTCAGCTCGGCGACCCGGTCTCGAGGTGCTCCTCACCAGTGAAGGACTTGGACCGGCCCGTCGCCAGCCCGTGGTGAGCCAGCAGTCGCTCGGCCAGCGCCTGGGCCTCGCGGCTGAAGTCCTCCTCGTTGACCATCGCCTCGGGGCCGGCCATGAGGATCATCAAGGCGCATCGCCACCCGACCGGGGGCAGGACCTGGGCGGTGAACATGAGCCCGTCGACGTCCTGCTTGGTGACCTCGAACCGCTCGGACCACTTCTCCACCGCCCAACGGCCGGAGTGAGGGACGTATCCCGTGATCGGGCTGAGCTCGCGGGCGGCGATGCTCAGTGCGGAGGCGTCCGCGGGCCGCTCGAAGGCGTCGTCGAGGACCTCCATCTCCCGGATGCGGTTGACCAGGAACGTGCGGATGTCACCGTTGTCGTCGAGCGGACCGGCATCCACCTCGGCGCCGCGGGAGGAGTGATTGAGCTCGTACGGCTCGATGATCCGCTCGGTCACACCGGGGTTCCACGCCCGTGAGTAGACGATACGTACCCGTCTGCAGAGCTGGATCGCTCGACTCAGATCGGCCACCAACCGCGCCTTGAAGTGCCGGGGTCGCCGGACCCCAGGGAGGAACCGTTGCTGCAGGATGGCCGCGGCGTCCTGGAGGTCTTCATTGCCCGGTTCCTCGAGCAGGAGTCTCTCGGCCGCCTGGTAGAGCGGGCCGAGGACCGTCGCGTCGAACTGCTCGATACCCAGGATGTGGGCGGAGCCAGCTTGGAGGACTACCCAGTCCTGGTCACTTGGCGGGGCGTCCTCATCCGCGGGGTCCGCGGGATCGACCAGCAGGTAGGCGGTGTCGACCAGGTAGGCGTCCAGTGTCGATGTCGAGTCCAGGTCCGCGTAGGCCTGCACATGTCGGCGGATCTCATCGGCATCCGTGTTCAGGGCCGCAGCGAGGTGGGCGAGGGTCAAACGCCCGGAATGCTGCTCAAGCAGCCGGCAGACGTCAACCATCAGCGGTGAGTAGCCGGTCATCAATGCCCCCCAGCCGCGTCCAGGAGCAGGCCCCGGGCCCGGGTCCGAATGCTCTCAGGGCCGATCAGGCGGGCCCGCGTGTCCAACTCGAAGAGCCGGCCGAGGAACGCGGACGGGTTGGTCACGATGACCTCCAGCACGACCTCGGCCCCGGGTGCGTCCCCGGAGAGGGTCCGATGACCGTTGATGCCGAGGTGGCTGATCACGTCGGGCATGTCCTCATCGCTCGTCGCGACGACGACTGCCATCGGTTCCTCGACACGCTGGCGCATCGGGTCGCGATTGGGAGGCGGAAGCTCGCGACCCGGGTCGGCCGAGCCCGGCGGTTCGGCTTCCATGCCCTCAGCCCGGGACAGGCGAAACGTCTTGTACTCCTGTGGCGTGCCCTCCTCGCGCCCGCGCAGGTACCAGGCATCCCCGGAGAAGAAGACGTCGTAGGGGTGAAGCCGCCGGGGGCGGTCGCGGTACCGGAACGTCAGGACGCATCGGTGCCGGACCGCATGCTCGGCCACCCCCAGCCCCTCCGGTCCGCCAGCCCCGGTCGTGCCATCCGTTGCGCCGGGGTCGAGGTCGTCATAGAGCTGGCCCAGTCCCGCGCGTTCGGCAGCCCTGAGGAGTTGGGCGCGCTGGGCATCGGTGAATGTCGTTCGGATACGCGTGTCGATCACGTGCAGGCGGTGGGCGAAGTCGTTGTGCCCGCGCTGGACGGTCTCGATGTGCCACCGGCGGCCCGGAGGGCCTTGAGGTCACGACGGACCGTGCTGACGTCGTTCGGGTTGGATGGCGAGACCCGCCGCCATCGTGGCGACGTCGCGGCAGCCATCCCGATCGGCCGGGTCTTGAGAGGCTCCAGGATGCGGGGCTGTAGGAGCCGATTCGCCAGGGAACTCGACGTTCTCGCATCACCCAAGACGCGCCCGAATCCATCGCCTGGATCGTTCACCGAACGGCAGGTTGGAGGCCGCAGTGATGCCCTGATGGCGTTCGCCCGCCGGTTCGGGTGGAGCAATTCATTGGTGTGTGACAAGCGGGCAGGGAAGGCCATGCCACCACCCGGAAGGAACACCGTGGACCCCACATCTGAGCACAACGACGACCACTTCGTGGACATCGTGATTAACGATGACTCCGACAGGTCGATCCTCCCCGACGCGGTCCTCCTCCATCTGGATGCGGGTGGCGACAAGGCGGCGAGGGCTGAGCTGGAGCGGCGCGCTGAGGCTGAACTGGACGCCGAGATGGCTGAACTGGAAGCCGAGCAGGCTGGAAGGGAAGCCGACGAGAAGGAGTAGGTGCCCAGGGCGAATGCGGTGGCGTGCAGCAGGCGCGCGATCGTAGCCGTGCATTGCGCGCCCGCATGGGGACGACGCCGAGTGCGATGACGAACCGGCTACTTCTGCCTGCAGGACCGCGACGTCGTCCTCCGAGTGATGGAACGCCCCGGGCACACGTCATCCGTTGCAAGCCGGCTCTTCGGCGTGCGCGCCGTGCGCGATCTGCTGGAAGATGCCCGCGACCGCCGGGGTAGCGGGGAGCAGCAGGTCCGCGACCTCGCCAACCCAGCTGCGGCCGGGGGCCGTGCCCGACGATCCCGCGAGGACTGCGTGGGCGCGCGTGTCCCTGCCGGCCGCAGCAGGACTGGAGACGAGGGGACGGGTACGGGAGATGGCAGACGATGCGCCCACCAGGACCACGGAGCCAGTGGACATCCTGGGCCAGGTCTTCGACGACCTCCTGGCCCAGGACGTGCCTGACGATGTCGCCGACCTCGTCCTCGCCGCCTGCCAGGGCGACCGGGCCTTCGCAGATGTGCTCGGTGGCTCGCCCCCGGCACGACCCGAGCGTGCTCATGTCGAGGCTGACGCGACGGGCATCTACCTGAAGTCCATCACAGTCGAGGGCTTCCGCGGCGTCGGCACCAGCGCCACGCTTCGCGTTCAGCCCCAACCCGGCCTGACGCTCGTGATCGGGCGCAACGGATCAGGGAAGTCGAGCTTCGCCGAGGCGGCCGAGATCGCGATGACAGGTCGGTCGAGCCGCTGGGACGAGCGCTCGAAGGTGTGGCGGACAGGATGGCGCAGTCTTCACCACCCGACGACCCGGATCCACGTGGAGACCGTCGAGGAGGACTCCTCCCGTGCGGCGTCGATCACCTGCGCCTGGTCGGATTCCGCGAAGCTGGAGGAAGCCCGGACCGGAGTGCGCCGCGGCAGTCGGGACGGCACGCTGGACGAATTGGGCTGGGCGCCCGCGCTGTCCACCTTCCGACCGTTCCTCAGCTACGCCGAGCTTGGCGACGCGGTCACGGGCAGGCCCACGGACCTCTTCGACGCGCTGCACTCGATCCTCGGGCTCGGGGTCATCGAACGCGCCCAGCAGCGCCTGAAGGATGCGAGGAAGCCCATCGAGGTTCGCGTCCGTGAGGCCAGGGACCTACGCCGGGCAGTGTCGGCGTCCTTGGCGCACGTCGACGATGATCGCGCTCGCTCGGCGCATGAGGCCCTGCGGCCTCGGACGCCCGACCTGGACCTCCTGCAGGATCTCGCGGCGGGCATGATCGCGCCGGCAGACGAACGACTCACCCTGTGGCGGACGGTCGCCGAGGCCGGCTTCCCGCCGGCCGAGGCAACCTTGGAGGTGACGCAGGAACTCACCGCAGCGGCTGCCGCCCTGGAGGCGACACACGGCGTGCTCGGCGCACGATCCCTGCGGCTGGCCGACATCCTCGAGCGAGCCGTGGATCACATGCAGCACGAGAGGGATGACCTCTGCCCGGTCTGCGGCCAGACGAGACTCGACGCCCAGTGGCAGCAGGACGCGCGCGAGCGGGCCCAGGAACTGCGGGCGTCGGCTTCGGAGTTGGAGCGCGCGCAGGCGCGGGTCGTCCGGGCACGGCAGGCCGTGGCGACCCTGATCGCAGCCGCTGCCAGGCCGGAGGCTCTACGCGGTTTCGACGACGACGTGGCCGAAGAGCTGGCTCGTTGGCACGCCGTTGACCTTGGGGGCGAACCAGGCGCAATCGCGAACGCGGTCCTGGACCTCCATAGCGCCCTTGAGCCCACACTGACCGCGGCGCGCGGCCGGGCCCAGGCGGCGCTGCAAAGCCATGAGGATCGGTGGCGCCCGCATGCGGTCCGACTCTCCGCATGGGTCTCCGCGGAACGAGCCGTCGCGTCCGAAGCACCTGTGCTCAAGCGGCTCACGGACTCCGAGAAGTGGCTGAACTCGGAGGCCGCTGACCTGCGCAAATGCCCGTATGCAGCCATTCGCGATCCAATCGACCCAGGTCTGGCAGATGCTGCGCCAGGAGAGCAATGTCGACCTCGGGAACGTTCGACTGGAAGGAAGGGGCAACCAACGCCGAGTCGGTCTCGATGTGGCCGTCGATGGGCAGGCCGGTGCCGCGCTCGGCGTCATGAGCCAGGGCGAGCTGCATGCGCTGGGGCTCTCGCTGTTCCTTCCCCGCGCCACGTCGAACCAGAGTCCCTTCCGGTTCCTCGTGATCGACGACCCCGTCCAGGCGATGGATCCGGCCAAGGTCGAGGGGCTGGCGCGGGTCCTGCAGGACGTGGCCCGCACCCGCCAGGTGATCGTCTTCACCCACGACGAGCGGTTGCCCGAGACGGTGGATCGGCTCGGCATCGACGCGACCATGTGGGAGGTCGTGCGTCGGCCCAACTCGACCATCGAGCTGCGCAAGGCCGGTGACGCCATCTCGCGCTATATCAAGGATGCACGAGACCTGGCCAACGATGACGACCTACCCGCTGAGATCCGCGGGCCGGTCATCGCGGGGTTCCTTCGTTCCGCCGTGGAGGCCGCAGCCCTCGAGCGGGCACGGCGGCGGATGGTGGAGGCGGGCACCGACCGCGCGGGGATGCAGCGTCGAGTCGCGGAGGCCCAGACCACGAACGCGATCGTGGCCCTTGCCATCTTCGACGACCGCACGCGTGGGGGCGAGGTCATGGGCAGGCTGCACAACTGGGGGCGAGGCCTGGCTGACGCGTACCGGCTCTGCCGCGAGGGCGTCCACGACGACGACTTTGCTGGCATGTCTCGGGCCGAGTTGCGCATGCTCGCGCAGGTGATCGAGGCGCTGACCGACCGGCTCTCACGGGTGTCGCCATGACCCCTGACATAGCTGTTCCGGCGCTGGGCGAACGCTCCCCCATCAGCGACCGGATGTACGTCGATGCGGCCGCCTCGCTCATGGCCGACGGCGGCGCGGGGCGTCGTGGATGGTGGCCGCGTGCGGTGGTGTGGCTGCTGCGGATCCAGCTCGAGGGCGATATCGCCACTCAGCTCGCAGCCCACGGGGTGCCCCTGGTCGATTCTGAGGGGCGTCCGATCAGTGGCCGCGCGAAGCTGCTCATGCTCCACCGCACGATGCCTTCCGATGAGGCCCGCGACATCGCGGCGCTCTGGACCGCCCTCAGCGAGGCCGGGCACCACCACTCCTACGAGCTGGCACCCACGCACGGCGAGCTGACTCGCTGGCTGGAGGGAGTCCGCAGCTCAGCGATCGCACGGGATTGAGGCCGCTCGTGAAGCTGATCTCGGTCGAGCTGTCCACATACCGCTCCTTCCGCACCAAGCAGGAACTCGCCGTCGACGAGGGGCTGACCTGCATCGTCGGACCCAACAACAGCGGCAAGTCGAACCTCCTGAGAGCGCTCGAACTCGTGCTCGCGACCGGGGTCGACGATTCCGGCGAACCGGTCCGTGGCGAGTTCGACAGGTCCAAGGACATCCCACAGTTCCCCAGTCGTGTGCTGCCCCGAGTCGCCAGGGTCTCCGTGACGTTCCAGTCCACCGCCCGGCCAGAGGACAAGCAGCCGAGCCAGGAGCGCAGTCTTCTTCGTCGCGCGCTCGACTACGAACGGGCGACGAACCCGACGCTGAAGCCCCTCTCTGCGAACGCCGGGAAGGGCCTGGTCGAGGTGAGTGCGACGTTCTCAGTGCGCGATCAGGGTGCCACCGTCGTGCGCCACGACTACCTTCGTGTTCCCGGCGTGGCCAAATCGCCGGCGTCGCGGAACTCCCCGTTCCCCGAGCCTGGATCCAAGGTTCACGACCAGTTCTTCAGGGAGTTCCACAACGCGGTCCGGCTGGTGACCATACGCAGCGGCGAGGCGCTCGAATCGGTCTTGCAGGGACCCTTCCGTGAGGTCCTTGAGGGCGTGATCCGCGACCACCTCACACATGAGCTGACCACGGCCCGCGAGGCACGGGAGACCTATACGGCGCACCTTCGCGACACGCTGCTCGCGCCACTGGCCGACCAGATCACACAGACGACGGGAAACATGTTCCCCGAGGTGTCGCGAGCCGATCTCCTGCCAGCGGTGCCGCAGCTGCAGGAGACGCTGTCGTCCATGGGTGTGACCCTCAGCGATGCCATCACCTCCGACCTTCGCTCGAAGGGAACCGGCCTCCGCGCTGGGGTCCTGATCGCGATCATGCGGTATCTGGCCGACCAGAGTCGGCGCTCGCTGGTTCTGGCCATCGAGGAGCCGGAGTCCTTCCTTCACCCGGGGGCGCAGGAGGACCTCCGGTCCGCCCTGGTCGGTCTGGCCGGGGCCCGCGACACGACGGTCCTCATCACGACGCATTCCCCGTTCATGCTGGCGAACTCCGAGTCCAACGAGGCCGGCAGGACGGTCGGCGTGGTGAAAGCCGCAGACGGCACGTCGTCCCTGGACACTCGCAGGGACGTGGACCATGCCGCCGCGCTGTTCCACGACGGAGGCGTCAGCTTCCTGCTGCGCACCGCCAGGGGCGTGCCCAGGACTGCGAAGCTCGTCCTGATCACGGAGGGGGTGACCGACATCCGGTACTTCCAGATCGCGGCACGCAAGGCGGGTCGTCAGGACCTCATCGACTCCGTTCACATGCTCCCGGCGGGCGGCGCGACGAAGCTTCCGGCCCTTGCGGTACTGACCGCGGCGGCCACCGCCAAGCCAGTCGTCTGCCTTGTCGACAGCGATGAGATGGGCCAGAAGGCCGCGCGGATACTGGAGGGCTTCCACCAGCAGCCGAATCGGGTCACGCTGAAGATCGGCGGTGCACCGGGGCGCGGCATGAACCCGGTGGTGGGGGAAGACCTGTGGCCGGAAGGCCTCAAGGCGAGGATGGAAGCCGAACTGGCGCCGTTGGGAACGGCGGTCCTCAAGGAGGGCGCCCCGCAGTGGTTCGAAAGGAATGCCACCGAGGCAGACACGGATCGACTCGTGAAAACGCTTGAATGGATCCATTCCCGGGCTGAGAAGATCTCTGGTTCATCACGTCCACACGGGCCTGACTTCACCCAAAATGTGGCCACTCGTGGCCTGCAGTCAGCACAAGAAGCTACGTGAGCGCGGCTGCGAGCCCACGATTCTCGATGACCATGATCTTCGAGATTGGCCTTCTCTGGGCCGAGTTCTTCAAACAATCCGGGGGGGGACTGGAAATTCTCCTTCAGCAAGAACGCAAGCAGACAAGGTGTCTACTACCGGGTGAACGACCCCGCGTGGGTCTTTGTCGAGCCACTGATTCCCGCGTCCCCGCTGTACAACCGGCCGATCCTTGGTCGAGCGGGCCGGCTGGATCACGGGTAGAGGCCGAACTGCTCGGGCCCGTGGCGCGTGAGCTCCGGCACGTCCTTGATCCGGATCGGGTGAAGGTCCTCGGTTGACACCTGGACACCTACCCCTGCTTCACCGCGCCGAAGCCGGGACACCTTCGTCAAAGCCCAGGATCTTCGCCTGCGACCTTCTCGATGCGCACGAGCATGGTGGCCGATGGGACCACCTTTCCAGCGACGTACGTGGACAGCCGCGACGCGGACGTGCCGATCCGCTCGGCGAACTGCGCCTGGGTGAGCCCGCTGCGGGCGACAGCGGCGCGGATGCGCGTGGCCACCTCCAGGCGTTCGGCCTGCTCACGGTCCCTCCGAGCCGCGGAAAGGATCGTGCGCATCAGGGGCTCGACCCCGTAGGGATGCGCGATTGCCAACGCCTCCTCGACCTTGCGGGCCACAGCCCCCCATGGGTCGACACGGATCTCGCTCGCGAGCTCGAACCACGAGTTGACGCCCCCGCGCTCGAGCACCGTCAGGACGGCCTCGAACGGCCAGTCCGAGGCAGGTGCCCGCAGATCGGCATCGACGTTGCGCAGCGGCGTGCTCATCGCCGAGTCTCCGTGATCTCGACGGCCAGTCTTCGGCACACGTCCGCGACTGCCGCCCAGTCCTGCCACGGGGGGGCGAGTCCCTTGTAGCGCGGCAGCTCGCGCAGAGTCGAACGATCGGTGGGGCGAGGCTCGGCGAGCTGCCGAACAAGCTGCGATGCCACACCGTCCATCGCCTCTGATGCCTGCCCGACATGCTGATCGCCGTAGTAGGCGTCGATCTGACGCAGCACCCCAGCCGAGTCACGGATGCCGTACCGGTCGGCAAGGGCTGCCACGTCCAGGTAGTCGCGCACCTGGTTGCGGCGCACGATCAGGAACGCCTTGATCCGCAGCACCTCCTCCGCGGTCGGGACGGTGAGGCGCTGGTCGGTGCCAACGAGAACCGACGTCGTCTCCAGGGGGCGACGACGGATCATCTGCCGGACGCCCGTCTCGATGTCACCGAGCTGGCCCAGGATCAGCCGTCCGGGGACCAGTCGGTTCGTGACCCAGTCGTGTTCCGATTCCAGCGCCTCAAGGACGATGTCGAACCGATCGCGCAGGTCGCCGAGGTCATGATCGTGATCACGGGAGACCCGGTGGGTGGCGTACAGGACGGCCGCCGATCCACCCACCAGGACGGTGTCCGGGACGAGCTGCTGCAACCGCGCGGCGGATCGCCAGACGTCTGACATCCCCGTCCCTGGCAGGTCACCCTGCGTCGTCACTTCCATCGGCTCGGGCTCCATCGAATTATCGTATCTGATACGCCCCGATTGGGACCTCATGGCGCGTGCGCCGTCGCGATCGGGCACGGCGACGCGGTCTCCGATTGCGATGCCGTGCTCCTCGGTCGCTCGGGTGACGGCAGCTGCGCGACGGGCCGTGGGCCTCACGGGACTCGTGGGGCGTCCACGAGCCGCTCGAACCTGGTCGGCGTGGCCATGTCGGGGCGGATCGGGATCGTTGTTCGCTGCGAACCGAACACCTGCTTCTGGAAGACCTTGATCGCCCCGTCCCCGCAGGTGTCGCACCCGAGTGCTCGGATCATCCTCGCGCGCCGAGCCTCCCACCGGGCAGCGGCACGGATCGACCGGCTGATCCACGGGCCGCCATGCAGCCTGCACAGATCGCCACATCCCGACCCCGGGATCAGCGGACACGTCGTTGCGGAGACCCGCCGCGCGACCGCAGAACCGCGAGCGACGACCGAGGGCGTCGGACCCGCTGACACATCCACGACCTCGATGGATCCCGCGCCGAGCCGGGCATCGGGCCGCCAGACCGCAAGGTACGGCTGACCGTGCGCTGCTGCTCCGACGATGACCAGGCCCGGGTTGGAGAACGCAACCAGGAGCACGCGCTCCACCCAGTCGCGCTGCTTGTCGACCGCCACGGCGTCCCACGTCTCGACGCCCCGGCCGGCGAAGAAGTCGGACAGCTCGGCGCTCAGGTCTCTTCCGACGGCCCAGTCCCCTGTGCCACGGGGGGCGGTCGTGCCCACGATCGCGACCGCGTCGGTGAGCGGGAAGGAACCCCGCGGCAATGTGGGCTGAGGGCCTGCACCGACATCCCCGGATGGCTGGTCCCGACTGGCTCGACCAGCGGCCTGCGCTGCATCGCCCTCGGGGACGGCGGTCACGGTCATCCGCATCCCGCGCCCGGGCAGCAGGAGATGGACCTGCTGATCCAGGAAGCCGCCGATGATCTCGTCGTTCGATCGGGGCTCGACCGTGAGGTCCTTGTCCGAGCCGTCCACGGTCCCGAATCCCTTGACATGCGAGGCCAGGTACTCGGACTTGGCAGTCTCGGAGGTCGCCGAGTCGGCGAGCCACTGCCACGGCTGCACCCCCTCGACCGGAGGGTTCAGCTCCGGCAAGGCCGCAGGGTCGAATCCTGGGACCAGGCGGATCGGGTGATCGAAGGGCGGATGCGCGGGAACAGGACACATGGGAGGACTCCCCTGCCGTCGGTTCCCCACCACGAACCGGGTGGGGCGGGTCTTCCCCCGGGGGCACCGAACCGGCGGCGCGGTTGCCGGGACAGCAAGCCGGGGGGCTTCGCGCTGTCCACCTCTGGACCTGGGACAAGGATGCACCGGGCCCCTGACATCACCAGCCGAGGGGGAGCATCTCTCCTGAAGTCCGGTACCGGCCGCCGGCCGGGGCGTCGAGGCTGGGGCGCCCGAGCTGGGCGCCAGGCTCCGAACGCGAACCTTGGGGCGAGGGCTTGTCGCAGGTATGGGTCACTGGCTTGGGGACGGGACGTGCGGAGCGGGGCCTGAGCGAGGGGCTCAGGGCCCTGGGCTGTCGACCAGGGACGGACGGCACGAGCTTGGGTCGCGGGCGGGCAGCACCCGGCAATGCAATGGTCCGTTTGTGTCATGGGTGGGCGCTTTCCTTGACCCCACGTAGCGTGCACTGCCCGCCTGCTCACGCATCATGTAGGGCACCGCTGACATGTCCCACGCAGCAGCCAGCAACGATGAGCGAGGCCCTCTCCGCCGTGTGGTGCTCCCAGGCGGCCACGTTCCTGCTCTCGTTCGCCCACGGGCATGTCGAGCAGCGGGACAAGGGCATTCCGCGACGCCGCCGGCACTCCCGCGCGGATCCGCGCGAATTGTGTCACCCCTTCCTTGCATGATGGGTCCCGATCCGGCGCGCACCGCGCCCAGTGCCCCAGCCACTACCACCCCCAGCCACTACCACCCCCAGCCACTACCACAGAGGAGCCGAACGTGAGCCCCACCAGCGAGACGACCGGCGCAGCAACCCAGGCCGCGAGCCACGCGAGCTCGGATGCCGCCAACCCGGACGTGGTCCAGCGCCTGCGCACCGACACCTGGGCGCTGGCCACCCCGGAGGGCCGCATGCCCGGGACCGCCGGTCACGATGCCGCGCGGGCCCTCATCGAGGGCCGGTTCGATGACCTCGGCCTGATCGGCCATCCGCGGCTGGACGGCTACCGGCACGAGTTCCGCGCGTGGGACGGGATCGTCATGTCCAACTTGGTCGGCGTCGTGCCGGGAGCCGATCATGCCCTGCCCCCGATCGTCCTTGGCGCGCACTACGACTCGGTCCTCGAGGCGCCGTGCGCGGACGACAACGCCGCAGCCGTCGCGATGCTGCTCGAGGTGGCCGCACGCCTGACAGTCGAGCCGTTGTCGCGCGATGTCCTCGTGGTCGCCTTCGACGCCGAGGAGCCCCCCTACTTCCTCGGCCCGGACATGGGCAGCAACCGCCTCGTCAGCGAGGTCCTGACCGCGCCCGTGCACCTTGCCGTCGTCATGGACCTGGTGGGGCATGCGGTGTCGATCCCGGGGTTACCGCTCGACCCCGACCTGATCTTCGTGACGGGTGCGGAGTCCCACCCCGCTCTCCCCGCTCTCCTGGACGGTCTCGACCTGCCGATCGTGGCTGCCGCGCAGAGCCGGGTCGGCGACTACAGCGACTACGCCGCCTTCCGCCTGGCAGGCGCCCCGTACCTGTTCTTCTCCGGAGGCGAGTGGCCGCACTACCACCGCGCCAGCGACCACCCCGATCTCATGGACTACCCCAGGATGGCCAAGCTTGCCGGGGACGTCGAACAGGTGCTGCGGCGTGCGGACGCCGTCGCCACGGACTACCACGCGACGACCCCCCAGACCGACTTCGAGGTCGCCACGATGGAGCGGGCATTCGGCCCCGAGCTGCTGGCCGCGACCGCGAGCCGGCTGGGCCGCTCGGGGTACCGCAGCCCCGCCGACCTCGACGCGATCATCGGCGGCCTGCGCAGTCTGCTCCAGTGAGAGGTCGCGCGGTATGGGTCTCGACGGGCTCGACCCACGGACGCGGTCTCGACGGGCTCGACCCCCGAGTCTCGACAGGCTCGACCAGCGCGGGCCGTCGGTCGAGCTTGTCGAGACCACG
>CAZWXF010000030.1:0-27832 GCA_964638055.1 uncultured Bifidobacteriaceae bacterium | reverse complement strand
GCATCCCGTGCGTCGGGGTCGGTCTCGACGGGCTCGACCGGCGCGGGTCTTCAGCATCCCGTGCGTCGGGGTCGGTGTCGACGGGCTCGACCGGCGCGGGTCTCCACCCCCGGCCCGCAGCCCACCCGCCCGTCCCGTCCGGGCTCGGCCGGATCGCCGCTCACGAGCCGATGGGATAATCGCCGATCATGGATCTGAGCGGATTGCTGCCCGCGCTTCTGGCGGACCCCGTGTTCGCCAGCGCGGCTGCCGCGGTCGGCCCCTCCGGCTCGGTGCGTGCGCCCGAGCCGACGTTCCCGTTCCTGGCGGCCGCGATCTCGGCGCGCCGGCTCGTGGTCGCCGTCACCGCCACAGCCCGGCAGTCCGAGGACCTGGCCGCTGCGGTGGGCACGCTGATCGGCCCGGACCGGGTGGCGATGCTGCCCGCCTGGGAGACCCTGCCGCACGAGCGCCTCTCGCCGAGCTCGGACACGGTGGGACGCCGCCTGGCGGTGCTCCGCCGGCTCGCCCATCCCGATGCCCAGGACCCTTCGGCCGGTCGTGTGGACGTCCTCCTGGTCCCGGTTCGCGCGGTCCTGCAGCCCCTCGTGGTGGGCCTGGGCGACATCGAGCCGGTCAGCGTCGCTGCCGGCGACGAGGCTGCACCGGAGGCGCTGGCAGAGGCGCTGGTGGCCGCTGGCTACCAGCCGACGGACCTGGTCGAGAAGCGGGGCCAGTTCGCCGTTCGAGGCGGCATCCTCGACGTGTTCCCGCCGACGGAGGACCATCCCCTGCGCCTGGAGTTCTGGGGGGACACGGTCGAGGAGATCCGCTACTTCCGGGCGGTGGACCAGCGCTCGTTGGAGGTGGCCCAGCACGGCCTCTGGGCGCCCCCGTGCCGGGAGCTGCTGCTGACGCCGCAGGTCCGTGCGCGGGCCGCCGCGCTGGCGCAGAGCCATCCCGAGCTCGCGGACATGTGCGGCCAGCTGGCCGAGGGCATCGCCGTCGAGGGGATGGAGGCGCTGTCCCCGGTGCTGGCCGAGGGCATGGAGACCCTGATCGACGTCGTCGCACGGACCGGCCGTGAGCCGCTGGTCCTGGTGACCGATCCCGAGCTGGTCCGCACCCGCGCCCATGACATGTTCGCCACGAGCAGCGAGTTCCTGGCGGCCTCCTGGCACAACGCCGCCGCGGGCAACGTGACTCCGATCGACCTGGGCGGTGCCGCGTACCGCACCCTGGACGAGATCGCCGAGCGCGCCGCCGAGCTGGACGTCGCCTGGTGGAGCGTCGGGATGGTCGGCGGCGACCCCGGCGCCGAGACCGTCTCCCTGCCGATCACGACCACCCCTGCCTATCGGGGCGACGGCGCCGCGCTGGTCGCCGACCTGCGCAAGGCCCTGGCCCGGGGCGACCGGGTCGTGGCCCTGACCGCGGGTCTGGGGTCGGCCGAGCGACTGGTGGAGCAGCTCGCGGCGGCAGACCTGCCCGCCACGCTCCAGCCGGGGGTCACCTCGTGGCCGGTGCGAGCCGGGGTGGTCACGGTCTCCACGGGCCGGCTGGAGCACGGATTCGTCGCTCCGGGTCTCGTGGTCGTCACGGAGACCGACATCCGGGGCCAGAAGGGGTCCACCCGCGACCTGGCGCGGATGCCCTCTCGGCGGCGCAACATCGTCGACCCGCTGCAGCTCACGCCCGGTGATCACGTCGTGCACGAGCAGCACGGCGTGGGCCGCTACGTCGAGTTGGTGCAGCGGACGGTGAGCGGCACGACGCGCGAGTACATGGTCCTGGAGTACGCCGCGAGCAAGCGGGGCCAGGCCCCCGACCGGCTGTACGTGCCCACCGATCAGCTCGACCTGGTGACCCGATACGTCGGCGGGGACGCTCCCGCGGTGCACCGCCTCGGCGGGGCGGACTGGCAGCAGGCCAAGACCCGGGCACGCCGGGCGGTGCGCCAGATCGCGGGGGAGCTGGTCAAGCTCTACGCCGCCCGGCAGAGCGCGAAGGGCTACGCGTTCGGCCCGGACACCCCGTGGCAGCACGAGCTCGAGGACGCCTTCGCCTACACCGAGACCCCCGACCAGTTCTCCACGATCGCCGAGGTGAAGGCCGACATGGAGCTCCCGATCCCCATGGATCGGCTGGTCTGCGGCGACGTCGGGTACGGCAAGACCGAGATCGCCGTGCGAGCGGCGTTCAAGGCGGTGCAGGACGGCAAGCAGGTCGCCGTCCTCGTTCCCACGACCCTGCTGGTCCAGCAGCACTTCCAGACCTTCTCCGAGCGCTACTCGGGGTTCCCGGTCCAGGTCGCGGCGCTGTCGCGGTTCCAAACCGACAAGCAGGCCCAGCAGGTGCTGGACGGCCTGGCCGCCGGCTCGGTCGACGTCGTCGTCGGCACGCACCGGCTGTTCAGTGCCCGCACGCGCTTCAAGGACCTGGGCCTGCTGGTCGTCGACGAGGAGCAGCGCTTCGGCGTCGAGCACAAGGAGCACATCAAGGCGCTGCGGACGAACGTCGACGTGCTGAGCATGTCGGCCACGCCGATCCCGCGGACGCTGGAGATGGCCGTGACCGGCATCCGGGAGATGTCCACGATCCAGACCCCCCCGGAGGAGCGGCACCCGGTCCTGACGTACGTCGGCGCCTACGACACCCGGCAGATCGCCGCCGCCATCCGCCGCGAGCTGCTGCGCGACGGACAGACCTTCTTCGTGCACAACCGGGTCGACTCGATCGAGCGGGCCGCCGCGCGGCTGCGGGACCTCGTCCCCGAGG
Source organism: uncultured Bifidobacteriaceae bacterium (assembly GCA_964638055.1). Lineage (GTDB taxonomy): Bacteria > Actinomycetota > Actinomycetes > S36-B12 > CAIYMF01 > Prado023. Next base: position 25,075 of record CAZWXF010000030.1, on the reverse strand, counting down.
CCCGGGTCACGGTCGCCCACGGGCAGATGAACGAGCACCGCCTGGAGCAGGTCATCGTGGACTTCTGGGAGAAGCGTTCCGACGTGCTCGTCTCTACGACCATCGTCGAGTCCGGCCTGGACATCCCCAACGCCAACACCCTGATCGTCGACCGCGCCGACGCCTTCGGCCTGAGCCAGCTCCACCAGCTGCGCGGCCGGGTCGGCCGGGGCCGCGAGCGGGCGTACGCCTACTTCCTGTACCCGCCGGAGAAGCCGCTCACCCAGACCGCGCACGACCGGCTGGCGACCATCGCGGCCAACACCGACCTCGGGGCCGGGATGGCCGTGGCGATGAAGGACCTGGAGATCCGCGGCGCGGGGAACCTGCTGGGCGGGGAGCAGTCGGGCCACATCGCCGACGTCGGCTTCGACCTCTACATCCGGCTGGTCGGCGAGGCGCTGGCCGAGTACCGCGGCGAGGCCGACACCGCGACCCCGGACGTGAAGGTCGAGCTCCCGGTCGACGCCCACATCCCGCACGACTACCTGCGCAGCGAGCGGCTGCGCCTGGAGGCCTACCGCCGCATCGCGGCTGCGGCCGACGAGACAGGCATCGACGAGGCACGCGCCGAGCTGACCGACCGCTACGGCCCGCTGCCCGAGCCGGTGCAGCGACTCTTCGACGTCGCCGCGCTGCGCGTGCTCGCCCGGGCCGCCCGGGTCACCGAGGTCGTGCTGGCCGGGCAGTACGTCCGATTCGGAGGGGTCGACCTGCCCGAGTCCCGCCGGCTCCGCCTGACCCGGCTCCATCCGGGAACCCAGATCAAGCCGGTCACGAGGACGGTCCTGGTGCCCCGGCCGAAGCCCGCCACCCTGGGCAGTGCCCCGATCATCGACGCTCCCCTCGTAGCATGGGCATCCGACGTGATCCGGACGGTCCTGATCCAGCCGATCGGAGGCAGTTGATGGCCCCAGCGGGGATTCGTGTGGCCGCCCTGGCCTTGGGCGTGCTCGTGCTGGCCGGGTGCAACACCCAGGAGCCGCTCACCTCGTCCGGGCTCGCCGCCGACTCCGACGCGTTCACCGTGACCCAGTCCCTGGTGGCCGATGAGGTCGCCAAGGTCCAGCAGGCGCTGGGCAAGCCGGAATCGGAGCCTGACCCCGGCCTGGCCCTGGCGAACGTGCAGCGGCTGGTGCAGGACCGGCTGATCGGCGAGGGGGCCGAACGCCTGGGGGTCACCGTGACCCAGACCGAGGTCGAGAAGGGCGTGGCCGACCTCGCCACCGCCCGCGGCGGCACCGAAGCCCTGGACCAAGCTGCACTGCAGGCCGGGGTGCCCCTTGACGCGATCGAGACCGTGGTGCGGACCAGCCTGCTCGCCACGGCCATCGGCGAGCATCTGGCCCCCGCGGGGGACCAGAGCGCCCGGGTCCAGGCCACTCATGACGCGCTGCAGGCACTCTCGGAGTCGACCCACCTTGCGGTGGCGCCCCGCTACGGCGCTTGGGACCACGACACGCTGGGCATCGTCAGCGATCAGACCTTCGTCAAGACCGCGCCCATCGCCGATCCCGGCCTGTCCTAGGGCCTGTGGAACCCGCGGCGGGAGGTCCCAGCCCCGAGCTGCCGGACGCGGCCAGGAACGATGCCGCGCTGATCGCGGGCGGGCATCAGCCTGACCAGCTGCGTCGCCTCGTGGCAGTCATGGATCGCCTGCGTTCTCCAGGGGGCTGCCCCTGGGATGCCGAGCAGACCCACGAGTCCCTCGTCACCTATCTCATCGAGGAGGCCCACGAGCTGGCCGAGGCGATCGCGACCGGCGACCGTCCGGCCATGCGCGAGGAGCTCGGCGACCTCCTGCTCCAAGTCGTGTTCCATGCCCGGATCGCCCAGGAGCACGCGACCGACCCGTGGACGATCGACGAGGTGGCCGTGGGGATCGCGGACAAGCTCATCGCCAGGCACCCCCACGTCTTCGGGGCCGACCATGCCCCGACCGCCGAGCACGTCGAGTCGACGTGGCTGGCGCGCAAGACGGCCGAGAAGGGTCGTGAGTCCGTCCTCGACGGCATCCCGGGCTCCCTGCCGGCCCTGCTTCTCGCGGCCAAGACGGTGCACCGCGCCAGTGTGGGCGGCGTGGACGTGCCCCCATCGGACCCGGTGGCGGCTGACGCCGCTGCAGAGGCTCTCGCGGTGGTCGGCACCGAGGAAGTCGGGGAGCTCCTCCTGGCGCTGGTGGCCCAGGCCCGTGCGGCAGGCGTGGACGCCGAGTGGGCGCTGCGCGAGGCTGTTCGCGAGTACGCCGACCGGGTCCGGGCCGTCGAGCGGGACGATTCGGACTGATCCCGGCATGCGTGCCGCGCCGCCGGTCAGGCGCCCGTCGATCGCCGCCCTCGATCACCGCGAGGGCGATTCGCTCAGCAGGAGGCCCCGGGCCTGAATCGCTAGTGTGATCCGGCAGGGCGGGTCCTCCTGCCCGCCGCCGCAGCAACTATCTGATGGGAGCATCCTGTGGCAAGTATCGATGTGGTGATCGCGCGAGAGATCCTCGACTCGCGTGGCAATCCGACCATTGAGGTCGAGGTCGCCCTCGAGGACGGCACGACAGGTCGTGCGGCAGTGCCCTCGGGCGCCTCCACTGGTGCCTTCGAGGCATATGAGCTTCGTGACGGCGACAAGAGCCGCTACCTGGGCAAGGGCGTCCAGAAGGCCGTCGCCAACGTCGAGGACGAGATCGCACCGGCCATCCTCGGGTTCGACGCTGCGGAGCAGCGCCTCATCGACCAGACGATGGTCGACCTGGACGGCACTCCCAACAAGGAGCGCCTGGGCGCCAACGCGATCCTCGGCGTCTCCATGGCCGTGGCCAAGGCCGCCGCCGAGTCCGCGGGCCTGCCGCTGTTCCGCTACATGGGCGGACCCAACGCCTACCTGCTCCCGGTGCCGATGATGAACATCATCAACGGGGGCTCGCACGCAGACTCGGACGTCGACATGCAGGAGTTCATGATCGCCCCGATCGGGGCCGACACCTTCGCCGAGGCCCTGCGCAAGGGCGCCGAGGTCTACCACGCGCTCAAGGGAGTGCTGAAGTCGCAGGGCTTCGCGACGGGTCTGGGCGACGAGGGTGGATTCGCGCCGAACCTGCCCAGCAACCGTGCCGCGCTCGAGCTCATCGTCCAGGCCATCGAGAAGGCGGGGTTCACCCCCGGGACCGACATCGCCCTGGCGATGGACGTGGCTGCCCAGGAGTTCTACGGGCGTGCGCTGAAGGGCTCGGGCGACGTCAAGCCCAACGAGTACTTCGTCGAGGGCAAGGCCAAGACGACCGAGCAGATGATCGAGTACTACACGGGTCTGGTGGCCGACTTCCCGATCGTGTCGATCGAGGACCCGCTGGGCGAGGACGAGTGGGCCGACTGGACGGCGATCACGGCGGCGATCGGGGACAAGGTCCAGATCGTCGGCGACGACCACTACGTCACCAACACGACGCGCATCCAGCGTGGCATCGCGGAGAAGTCGGCGAACGCGCTGCTGGTCAAGGTGAACCAGATCGGCTCCCTGACCGAGACCGCGGAGGCCGTCGAGGCGGCGCACCGAGCCGGGTTCAAGACCATGATGAGCCACCGCTCGGGCGAAACCGAGGACGCGACGATCGCCGATCTTGCCGTGGCGTTCAACTGCGGACAGATCAAGTCCGGGGCGCCCGCCCGCAGCGACCGCGTGGCCAAGTACAACCAGCTGCTCCGTATCGAGGACGAGCTCGACGATGCGGCACGGTACGCCGGCGCCGCAGCGTTCCCGAGGTTCTCAGCCTGAGCGTGTGAGGATGGGCGGCATGCCCGGCCGCCCATCCTCGGCTCACGCTGCGCCCGGCGAGGCTGGAACGGCGATCGAGCCGGCCGCGCCTGGCACGGCGGGCGGGCGGCGCCGACGCCGGAGGTCCCAGCGCGCCGACACGACACGAGCCGGACGTCCCGTGGTCTCCAGCAGCATGGGAGCCGCCTTGGGTGTCGTCGTCGTCCTGATCACGGTCCTGGCCATCCCGTCCAAGGAGTGGCTCGCGCAGCGAGCCCGCATCGCGTCGTTGGAGGAGAGCCTGTCAGTGACCCGGGCGAACGTGGACTCCTTGACGCAGACGGCCGCACGCTGGCAGGACCCTGCCTACATCGAGGCCCAGGCGCGCGCGCGGCTGCACTTCGTGCGGCCCGGCGAGGTGGGTTACGTCGTCCTCACCGACGAGCACCAGCAGGAGTCGACACCGGGAACCCGGCGAGCCCTGGCCGCTGTCCCCTCCGGCGGACCATGGTGGAGCGCGGTGTGGAGCACCGTGACCGAGGCGGCCAAACCGGGCGACCCGGATGCGCAACCGGCACCCGCGCCGGCGCAGGCGGCCCCCGAGTATGGGCCCTGACCTTGGATCGCCATCCCCAGGAGCCGCCCACGGCGGCGGACCTGGCGGCCGCGGCCCAGCAGTTGGGGCGGCCCGTCCGGGGAGTGGTCGCGATCGCGCATCGCTGTGGGTGCGGGCAGCCTGATGTCCTCGTCACCAGGCCGAGCCTGCCGGATCGAACCCCGTTCCCGACCCTGTACTACCTGACGTGCCCGCGCGCCACGGGCTTGGTCAGCACCCTGGAATCGGAGTCGGTGATGCGGCGGATGTCCGAGGACCTGGCCCGCGACGTGGGCCTGGCGGCCGCCTACCGCCAGGCCCACGAGTCCTACCTCGCCGATCGGGCCACGCTGGGGGACGTTCCGGCGATCGCGGGCATCAGCGCCGGTGGGATGCCCGATCGCGTGAAGTGCCTGCACGTCCTGGTCGCCCACTCCCTGGCGGTGGGCCCGGGGGTCAACCCACTCGGGGACCAGGCACTCGACCTCCTCGCGAGGCGCGGTGCCGACCCCGCGACCGCGTGGGGTGGCGGCCCGGCCGGATGCCTCGGCTCGGGCACCCCGGGCGCGGTGTCGGATCGATCCGACACCGAACCTGCCGAGCGCGCGACGCCGCACGCGGGCGGACGAGACCCGGGGGGAGGCACGGGCGGATCAGGCCCGGGCTGGTCAGACGGGGCCGGGACAGCTGGACCGGACACTGCTCCGCCGCCTGCCGGAGGACTGTCCGCATGACCGTGCGCACGGCCGCCATCGACTGCGGCACCAACTCGATCCGCCTGCTCGTCGCCGACCACGACGCCGCGGGCGGTGCGACCGACGTCGCGCGCGAGATGGTCATCGTGCGACTCGGCGAGGGCGTCGACGCCACGGGCGCCTTCTCCGAGGCCGCACTGGAGCGCACGTTCGCAGCGTGCCGGCACTACGCCGGGCTGCTCGACGACCTGGGCGGACCGCCACTGCGCTTCGTTGCGACCTCCGCGACCCGGGACGCGACCAACCGGGAGGCCTTCATCGCCGGCGTGCGCGAGATCCTCGGCGTCTGCCCGGAGGTCATCAGCGGTGCCGCGGAGGGCGAGCTCTCCTTCCTCGGAGCCACCTCGGGGCTCCCGTCCGACGCCGCCGCGCCGTACCTGGTCGTCGACATCGGCGGCGGGTCCACGGAGTTCGTGCTGGGTGAGGACGGCCACGTCACGAGCCGGGCCAGCGTTGACATCGGCTGCGTCCGGATGACCGAGCGCCACCTGGCCACCGACCCGCCGACCGGGCCCGAGATCGCCGCGAGCACGGCCGACATCGACGCCGCCATCGCCCACGCGGGGCGCGCGGTCGACCTGGGAGCGGCGGGCACGCTCATCGGGGTGGCCGGGTCGGTCACGACCGTTGCCGGGATCAGCCTGGGCCTGCCCGAGTACGACGCCGGCGCGATCCACCAGAGCTGGCTGGCCGGCCATGAGGTCTCCCGGATCAGCGACGAGCTGCTGAGGATGCCGCGCGCGGCGCGGGCCTCGCTGCAGGTCATGCATCCGGGCCGGGTCGACGTCATCGGGGCGGGCGCGCTCATCTTGGCCCGGATCGTGCATGCGACCGGGGCCTCCCGGGTCCTCGTCAGCGAGCACGACATCCTCGACGGTGTCGCCCGTTCGCTCGTCGGCCAGGCGCATCAGGATGCCGCTCCCGGTCGTCGCGTGGGTACGCTTCCGCCGTGCCCACGCTCGCCCTGACTGTGATCGGCCGGGACCGACCCGGCATCATCGCCGAGGTCACGGCCGTGGTGGCGGGCGCCGGTGGCAACCTGGAGGACTCCTCGATGACCCTGCTGAGGGGTCACTTCGCCTGGACCCTCATCGCGACCGCCGACGTCTCTCCCGACGAGATGGCGGGGCGCCTTGCCCACCTGCGCGACGACGGTCTGGTCGTGACGGTGTTCGACGTGGGCCCTGACGAGCTGGGCTCGACCAACGCGAGCACCTACCTGCTCACCGTCCACGGGGGCGACCGGCCAGGCATCGTCGCGGCCGTGACGGGCCTGCTTGCCCGCGGGGGCGGCAACATCGTCGACCTCTCCACGCGCCTGGGCCATGCCGGGCTCTACCTGCTCATCGCCGAGGTGGTGCTCCCCGCCGACCAGGACGTGGCATCACTGTCCGAACGACTCGCGGCGGTCGGACGGGAGCTCGGGGTGGACGTGACCCTGCGGCCGGCCGAGTCCGACGTGATGTAGGCCTCGCCCGTGTCCACCGATCCGGCCCACCCGCGCGCCGCAGTCCCCGTCGCGCCACCGCCCCATGCCCACCGGACCGGAGCACGGGAACGCGGTGCCCTGGACCCGGTCGCCCAGGAAGCTGGTGCCCCGGAGGTCGGGCGGGACGCAGGACCCGGGGGTCCCGATCCAGACCTGGTGTCTGCGCTTGCCTGGCCGCATCTGACAGGCCTGCCGCGCGGAACCGTCCGCGAGGTCGTCACCGCGCCCGATCCGGTCCTGTCCCAGCGGTGCGCGCAGGTGGATCCGTCCGATCCGGCGATCGTCGCGCTGGCGGCGGACCTCATGGCGACGATGACCGTCTCGCCGGGATGTGTCGGGCTGGCCGCGAACCAGGTGGGTGTCGCACTGCGCCTGTTCAGCCTGGACGTCACCGCCCACCCCAAGGCTCGGATCACGCATGGCCGCTTCGTGCTGGCCAATCCCGTGATCGAAGCGGCCAGCCGCCGGGAGCGGGGCCGCGAGGGCTGCATGTCCGTGCCCGACTTCACCGGGGACGTCCGGCGTGCCAGTCGGCTCACCGTTCGAGGGTCGCTTGTCGGCAGTGGACGGGTCGTCACGCTGACCACGGATGCGTTCGAGGCCAGGGCCATCCAGCACGAGGTCGATCATCTGGATGGCGCCCTGTTCCTGGACCGTGTCACCGGAGCGCATGCGATCCATCCCCGCCAGACCTACCTGTGAGGAACGGCCGCGGAGGAGTCGCCACCCGGGCGGCGCGTGCCATGCTGACGTACGCCTTGCCCGGGCGGACGCGCCCCGGGGCCTGGCGCCCCCGTAGCCCAATGGCAGAGGCAGGCGGCTTAAAACCGCTCGAGTGCGGGTTCGAGTCCCGCCGGGGGTACCCGTATGCCGGTCCGCGCAGCACGTCAGGGCCGCAACTGGTGGCGGCGGGCAGCGCCTTTCCGTGGTTTAGTTGAGTGTGACGCCGTCCATGCGTGGCGGCGCCGATTCGACTGGGAGGTCGAAGCGCACCATGGAGAGCAAGAACCCCGTCTTCTCGAAGCTGGACCAGCAGTCCGCCGAGGGGGCCGGATTCGCCTACGCCGAGGGGAAGTCGGCCTACTCGCAGGCCGGCGGACAGCCCCTTGCCAACCCGTACGGATCGCCCGCGTCGTACCCGCCGCCGTCGCAGGGCCAGTACCCCCAGGCCCCGTCCTCACCGCAGGGCGGCGGCTACGCACCCAACCCCTACCAGCAGCCGCCGACTCAGACCGGGGTGCCGACGGGGTCAGTGCTCGAGCCGGTCACCGACCGGATGAGCCTGGATGACGTCATCGTCAAGACCGCCCTGTGCTTCGCGGTCCTGGTCCCCGGCGCGCTCATCGGCTGGATGACCGCTCCGACCATGCCATGGCTCTACTTCTTCGCGATGATCACGGGTCTCGTGCTCGGCCTCGTGGCCGCGACCCGCGCCCGCGTCAACCCGCCGATGATCCTCGGCTACGCCTTCGTGCAAGGCATCTTCCTGGGCGGGATCAGCTACTGGTACGACCAGTGGGTCGCCGGCACCGGCTACGAGAACCTGGTGTCGCAGGCCGTCATCGGCACGCTGGTCGCGTTCGGCGTGATGCTGGCCCTCTACAAGTCACGCCTCGTGAAGGTGGACGCCCGGTTCCAGCGCGTCATGCTCGTCATGATGGTCTCGTACCTGGTCATCGCCCTGGCGTCTTTCGTCTCGGCGCTCTTCGGCGTCGGCAATGGGTGGGGCTTCTACGGCATGGGAGCGCTGGGGATCATCCTCTGCCTGGTCGGCGTGGCCCTTGCGTCGTTCAGTCTCATGCTGGACTTCGAGTCCATCAGTCGCGGCATCCAGATGGGCCTGCCCGAGCGGGAGTCCTGGCGGATGGCGTTCGGCCTGCTGGTCACACTCGTCTGGCTGTACCTGGAGATCCTGCGCCTGCTGGCGATCATCGCGGCATCGAGCCGCGAGTGACGGACTGGCCTGTGGCCTCGTGCTGCGGGCCGGCTACCGACATGGCGACGGCCCCGTCCGTGCCCCTCCATGGGGTCGGCTCGGGGCCGTTCACCGTCGGCGGCTGTAGGCCCTGCGGCGCTGGTCGCGCTCGTCCTCCTGTGCGGCCGGCATCGCAAGGCCAAGGATGGGTGTGAAGGAACCGAGGAGCCTCACCCGATCGATCGGGCTCACAGGCCGATCAAGGCATCGCCTCACACGCGATGCCCAGACCGCGCCGGCCGAGGTGGGGTCAGCCGACGCGGCGGGCAGCTCGGGTCTTGTCCAGCTCGTGGATGATCGCTGTGGCGAACCCGTGCGAGAGGTCGTGCTCGTCGCGCAGCCAGTTGACTCGGTCATCGAACCTGGCGAACGCCGGCCCATGCTCCACCACTGTGAACCATTCCTTCAGCCCCTTGCCGGTCGCGTCGGGGACGCGGTCCACCAGCAGCTGATGGGTCTCCTCGGAGTGGTGAAGGGTCATGGCCTCTCCTGTTCCTAGGGATGTGCACCTCGGTCAAGCGGGCGCAGTACCACCGTAACCCCGGGCCTTCCGTGTAGGAAGTGGGCCCCGGGCCGCCGGGCGCGTTGACGCCCTCCACCGCGCTGCGTGATGGCTGTCCCAGTGTCCGGAGAAGTACAGCCACCTCTTCGTTGCCCACTCCGTCCTCCCCGGGAGCGGGCCAGTCGCTACCGTGCGGGGCGTGAACCTGTTCGCCGACCCGCCGCCCGCCGGCGATCCCGACCGGCTGGCTCTGGAGGTCGGGCGGGTGGTCCAACGCCTGCGAACCCTGTCGGTGGAGCGCCTCGGACAGTCGATGCCTGACGGAAGGACCCGAGCACGGGCCGCCCTCGACCTTGCCCAGGGGCTCGTGGACGCCAGGGCACAGGTGACCGGCGACGAGCCTCGGGAGCTGCCGGGCGTGGCGGCGCACGCCACTGCGGACGTGCTGGCCGTCGTGACCGCGGACCTCGTGACGGCTCTCCGGGAGGCTGAGAGGAGGTCGGACCGTGTTGCGTTGGTCGGCCAGACCTGCGCCCACGCGGTCGCCGAGGTCGAGCACCTGCGTCGGGCGATCTAGGCTCGCCCCCTGCCCTGCACGGACTGCTCGCCCGCGAGCGACGGGCCGGATGGGGCCACGTGACGGGGCGCCGTTGGTCAGGCCTCCGGATCGGCCAGGACCTCGAGGTTGGGTGGGATGGCCTCGTCCTGCGTCCATGGCTCTGCATGCAGCGCGAGCCGCCCGCGGCCAAGGACGTCGCCCAGAGCGGCCAGGGCCGGCGGGAGCAGCGTCGCGCCGAGACGTCGGTAGCCGAGGCTCGATGGGTGGAAGCGGTCGGCCCCGAAGAGGGTCTCGGCGTTCGCGGTGAACTCCGGGCCCAGCAGGTGGTACAGGTCCACTGAGCGAACGCCGGCCGCGGCGGCGGCCTGTCGCTGTGCTCGGGCGAGCTGGCGCGAGCTCGTCCTGGCGTACCAGCGCAGCGGCGGCCCGACCGGGCGGATCGTGCCCAGATCGGGGCACGTCCCGACGACCACCCCGCAGCCCGCCGCGACCAGCCGGTCGAGCTGCCGGGCCAGGTCAGCTGCGGCACGGCGCCGCGGGACCATGTGCGTCACGTCGTTGGCGCCGATGAGGACGACGGCGACATGCGGGCGTGCCGAGAGCGTGCGGTCCACCTGCTTCTCGAGGCCGGCCGAGCGGGCCCCGACCACCGCGTGGTTGATGAGGATCACGGGACGGCCCGTCGCAGCGACCATTCCCTTGGCCAGCACCACACCCACGGTGTCCGCTGCTGAGTCCGCGCCGAGGCCCGCCGCCACCGAGTCCCCGAGCACAGCCAGGTGGATGGATCTGCCGCGGGCAGACCCGTACCTGCCGTCCTGGTAGGGGGGGACCACCCGTTGCGGACCGATCTCGCGCTTGGCGGCCCGGCCCTGCGCGATCATCACCCCGACCACAGCGGCGAGGGCGCCCGCCAGGCCGCCGCCCCCCCACGCCGCTGCCCGGAACCGCTGGTCGCCCTGGCCGGCCGGCTGGCTCATCGGTCGAGGTCGGGCAGCAGGATGCCCGTGTGCGCGTGGCAGTCGTACCCGTGTGGGTTCTTGTAGAGGTACTGCTGGTGGTACGCCTCGGCGAAGTAGAACGGCCGGACCATCCGCTCGTCGACCACTGCTGGCGCGAGCTCGGTGGTGATCGGGTCGAAGCCCTCGGCGAGGAGCACCTCCTCGTACGCCGCAGCGGTGCGCTCGGCGAGGTCCTGCTGCTCGCTCGTCGTCCAGTAGATGGCGCTGCGGTACTGGGTGCCGATGTCGTTGCCCTGCTGGTAGCCCTGCGTGGGGTCGTGGTTCTCCCAGAAGAGACGAAGGATGTCGAGGGTGCCGACCTGGCCTGGGTCGTAGGCCACCATGGCGATCTCCGAGTGACCGGTCATCCCGGTGCACACCTCGTCGTACGTGGGGAACGGCGTGTACCCGCCTTGGTATCCGACGGCGGTGGTGTAGACGCCGGGGAGCTTCCAGAGGCGCTTCTCCGCACCCCAGAAGCAGCCCATCCCCAGGTACATCCCCACGACGCCCTCGGGGAAGGGTTCGTGCATCGAGGTCCCCAGAACCTCGTTGAACTTGGGGACGGAGTACTGGTAGCTCGGCGAGCCGGGCAGCGCGTCAGCGGGAGGCACCATCTCCGGGCGCCGGAATGCTCTCAACCACATGATGAAAGAGTCGCCTCCCCCTGCCCCGCGCGCAACCGGCGCCGCCTGTGTGCCCCCGATCGGGTGGCCGGATGCTGGGCCGGGCCGCCGGGCCCAGTGAGCCGGTGCCAGCGAGCCGGCGCCAGCGAGCCGGCCCCGGCGCCGGACTACCCTCGGGACGTGGCTGACACCGACGCACCTTCGGCAGTAGGCGTGGCAACTACTCAGAGCGTGGCGGCAAGAACTGCCCAGCGCGAGGCAACAGGTGACAGGTCGGGGGCGGCAGCGCGAAGGGCCCTGCCTGACCTGGTCGCCCCGGACTGGGCCGAGGCTCTCGTGCCGGTGGCCGGTCGCATCGCTCAGATGGGTGACTTCCTACGGGCCGAGGTCGCCGCGGGGAGGGGGTTCCTGCCGGCGGGGGATGCGATCCTGCGCGCGTTCGAGCGGCCGATGGCCGACGTGCGCGTTCTGATCGTGGGTCAGGACCCCTACCCCACGCCGGGGCACGCGGTGGGCCTGTCGTTCAGCGTGGCCCCGGCCGTGCGCCCGATCCCGCGCAGCCTTGCCAACATCTTCCGGGAGCTGGTCGCCGACCTCGGCGTGACGGCGCCGACCACCGGCGACCTGAGCCCCTGGGCAGACGGCGGCGTGCTGCTGCTCAACAGGGTCCTCAGCGTGGGACCCGGAAGGCCCGGCTCGCATCGGGGACGCGGCTGGGAGGACGTGACGCAGGCGGCGATCGACGCCCTCGTCGCCCGCGGCGGACCGCTCGTGGCGATCCTCTGGGGACGCGATGCCCAGGCCCTCGCCCCGGCTCTGGCTGCCAGCGGGATCCCCCGCATCGAGTCGGCCCACCCCAGCCCGATGTCCGCCGACCGGGGATTCTTCGGCTCGCGCCCCTTCAGCCGGGCGAATGCCGCACTCGCGGCCCAGGGCTGCCCGGCCGTGGCCTGGCGCCTTCCCTGACCAGATCGGGTCTTCTGGCCACCCGATTGCCATGATGGCGGCCGTGCCGGTCACCCTCGCAGACATCCAGCAGGCCCGCGAGGAGCTTGCGGGCGTCGTCCGCATGACGCAGGTCGTGCCCGCCTCGCACCTGGCCACGCTCGTCGGCGGTCCCGTGTGGATGAAGTGCGAGAACCTGCAGGCCGCGGGGTCCTTCAAGGTGCGAGGGGCCTTCGTCCGGATGCTGCGCCTCGGCCCCGAGGTGAGGGACAGGGGAGTCGTGGCGGCGAGCGCGGGCAACCACGCCCAGGGCGTCGCGGTGGCCGCCCGTCGACTGGGGGTGTCGGCCACCGTGTTCATGCCCGTCGGGGCCCCTCTGCCCAAGGTGACAGCGACCAGGTCCTACGGAGCGCAGGTCGTCCTCATGGGGGCGACGGTCGAGGAGTCGCTGGACGCCGCCGCCGAGCATGCGGCGAGGACCGGAGCCATCCTCATCCACCCCTTCGATCACGAGGATGTCGTGGCCGGCCAGGGCACAGTCGCCCTCGAGGTGCTCGAACAGGTGCCGGACGTCGCGACGGTGCTGGTCCCGACGGGTGGAGGAGGCCTGCTGGCCGGCGTCGCGGCTGCGCTGGCGCAGGCGGCCCCGCACGTGGCTGTCGTCGGCGTCCAGGCGGCCGGCGCCGCTGCGTACCCGGGCTCACTGGCGGCCGGCAGCCCCATCCAGCTCGCCCACTTGTCGACCATGGCTGATGGGATCGCTGTTGGCCGGCCCGGCGCCGTGCCGTTCCGGATCATCTCGAAGCGCGCGTTGCGCATCCTCACAGTGAGCGAGGAGGCGATCTCGCGCGCGCTCCTCCTCGTCCTGGAGCGCGACAAGCTGCTCGTCGAGCCGGCGGGCGCCGTGGGAGTTGCCGCATTGCTGGAGGAGTCGGGCCTCCAGCCGCCGGTCGTCGTGATCCTCTCGGGGGGCAACGTCGACCCCCTGCTGCTGGTGCGCGTGATGGAGCACGGCCTCGTCGCCGCGGGCCGCTACCTGACCCTTCGTGCGCGCCTGGGTGATCATCCCGGTGCCCTGGCGGACCTGCTCGGCGAGGTCGCGGCGCTGGGCGCCAACGTCATCTCTGTCGAGCACGAGCGCATGGGCGCAGGCCTGATGCTGGGCGAGGTGGACGTCCGCCTGCACCTGGAGACCCGCGGGCCTGAGCACTGCCGAGCGGTCGCGGAGGGACTGTCTGTGCGCGGCTGGCCCATCGTGGCAGAGCGATGACGTCTCCCCGTCCCAGGGGCGGGGCTAGGGCGTGTAGCGCTGCACCTCGGTGATCCGCACAGCCAGCTGCTTTCCCGCCGGCGTGAGGTACTCCACCGTTTCGCCCACCCTATGACCGAGCACGGCAGCGCCCATCGGGGACGAAGGCGAGATCACATCGACGCTGGCGTGGGCGGCCTCCTCTCGCGAGCCGAGAAGGAAGGTCATGGTGCGGGTCCCGCTGACGAAGTCGACGGACACGACCATCCCGTGCGCCGCCTCGCCCTCGGCGACATCGGGAGCGCCGACCTGAGCGGTCTGCAGGAGCGCCGTCAGCTGCCGGATGCGAGCCTCGTTCTTGCCCTGCTCGTCCTTGGCGGCGTGATACCCGCCGTTCTCGCGCAGGTCACCCTCCTCACGAGCCGCCTCGATGCGTCGCGTGATCTCGGTGCGCCGCGAGGTCGAGCGATCGTCGAGCTCCGCGGCCAGCCGGTCGAAGGCCTCCTGAGTGAGCCAGGTCGGCTCAGGACTCTCGGACATGCCACTCCTGACGCTTCGCGGACAATGCGATGGGGAGGGTAACACCGGGTGATGTGGCTGCACAGCCACCCGAAGGCTCCGGGAGAGGGCGCCCGGCGGGAGCCGGTGGGGACGCACTCATCGCGGCGCCTGCTGTGCTGGGCAGTGCGCCGCGTCGCACGCCGACACTTGTCGGGTCGACCGCAGCGCGTCGAAGGCCGAGGGCCGGCCGGGCCGAGCCGTCACGATCCGGCCGGGGGAGTCCAGGGCTGCTCCGGCGGCAGGACCCCCGGGCGGAACTGCGGTCCTGGCAGGCCGGCAGGCGCGCCACCCAGTCCGCAGCCGAGGAGCTCGGCCACCAGGGCCCGGTACGCAGTACGCAGCTGGTAGGTGTGGGTGGTGCGACCTGACTGGGCCGGCAGGGCGACCTCGGCGTAGCCGACGTCGAATCCGTCGACGGCCCGGGCGCGAACGACGCAGACCGCGGGCTTCGCCAGCTCTCGCACGACGTCGAACGTGATCTCGACGTGATCGTCGCTGATGACGCGGAACGTGCTCAGCCCGGCGGTGATGTCCGGGTTCGCTCGCTCCCAGGCGTACCAGGTGCCGATCGCCAAGAGGCAGGCAGCGGCGAAGGCAGCCATGGCGATCAACCACCGCGGCCGCTCCCGCACCCCGTAGCGGGCGCGGATCTCAGGGGTCCACTGCCCCGGCCGCCCAGCGCTGCCGACGTACGCGGATTCCTTCATGGAGTGCTCGCCCTTCGTGGTGCGCAAGGCCACCGGCCCGTCGTGCGGGCGCGTCGCGGGGCCTTCATGGTCCTGAGACACTAGTCCCGCCCTGAGTCCTCGGAGGTCCTGCATGTGGAACGTAGCGGTCGCCCTGGCCGACCCCCCCGTCAACGACGTGACCGTGCGCCCGACGCCCGCGGCGGGCATCGCCTTCGTCATCCTCGCCCTGGTGACGATCCTGCTGTTCCTCTCGATGGTTCGTCATCTGCGTCGGGCGCAGACGAACCTGGGTGACCCCCCGGGCAGCCTCCCCTGATGCCCGCTCACCCCTGATGTCCAGCCATGTGCTGCCGCGCGGGCCGAGCCTGTCCGGCCGCGTCGCGACCGTCCTCGTCGCGGTGTCAGCGATCGTGGTCTGCGTGCTCATGGCCCACTGGCAATGGGACCGGGCCCACCGGACGGCCGTGGACGCCGTCCCGACAGGTGAGGTCGTGGCCCTGTCGGATCTGGACCCGACGAGTGCCTTCTCGGGGATGCGCGTGCGCCTGACGGGACGCTACGACCAGGACCACACGTTCCTGGTGGGTCCGCGGCGCTCCGCCGGCGTGGACGGGGCGTGGGTCCTGACCGCCCTGACGCCTGACGATGGACCCGCGGTCGCTGTCGTCCGCGGCTGGATCCCCGCTGGTGCGACGCCTGCGCCTGCCCCCACTGGGACCGTCCACGTGCTGACCGTGCTCGTCGCGGACGAGGAGCGCAGCCTGCCCGGCGCCGCACCCGCCCCGGGCGCGCTGCTCCCGGCGGTCGACACCGGTGCGTTGGCCAGCGGCGCGGGCTTCCCTGTGAGGTCGGGATGGTTCGCTGTCATCGCCGAGACGGGCACCGGGCGGACGACCGAGCCCGGTGTGGCCGGATCCGAGCCCACGGCCCCCTCTCCGCTGCAGGTGGCAGACTTGCCCGGAGCGGATCTGGGCATGAACTGGCGCAATGCCGCGTACGCCCTCCAGTGGCTGGTGTTCGCCGGGTTCGTCGTGCTGTACGCGCGGGGGCTCACCCGTTCGCAGCCCCGGACCGAACAGCAGACGCAGGAGAGCACATGACGACCACCGCCCAGGCCCCCTCCACCTCGAACCTGCTCGCCTCGGCGACGTACCAGCGCTACCGCATCGCGGCATACGTGGTGGGCGCAGTGCTGGCCTTCATGACCGTGGTGGGCCTGCCGTGGAAGTACCTGCTGGGGAATGAGGAGACGACCTGGTACGCCGTGGGCTGGCAGCTGCATGGCCTGCTCTTCATGGTCTACCTCGTGACCGTCCTGGACCTGGCCATCCGAGCCCGCTGGACGCCCTGGCGCGCAGTCGTCGTGGGTGTGGCAGGGACGATCCCGTTCATGTCGTTCATCCTCGAGCGCCGGGTCCGGGCCTCCCTGCAGGCAACCCGGGAAGGTGCACCCGGGAGCGGCGCAGCCCAGGGCAGTGCAGCCCAGGGCAGCGCAGCACAGGGCAGTGCATGAGCGACATCGAGCCCGCAGCACCGGAGCCGCCGCGCCAGCCCCGGGTCCTGCTGGCCGACAGTGACCGGGCGCGGGTCGCCGACGTTCTGGCGGACGCCTTCGCCGAGGGCCGCCTGAACCGTGACGAGTACGACGAGCGACTGGCCGCCGCGATGCAGGCCCGCACCATCACCGACCTGGAGCCCACGCTGGAGGGCCTGCCGCCCGCGGTCATCGCCGTCACCCTGGCCCCCCTGCTCGGCTCACTCGCCCCCGCACCCGGCTTCCCAGCGACGCCGGTGTCACCGTCCGGCGCTACCGGCTGGTACTCGCCCGGGCAGGTGGAGACCGGCTCGCCGTCGGTGGTCGCGTTCTTCGGCGCGGGGACGCGCAAGGGGCAGTGGGTCGTGCCCGCATCGATGAGCGCCGTGGCGATCTTCGGGGGTGTCGAGCTGGACTTCACGAGGGCCCAGTTCCGTTCGGAGGATGTCGAGCTGACCGCCGTGGCGGTCTTCGGCGGGGTGGAGATCACCGTGCCCGAGGGGATCTCGGTCCATGTGGACGGCGTCGGGGTCTTCGGGGGGTTCGACCAGGGCGCCGAGGGCCCGGGGATCCCCGGGGCCCCCAAGCTGCGCATCAAGGGCGCAGCGGTGTTCGGGGGAGTGGAGGTCAAGCGCAAGCCCCGCAGGGCCGGCGGCGAGCTGCGCGGTCCGGATCGTCCCGCCCTCCCCGGCACCTGACTGGGCCGTCCCCAGCATCTGAGAGGCTGGCGGCGTGCGGATCGCGACCTGGAACGTGAACTCGCTGCCCACGCGACTGCCGCGACTGCAGCGCTGGCTGGCCGAGGCGGCCCCCGACGTCCTGGTCATGCAGGAGACGAAGATCGCCCAGGACGCCTTCCCCGCCGCCGATCTGGCCACCCTGGGCTACCAGTCGGTCCACCGGGGACAGGGCCGGTGGAACGGAGTCGCCCTGATCTCGCGGCTGGGGATCGAGGACGTCGAGACGGATCTTCCCGAGGCGCCGCTCTTCCCCGACGCGACCTGTCCCCCCGAGGCCCGGTACCTGGCGGCGACCTGTGGTGGGGTGCGCGTCGCCGGCGTCTATGTGCCCAACGGCAGGACGACGACCGACCCGCACTACCACTACAAGCTGGAGTGGTTGGCCGCGCTGGCCGACCATCTCGTCCCGGCCGCCGCGGGCGCCCAGCCCTTCGCCGTCATGGGCGACTTCAACGTGGCCCCGCACGATGACGACGTGTGGGACATCAAGGCGTTCATCGACAGCACGCACGTGACAGCACCAGAGCGGGCCGCGGTCCAGGCGCTCATCGACGCGGGGCTGGAGGACGTCATGCCGACCATCAGCAAGGGCCCCCACCCCTACACCTACTGGGACTACAGGGCCGGCTCCTTCCACAAGGCCATGGGGATGCGGATAGACCTCGTCCTCGCCAACGCTGCCCTTACCGCCCATCTGGAAGGGGCCTTCGTGGACCGCGAGGCACGCAAGCCCGGCGTCAAGGGCACTCCACCGCCCAGCGACCACGCACCCGTCGTGATTGACATCTCCTGTCCATGATCTGGCATCCATGAGCCAGCAGGGTCGGGCCGGATTGCCCGAGGTCGTACCCGGACGGTTTACTCGCCTCATGGACCGTGCCGCCCACCCCAAGCCGATCCTGCGAGGCTGGCAGCACCTCGTCGCCGCCCCCGTCGCCGGGCTGGCCACCCTGGTGCTGGTCGGTGCGTCTCCGGGCCACCTGCGCCCGGCAGGGGCGGTCTTCGCAGTCACGACGATCCTGCTGTTCGTGGTCTCTGCGGTCTACCACCGGGGCCAGTTCACCCCGCGCGTCACTGCGATGCTCCAGCGCTGGGACCATGCGAACATCTTCCTGGTGATCGCCGGCACGGCCACGCCTTTCGCCGTGGGCCTGCTGGAGCCCGGACCCGCCCGCAACCTGCTCGCCGTGCTGTGGCTCGGGGCGGCAGGTGGCGCCCTCACCCGAATCCTGTGGATCCGCGCACCCCGTTGGCTGTTCGTGCCCATGTACCTGGCGCTGGGCTGGGCCGGGGCGATGTTCCTGCCCTCCTTCCTGAGCAGCCAGACGCTCACGGGACCGACGCAGGCCTGGGTCCTGGGCCTGATCCTGCTCGGCGGCGTGCTCTACACGATCGGGGCTGGCGTGTTCGCATTCGGCTGGCCCAACCCCTCACCGAGGTGGTTCGGCTTCCACGAGGTGTTCCACTCCTTCACCCTCGGTGGATGGCTCAGCCACTTCCTCGCAGCGTCGGTCGTGGTCGCCGCGGTGCGATAGGTTGCCGCGGTTGCCACCCCGTGCTGGGTGGTTCTGGCCGGGCCCCGAGAGTCGCGGCACGGTGCTGTTCGGGACGCTCGACAGGGAGGCCGGATGAGGCTTGGCGACCTCGTCTACGGCATTTACGGGCGGCGCCTCGCGCACTCGCTGAGCGGCTCTCCCATCCCGCGTCACGTCGGGGTCATCCTGGACGGGAACCGTCGCTGGGCCAGCGAGCAGGGATCATCGAGTGCCGCCGGCCATCGAGCAGGCGCAGCCAAGATCGAGGAGTTCCTGGGATGGTGCGACGAGGTCCACGTCGAGGTGGTCACGCTGTGGCTGCTGAGCACGGACAACCTCATGCGCTCGCGATCGGAGCTTGATCCCCTGCTTCGGATCATCGAGGATGCGGTCAGATCGCTGGCCGACAGCGGTCGCTGGGTCGTGCGTCACGTCGGATCCGCGGACCTGCTGCCCGAGCGCACGCGCCAGGTGCTGGCCTCGGCGCAGGAGCGCACCGCGCTCAACCGCGGCATGACGGTGAACGTCGCCATCGGGTACGGCGGTCGCCAGGAGCTCGTCGACGCCGTTCGGGCCCTCCTTCAGGAGCACGCCTCGGCCGGGACCTCTCTGACCGACCTCGCAGCGGTCCTGGACGTCGAGCACATCGCGGCCCACCTCTACACCCGCGGCCAGCCCGACCCGGACCTCGTCATTCGCACGTCAGGGGAGCAGCGGCTCTCCGGGTTCCTGCTCTGGCAGTCCGCCCACTCCGAGTTCTGGTTCTGCGAGGCCTACTGGCCCGACTTCCGCCGCGTCGACTTCCTCCGGGCGCTGCGCGACTACGCAGCGAGGGAGCGACGCTACGGCGCCTGATCCATCAGGGGGCGAGCGGCCAGGCGGCACGGTGAGCGCCAGTCGAGCGGGAGCTCGGCCACCCGTGCCGCCCGGGCGGGCCCCGCCGGCCCCCGCGCGTGTCAGGGCCCCCTTGGGGGAGCGCGGGGTTAGGGTCGAGTCGACCGGGTGCGCACCCGAGCGCCCCTGGCGAATCTCTGCTGGAGGCATCTGTGCCCACCGCACCTGGGCAGATGGACCGCCACGTCCGCGGCTCCGCCCTGCGGACCTACGTGATCGACACCTCGGTCCTGCTCTCCCACCCCAAGGCGCTGTACCGCTTCGCCGAGCACGACGTCGTGCTTCCCCTGGTCGTCGTGATGGAGCTCGAGGCCAAGCGGACCCACCCCGAGCTGGGCTACTTCGCCCGCGAGGCGCTCGGGGCCCTGGAGGACCTGCGCCTGCGCCATGGCCGCCTCGACGAGCGCATGGTCGTCACGCCCGAGGGAGGAACCCTGCGTGTCGAGCTCAACCACTCGGACACCGGCCGGCTGCCCTCGGGCATGGCGCTGGGGGACAACGACACCCGGATACTGGCCGTGGCCCGGAACCTCGCGGCCGAGGGCCGTGACGTGACGGTCGTCAGCAAGGACCTGCCGCTGCGGGTCAAGGCGGCCACGATCGGGCTGGCCGCCGAGGAGTACCGCGCCGAGCTGGTGGTGACCTCGGGCTGGACGGGCGTCGTCGAGGTAGAGGTGGGCGCCGAGGTGATCAACGACCTCTACACCCACGACACCATCGACTGCGCCGAGACGCGGGACCTCGTGTGCAACAGCGGCGTCGTGCTGCTCTCTGATCGTGGCTCGGCCCTGGCCAGGGTCACGCCGGACAAGATGCTCAGACTGGTCCGTGGGGACCGCGACGCCTTCGGGCTGCACGGACGCTCCGCCGAGCAGCGGATCGCCCTGGACCTCCTGCTCGACCCTGACGTGGGGATCGTGAGCCTGGGCGGCCGTGCCGGCACGGGCAAGAGCGCCCTCGCCCTGTGCGCCGGCCTGGATGCCGTCCTGGAGCGGCGCGCGCACCGGCGGATCATGGTCTTCCGCCCCCTCTTCGCCGTGGGTGGCCAGGAGCTCGGCTACCTGCCCGGTGGCGAGCACGAGAAGATGACGCCCTGGGGTCAGGCGGTGTTCGACACCCTGAGCGCCGTGACGAACGAGAACGTCGTTGACGAGGTGCTGGACCGCGGCATGCTCGAGGTGCTTCCGCTGACCCACATCCGAGGCAGGTCGCTGCACGACGCCTTCGTGATCGTCGACGAGGCGCAGTCCTTGGAGCGCAATGTGCTGCTCACGGTGCTCTCGCGCATCGGCCGGGGCTCGCGTGTCGTGCTCACCCACGACGTGGGTCAGCGTGACAACCTACGGGTCGGCCGCTTCGACGGCATCGCTGCGGTCGTGGAGAAGCTCAAGGGCCATCCGCTCTTCGCCCACGTGACGCTCAACCGCAGCGAGCGATCGCCGATCGCGGCGCTGGTCACGGAACTGCTCGACGACCTCTGATCCGGGGAGGCTCTGGCCCGTTCCCGGGCGAACGGCCCTCATCCGGACTCGTCGTCATGTGGGCTATGTCACTCATACCAGGGTGGCCGCTTGCCGGAAATGTCGACGGATATCCGGATTCAGTCGCATTTGTGTGTGAGATATGTCACGATACCGGCGTGTCTTGTGGAAAACGCCCGTTGGCTTTGATCCGCCGGGCGCTGGCACGCTCTCATGTCCATGACGCGACTGAGCCCGGCCCGCACCCTGGCGGTGAGTTGCGTGGCGGGGGCGTTGCTCGTCTCCGCCCCCTCGGCCAGCGCGGTCCCGCTCAGCGCGGCTGCGGCCGCCGCGGATGGGACGGCGTCGGACCCGGCGCGGACAGGATCGGCGCAACCTAGGTCCGCACAGCCGGCTTCCAGCCCATCTGCGGCGGCAGCGGCTCCGGCCGCGCCCGCTGCCCCCCCGACCGTCAGCCCGGCGCTGGTCAGGGCACCTGCCCTCGCAGTGGCTCCGCGTGCCGCCCCCGCGGCAGCACCGGCCGAGGTCCTGGCCTACGGCGACAGGGGTGCCGAGGTCCGCATGCTGCAGAAGCTGCTGCACGTCAAGGCGACGGGCCGCTTCAACAAGGCCACGCGCAAGAAGGTCCGCAAGGTCCAGCGCAAGGCCGACCTACCGGTGAACGGTGTCGTCGACGCCCGCACCTTCGCGGCGATCGAGGTGGCACACGCCAGGCGCCTGGCCGCGAAGAAGGCGGCGGCCGAGAAGCGGAAGGCAGCTGCGGCGAAGCGACGGGCGGCCGAGAAGGCCGCCTCGAGGTCGCTGCCTCGTGCCGGCTCCCCTGCTGCCAGCAAGCGGTTCGCCAGGGCCTACATCAAGGTCAAGTACAAGTGGGGATCCGCGCAGTTCCGGTGCCTGTCGCAGATGTGGGAGCGCGAGAGCAACTGGCGCTACTGGGTCTCCAACCCGAACGGGAAGTACCACGGCATCCCGCAGACCTCGTCGGTCGAGTGGAGCAAGCACGGGCTGAACAAGTCCGAGTACATGGGCAGTCCGCGCAAGCAGATCGAGGTCGGTGCGCGCTACATCAAGAGCCGATACGGGACTCCGTGCAAGGCCTGGGCGTTCTGGCGAGGGCACAACTGGTACTGATCGGCCCTGCCGGCTGATCGGCCCTGCGGTCAGCTGAGCGCGGGGCCCGGGCATCGCTGCTCGATGGCTGGGTCGGCCGATACGCTCGCGCGGTGCTGCCCTCCCTGCGGTTCCTGGGCCACGCGACGGTCCTGGTCGAGCTGGCGGGATTCCGGCTGCTCACCGATCCGGTGCTGCGCGACCGGCTGGCCTTCCTGGGCCGCGTCGCACCGGGTGAGCCGGCCGGCCTGGGTGCGGGCCTCGATGCTGTCCTTCTCTCGCACCTGCACCATGACCACACCGACCTGCCGAGCCTGCGGGGACTGCCCCGGGATCTGACGATCCTGGTGCCTGCCGGCGCGGGCGGGTTCCTCCGGCGCCTGGGCTTCGGCTGCGTCGTCGAGCTGGAGCCGGGCCAGGTCTGGTCACCGGCGAGGTCGGGCGAGCTCGTCGTGCGGGCCACACCCGCGGTCCACGACGGTCGCAGGACTCCGTTCGGTCCCCGCGCGCGGGCCGTCGGATACGTCATCGAGGCCGGCGGAACGGGCGTCTACTTCGCCGGGGACACCGACATCTTCGCCGGGATGGCGCGGCTGCATCGTGCTCTTGACGTGGCGCTCCTGCCGGTCTGGGGCTGGGGCCCCAACCTCGGCCCCGGGCATCTGGACCCGGTGCGCGCGGCGGAGGCGCTGACCCTGCTGCGCCCGCGGTTCGCAGTTCCGATCCACTGGGGCACGCTGTTCCCGCTGGGCATGCGCCGCGCCGGGCCGCGGGTGGCGGCGGTCCTGCACGAACCGCCCCGGCGGTTCCGCGAGGAGGCCGCGCGGCTCGCCCCCGACTGCCGCGTGCTGCTCACGGAGCCTGGCGACGTCGTGAGGTTCGGCCAGTGATGGGGCGGCCGGTCCGGTGGGGGAGGGTCGTCCGGGACTTCGTCGTCCAGGTCCTCGTTGGATCGCTCGTGCTGGGCATCACGTTGGGGCTCTCGCCCGGGATCTCCGTGAACGACGACGTGGAGGTCGTGCTGGCGGTCGTGATCTACGGGCTGGTCGGCGCGGTCCTGCGCCCCGCCATGATCGCTGCCACCCGGCCGCTGGGGTGGACCGGGGCGGTGCTGCTGGCGCTGTTCGCCAATGCCATCGTGATGAGCCTGACCCTCTCGCTGGCACCGGGGATCGAGACCTCGGGGTGGCTGGACATCCTGATCGCCTCGTGGATCTTCTCGATGGTCGGGGCGGCCCTGGCCTGGCTGCTGGTGTCGGACTCCGACGACGTGTTCGTCGCCCGGCTGATCCGCGACGGCCGCCGGGCGGCCGGGCCCGTGGAGCCGACCGACGTGCCGGGTGTCGTGTTCGTCCAGATCGACGGGCTGCCCGGGCCGGTGCTGGATCAGGGGATCAAGGCGGGCACCCTGCCCACCCTCTCCCGGTGGGTCCGAAGTGGGTCCCACCAGTGGACCGAATGGGACGTGCAGGTCCCCTGCACCACCCCTGTCTCCCAGGCAGGTCTCCTGCACGGGCACACCGAGGCCATGCCGGCGTTCCGGTGGTACGAGAAGTCCCTGGGGCGGTTGCTGGTCGCCAACCACCCGCCCGACGCCGCGATCATGGAGGAGCGGATCTCGGACGGGACCGGCCTGCTGGCAGGCGGTGGGTGGAGCGTGGGGAACCTGTTCTCCGGCGATGCCGAGCGCCGGGTCATGGTGATGAGCTCGATGGGTCAGGGGGTGCGCGGCGTCGGGCCGGCGTCGTCGTTCTCCAGCTTCTTCGTCCACGAGTCGGGCTTCGGGCGCTCGGTCGTCCTGACGTTCGGTGAGATGGTCAAGGAGGTGTACCAGCGCCGCGTCCAGCGCGCTCATCGCATCGAGCCGCGGATCCACCGGGGCGTGGAGTTCATGGCGCTGCGCGGCCTCACGAACGTCATGCTGCGCGACCTGAACAGCGCGATCCTCGTGCAGGGGATGATGGCCGGCGCCCCGACCCTGTACGCCGACTACGTCGACTACGACGAGGTGGCCCACCACGCGGGCATCCTGCGCGCGGAGTCGCTGCGCTCGGTAGAGGGGGTGGACCGGACGCTGGCGTTCCTGGAGCAGGCAGCCACGCACGCGCCCCGTCCCTATCGGTTCGTGATCGTCTCCGACCACGGCCAGTCGCAGGGGGCGACCTTCCTGCAGCGGTACGGGGTCCGCCTGGAGGATGTGGTCCGCGATCTGATGGGCGGCGAGGCGGCCGTGTACGCGGCGACGTCCGCGGTCGAGGGCTGGGGTCCGGTGAACGCAGCCCTGGAGCAGTGGATGTCGCAGTCGGGTCGGGTCGCGGCCTTCGCGCGCCGCCGGATGGCCAACAGGGAGGTCGACGGCGTGGCCGCCCTGGGACCCTCCGGCGCCGAGCACGAGGCCATCAACGCCGCCGATGCCGGGGCGGACGACCTGGTCGTGGTGGGGTCGGGCAACCTCGGGGGCATCTGGTTCGCCGGGATACCGGGCCAGCTCACCCTCGAGGACCTTGCCGAGCGGTACCCGGGCCTTGTCCGGGCGCTGGTCGCCCACCCGGGGATCGAGTTCGCCGTGGTGCGGACCGGCGACGGCCACGCGCTGGCGATGGGCAAGCACGGCGTCCACGACCTGACCACGGGTGATGTGGAGGGCGAGTCGCCGGTCGCGGCCTTCGGACCTGGGGCGGTGGCCGACTTCGCACGGGCCATCGGCTTCCCGAACGCCCCGGACATCTACCTGAACTCGATGTACGACCCGGAGCTCGACGAGGTCGCCGCGTTCGAGGAGCTCGTCGGCTGCCACGGCGGGGTGGGCGGCTGGCAGGTGCGGGCCGTGCTCGTGCACCCGGCGGACTGGTCCGTCGACGAGGACCTGCTCGGGCCCGGGGGCCGGCTGCACGGCGCGGACACCGTCCATCGCCAGCTCGTCCGGTGGTTGGAACGCGCGGGCACCCGACCCACGGGGCTGGCACCGACCAAGGAGCGCATCCGCCCTCTCTGACCCCCCGCCGGTCGAGCCCGTCGAGACCCGAGCCTGTCGAGACCCCGCCGGTCGAGC
>CAZWXF010000029.1:28083-28243 GCA_964638055.1 uncultured Bifidobacteriaceae bacterium | reverse complement strand
CGCAGCTCAGGTGACGGGCTCGGTCTCGACGGGCTCGACCAGCGCCGTCTCGACGAGCTCGACCAGCGAGGCCCGTCGGTCGAGCCCGTCCACGACCCACCGGCCGGCGAGTGCCCGGCACCTCGGCGACCAGCGCCGCCTGGACCCCAGCCCCCATCGG
>CAZWXF010000029.1:9944-27983 GCA_964638055.1 uncultured Bifidobacteriaceae bacterium | reverse complement strand
CGCAGCTCAGGTGACGGGCTCGGTCTCGACGGGCTCGACCAGCGCCGTCTCGACGGGCTCGACCAGCGCCTGTCGGTCGAGCTTGTCGAGACCACGACCTGATCCTCGCTAGGGGGAGCCGGGGACCTCCGCGGCGAGCTCGGCCTGGACCCCGGCAGCCAGCCCGACGAGCCACGCCGCGGCATCGAAGGAGTCGGTGCGCGAGCCGTCCGGGTTCCAGACCCTGACGTCCAGGTCGCCGGGCACAGGGTCCGGCGCGTCGATCGTGGCCGGGCTGAACCGCAGGCCGCCGCCCCGCTGGGACAGCCCCCGGATGGCTCGGACGAGCTCAGCGGGGTCCTCGGGGAGCAGTGATGCCGGGAGGCCGAGCCTGCCGGCGACGAGGCTGCGACGGAACGTCACCACGTCCGCCGGGCGGCCCGCGACCAGCCGCTCGTCGAACACCGCCACGGCCAGGGACGCGTCGAAGCTCAGGCCCCGGCGCCACAGGTGCGTGCTGCCGGTGAGCGCCCAGGCATCGTCGACGACGACGCTCGTGGCATCCAGGTGCAGGTCGCGCCCCGGTCCGGTCGTGGGGTTGAAGACCGCCAGCCGATCTCCCGCGGCCGCGCGCAGGGCGTCGAGGGCAGCCCTCACGCCGTGGTCGCGGACGCGTTGGAGCTTCGCGGGCACGCCGGGGGCGAGGTCCTTGGGCAGGCAGATCGCCAGGCGGAGGACCGTGTTGGCCGTCACGCGGTCGACGAGGGCCTGCCATACGCGCAGCTGGTCGTCACCGGCCCCGATCGCCAGACCGTCCAGCGCGGGGGTCTCGATGTAGACGAAATCCTGGGCCCGGGTGAACGCTGCTGCCAGGGCCGTGGCCGCCTCCCGGTAGCCGGATCGAGCCCCGATGAGCCTGCGATCGAGCGCCCGCAGGATGCTCTGCGCCGGGTCGCCGACCGCGTTGGGGATCGGGATGCCGTTTCCGGACAGCCACGTCCGCAGCTCCTCGAACGTGCCGCCGAAGGGCGGCGCCCCGACGCCGGTCACGGTCAGGGCCTCGACCAGGCCGGACTCGGCCTCCACGCCGAAGCCCACCGTCCGCAGAGTGGCCGCGTAGGAGCCCGACCCGGTCGGCGCAGCGGGCGTGGGCAGCGGCGTCGCTGCCGCGACAGCCAGCTCGGGGGTGGTGCCGGCGACCCGCTCACGCAGGATCTCGGCCAGTCCCACGACGGCCGGGCCCTGGAGGCGGGCGCCCGCGCCGTGCCGCTCGTCGTCAGCCGGAGCGCCCGGATGCCCGTTCTGGTGCGGGAGCAGCTCGTGGTGGGCACCGAGCGGGGTCACGCCGGCGACCACCCCGTCGGCCACCGTTGCGGTCAGGACCGCTGCGGCGACCTCGTCGCGCGACTGCGTCGGCAGCGGTGCCCCGACCTGGATGAGCCGGGTCAGGCCCGTGCGCAGGATCTCCGTGGCGGTCGCCGGCCCGCCGACCGCGGCGCCCTCCCCGCCGCGCCAGCCCTTCCACGCAGGCTGGGTCAGCGCGACGACGTCGCCGGCCGCGAGCGCGGCACCGATGGTGGAGGCGTTCCACGCCGCAGCGGGGATCGTCGCGGGATCGACGAGGGCCGGGGGCGTGGACAGCCCGACCAGGGTCGTGCCCGAGGCCAGGGAGCCTGCGGGCACGCTGCCGGAGAACGACTGCCCGGTCTCGCAGGCGACGATCGTCCCGGTGACCGCGGAGAGGGCAGGCATCGTCCCGACGACCGGGGCCGGGCGCTCCAGTCGCACCTCCGGATAGCGGACCGCCTGCACGGACGTGACGACCATGACGTCCAGTGCCATGCGGTTCTGGGGCTCGACCGCGCCGTCGGCCAGTCGGACCACGGCCCGGACGGCGCCGGTGGGATCGACCGTCCCGCCACCCCCGGCGCCGCGCTCGTGCCTGCCCGTCTTCGCGTCGAAGTACTGCGGCCACACCCGGACCCAGGCGCCGGCCAGGGACGCGTCGAACGTCGTGACGACGAGCACCCGCTGCCCGGTGACCGTCCCGCCCGAGGCTGTGCCCCCGCCGGCCAGGGCCTGCATCGTCACCGGGTTGGGCAGCGTCGCCGGCGGGGCCACGGTCGGCAGCGTGGGCGGGGTCAGGGCACCGGCAGAACGGTCGAGGACCGGAGCGACCAGCGTCGCGGACCCCGCGTCGAGGACCGCTACGAGCCCGGCCATCGCAGTGTCGGCGGTGGCGAGCAGGACGTTCTGCGTGGCAGCCGTGGTCGCGCGGTCCACGATCGTGCGCGTCGTCGCCCGGGCCTGGTCGGCCGCGCGGCCCTGCTGGGCGGCGTTGGACCCGCCAACACGGGGCTGGCCGGTGACGTGCCCCTCGATGTCGACCAGCGCGACGCGCACGAAGTCGCGGGTCACCCCTCCGACGGCACCGCTCGCCCACAGGTTCAGCGAAGCGCCGTAGGTTCCCGCCGGGAGGGCGGCCACCCGCGGCAGGGGCGCGGAGTCCACCGTTCCAGCAGTGAGGGCGAAGCCGGCCGCCGCCGACGCACTTCCCCGGACACGCACCGGCCCTGTGCCGGTGACGTTGGTGACCGTGAGCCGGGAGAGGATCCCCTCACCGGCGGGGCCCTCGTCCGGGCCGGAGAGTGCGACCGTGAGCTGCGCCGTGGCCGTCGCCGTCCGGGATGTGACGCCCGGGGCGAACAGGTTGGTGAACGTCGTGGCCAGGCTCGCCCACCACGCCGCCACGGCCCCCGGATCGATCGCCCGACCGCGCGTGTCGAAGGCCCACAGCGTGCAGCTGGCCTCTGAGGGGAGCTTGAGCAGCTTCTCGTTGGCGCCGAGGAAGACGCCCGGGCGCTTGAGGTCGCTCATGGGCTCCGTGGCGTTGCCGAGATTCCCCCCGGACTGGGAGAGCCCGAGGAAAGCGGCCTCCTCGCTCGGCGAGGCCAGGGACGGGATCGAGGGGTCGATCCGCAGCTTGAGCGTCGCCAGGGTCGGCGGGTCCTCGGGAAGCTGAAGGGCGAAGCTCCGCACGGTGGCGCGCGTGACCAGGCCCGGGGTGGCCGTCGTCCCGTCGGCGGGCGGGACAGAGGCGAGCAGTGTCCCGAGCCGTGTCTCGACCTCCGGGAGCAGCCGGAACACGGCCACGAGACGCCCCGCCGTGAAGGGTGGCGTGCCCGCGGGTCCCCGCAGACCGGCGAGGATCCCGGGCATCGGCGTGGCAGCGACGGCCAGCGAGAGCAGGCCGGACGCGGGCGGGAGCCAGTCGGTGCCCCCGGGGATCGAGACGTCCACGCCAAGGTCGTCCCGGGGCACCGCCAGCGTGACGTCGGTCGAGAACCACGGGCCGATGGCCGGTGACTCCAGGCCGAGCGAGTCGGGGGCCGGGGACAGGGCGGTCATGGCGCCACCACCGGGTCACTCGGGGCAGAGGCCCGGCCGATCGGGTCCGTGACGACCACCCGGTACATCGTGCCGGCCACCGCTTCGGCGTCGCCGTCGACCACGTCGAAGCTCCCGGCCACGTTCGCACCGCGCCCCGTGGGAGGAGGAGCCTGGCCGGGCACGCTTGTCAGAAGCCGCAGGGCCTGGCCTGACAGCTGGCGGTAGACGTCGACGACGTATCCGGACGATCCCCCCGGGGCCAACGGGTCGGGATGCCTGAACCGAAGGTGCACGCCTGCCGCGTCTCGGTCGGCCGCCAGGTCCGTCACCGGCTGCGGCGGGTCCGGCGGCATGATCATGGTCTCGGCGGCCGCCGACGGGCTGGACCACTCGCCCACCGGTCCGCCACCGGGTGCGGCGGCACCCTGGAGCTCGACCCGCCAGCTGTACTGCACCCAGCCGGCCAGGGAGGAGCGCTCAGCGGTCGGAGTCGATCCGTCGTCGGTGACGATGAATACCTGTGGCGCCGCGGGACCGGGTGGCCGGGGCGGGACGACGCCCTCCTGCGCGATCGTCATGAGCATGGGGTCGGTCGTCGCCGAGGCTCGGCGCAGCCGGTACCGAGCCGCCGGCGTCGGCCCCGCGGCCACCGTGACGTGCACCTGGGCCTGCAGGTTCCCCGACCCGTCCACGACCGGCATCACCCGGATGGACGGTTGCGGCGGCACGAGCAGGTTCGGCACGGCCCGCGGCATGAGCGGCGACGAGGCGAAGTCCGACTCGACGCTCGCGGCACTGACCGCCACGACCCGGAAGAGGGCCAGGACGGTGAGCGAGCCCGACAGGTCATGGGTGTATCGCGCGGGACCGCTGACCGGTCGGGGCATCGGCTCGCCGGTCAGCTGGCGCCACCAGCGCCGGGGCAGCAGGGCGCGCTGGGCGTTCCACACGGCCCCCCGCGCCGGGGCGTCGTCGCCGGCGGCGTCCAGGGCGGTGAGGACGCCCTGGGCCTGGGTGGCGCTGGGAGCCTGTCCGGCGTCACCGTCCGCGAGCTGGCCCGCTGCCACCTCGGCCAGCTTCGCGCGCATCGTCGTCTCGTCGGCGACGAACACCCGGTACGCGGACTGTCCGGCGCCCGGGCTCCACTCGAGGGTGGCGCGGGCCCGGCCGGTCGCGTCCGGGCGGGCCGTGTAGGTCAGGGTCGGGGGGATGACGACGGCCGTCGGCGGACGCGGATCGTGCAGGGTCGCGACCTTCGGCTCGGACGGGTCGGAGTCGACTCCCGCGCTGTCGCTCCACACCGCGGTGATCGTCGCCGTGCCGACCTGCGTGGGGGCCAGCGCCGGGCCGGGCACCTCGATGACCACGACCTCCGGCGGCGCGCTGGGGGTGGGCACCGGATGGACCGTCAGGGCGGCACCTGAGTCCGATCGCGTCACGGTGAGCCTGAGGCTGGCCAGCAGTCTGCCTCCCGAGGGCAGTCCGGCCACCGGCGGCACGGAGACCTCGATCCGGACGGTCCCGGCCATGGGCCCCAGCGGGGTGGGGGCTGGGACGGTCGGCGGCCTGGTCGTCAGCGTCAGGGTGGGCCGCGGCGGACGCGGGCGGCTGGCGGGTCCGAACGGGGCCAGCGCCGGGTTGGACCAGCGGCCGAACCAGTCGGACTGGGCGAGCCGCCACGAGCCGTCGCGCTCGTCGACGGTCCGGTCGGCGAGGATCCCGGCCGTCGCGGACAGCGCGACCGGGTCGGGGCGCGCGGTGAGCAGCAGGAGGCGTCCGATCGTGTCCTTCGGGTTGCGCTCGGCCAACGGCGCGCCGGCCGGTTGGCCGATGGCGCTGGCCAGGCCCGCGCCGGGCAGCAGCGAGGCCAGCGACGCGGTCAGCTCGCGGTTCGCCGTGGGGGCCGTGGCAGGCAGCCAGTCGCCGGAGGTGATCGAGGCGACACCGGGGATCCCGGGCTGGTCGAGCGGGGCGCCGACGGTCAGCGCGAGCACGACGCGGCCGACGAGGAACGGACCGCGCCCCATCGCCTTGACCCCGCCCGCGTACTTCTCCAGCTCCGGGAAGCCGGCGATGCCCAGGAGGGCTTTGACCCCGTCCTCGGTCTGCGACTCGGGACCCAGGGTGCCCTGCAGGCCCGCCCTGGCCAAAGCCTTGGCGTCGGGCAGGAAGAGCGCGTCCACCACGTACGCGATGACCTCGCTGGACTGGAACTGGCTGTCGTCCACGTCGAGGAAGCCCAGCCACCGGGCGAAGCCGGGATCGACCGCTCCCTGCAGCAGGTCCAGCAGTGCCGGCCGCGACGACGTGCCGAGCGGGTTGCCGTTCTCGTCGCGGACCGTCTCGGTGTCCAGGAGCTGCTGCTGCGGGGCGGAGGTGTCGTTGATGAGCCGGTCGAGCGTGGTCTCGGCCGTGACGACGAGGTTCAGCACGCGGTCCACCTCCTCGGGCGGCGTCGCGGTCGGGCATGCGCCGGGAGAGGCTGCCGTGGCGTCCTCGTGCATCCCGCGTCGCTGCGGGGCGCCCTTCTCGACACGCTCGAAGCCGCGGTCGCGGCCGTCGGCCGGGCCGGAGTAGCGGGCGCCGGACGTGGTCGGCAGAGGGTTGAGCCGGAGGGGCTCGAGCCGGGTGACGTTCTCGGCGGGCAGCCAGGAGAAGCCGGTGACCGTGCCGGAGCCGCGCACGACGACGCGCTCGATGTGGGAGGCGTAGACGTGGAAGGGCTCGCTGCTGCGAACCGCCACCGGGGCGTCGCCCAGCGGCGTTCCGACCACGCCCTCGACCCGGAAGCTGATCCGGCGCGGCCGCGGGGGCGCGACGATCGGCGGGATGGGCAGGACGGGGAGCGCGGCAGCCACCGGAGGAACCAGGGGCGACAGGGGCGCGCGTGGGACGGCCGGGCTGACGACCACGGGCCTCGGGGCGGCGTGGTCAGGGGCCACGCCCGGCACCACGGGCCTCGGGACGGCCGGAGGGGCAGGGGACGTTGGTCTCGACAGGCTCGACCGGCGTGGTCGTCGCGACGGGCTCGACGCGGCGCTCGACGGGCGTGGGTTCGACGGGCTCGACGCGGCGCTCGACGGGCGTGGGTTCGACGGACTCGACGCGGAGCCCGACACGAGCGGCAGCTGGGGCAGCGCCACGACCGGAGGGCGTCCGGGCAGCGGACCCACGGGATCGATCTGGTCGGGCCTGGCCTCGACCGACGCCCAGCAGCAGGTCTGCCCCAGGGGCAGGTATCCGGTCACGGGGTTGTCGGGAGTCACCGCGAACGGCGTGGTCAGCACCGTGCCGTGGGAGTCGACCCAGGTGACATCGCGGCGGGCGAACGCCTTGGCCCCCTGGCCCAGCCGGGCGCGACTGATCGCCAGCGGCGCCACGGGGAGGCCCAGGATCGGGTTCGTGAGCACCCGGAAGTGCATCCCCGGGGCGAGGTGCGGGTCCCCTGCGGCGTCGATCGCCTGCCCGGAGAACGCCCACGACGGCATCAGGCCCATGCCAGCGCCCCTTCCCTACTCCCGGCCGACCGTGGGGCGGCCGGACCCGGCCCGGTTGCCGACCCGACTCGGGCCTGGGTGGAGCTCCAGCGAGATGACGGGGAGGAGCAGGAAGCCTGACCTGCCTCGGTTGCCGGCCCGGCCCACGCCCCCGACACCGTCGCGACGGCCGATCGCCGGCGTGCCCATGCCTGGGGTGCGGCGCTCAGGGCCGCCGGGCCCCTCATGTCCCTGCCTCCATCTGCACCGTGCGTGGGACGTCGAGGGCGAATCGCCGACCGGTCAGCACGGTGCTCGTGACCGTCCCGGTGCGGTCGGTGACCGAACGCGTGAGGACCAGGGTCAGCGTGTCGGCGCCGGCGACGGCCACCGGCGCTGCGGGGGTGAGCAGCACGCGCGTCCCGGCGAGGTTGCGAGCGCGCAGCGCCAGCGGCACCACCCCGTAGGAGCAGCTCGTCACGTCCAGGGAGGTCATCCCCGAGCGCACGATGGGCTCGGGAGCCTCCAGGAGCAGGCCGGCCAGCTTCCAGGTGCCGCCGTCGTTGCGCCAGAGGATCGAGCTGCGGGCCTGGTCGCTCAGCGGCCAGGGGTCCAGGCCGGCGGCGGCCAGCGCGGCGTCCAGGTCCCGGTCGCCGACCTGCAGGGCCCCCGGCGGGACGGGCGCGGCCACGATCGCATCGGGGGCGATGAATGCCGCGGGCGATCCGGTGCTGAAGCCCAGCGCCCCCAGGAGGTCGGTCTCGTTGCGGTACCGCGAGGCCTGGAAGTGCGCCCGCGCGATCACGACGTGCTCCGCGTTCGGGCTCGCCGTCGGGGTGGCCAGGAGCATGAGGTCGTACCACGCACCGGCGACGAGGTCAGCAATGACCTCGCCCGTCGTGCCGCCCAGCGCAGGCTCCTCCAGGCAGGGCGCCTCGCGGATCGCGTCGAGGAAGCGCTTCTGCCCCAACGGTCGGAGCGCGTCGAAGAGGGGTCCCCAGACGACGGTGATCGGCTCGTCGTCGGGATGCGGCTGCTCGGCCAGGGAGCCCGGGGGCGGGTCCGTGCGGCGCAGTCGGAGCTGGACGTGCCGACCGTAGAGCCCGGCGAGCTGGTCGGCGTGGTCCACGGCCAGGTGGACCCGCAGCCTGTCGTCGAGCAGGTGCGGGGCGGATCGCGTGTCCGGGTCGAAGCCGATCAGGTAGCGCTGCAGCGAGCGGGCATCGAAGTCGTGCTCGTCGGTCAGCTCGGCCGGCGGCGTCCCGGTCGTGATGGCGGTCGCGGCGGTGCGGAACCGGAACACCTGGGCGGGCCCGTCCTGCCAGCCGCTGGAGGGGGGCATAGAGGGCGGCGACGGCTGGCTCTCCGACTTCACCCAGCCCTGCCACTGCCAGCTGATCCGGATCCGGTAGCCGGTGCTCGGCGCGAGCAGGTCCTTGCGCGAGGGCTCGTCGGCGGCGGCATGCGCGTTGATCTCGGCCAGCAGCCACGCGGCGAAGGCGGCGTTGCCGTCGGCGGCGACCTGCGCCTGCCCGCTCGTGCCGCAGAGGCGCACCAGCCCGACGCGTCCGACGTCGTTGCGCCCCGTCCCCGCCCACTCCCTGATCCGGACCGTCGACCAGCGCCCCGGCGTGGGCGGGGTGTAGTGCACCAGCGAGCACACGCCCGATCCGCTGCGGACCTCCTGCTCCACCTTGGGGATCCACTCCTGCTCCCCGCCGCCGACCACCGTGCCCAGGACGACAGGGAGGGCGCCCGTGGTCGCCGACGACTGGCCCTCGACGTCTCGTCCGGGCCCGCCCCAGCAGATCCGCAGGACGCCGACCTCGTAGTCTCCGCCGAAGAGCTGGACGTGCCGGATCCCGGTGCCCGCCAGCACGATGTCGATCGGGTCACGGCCCTGGGCTGCGCTGCCCCTCGCGACCGTCTGGTTCTGCCCGTCCAGAGCGACCACCTTGACGTCCCCGCCCAGGGGCTGGACGGTCAGGATGACCTGGGACGCCGGCTCCGGCAGGTGGAACCTCATCCCCTCGGCCGGATACCGGATGGACGTGCCGGCGCCGTTGACTCCGGCGAAGGTCCGCATGGGCTTCCCAGCTTCGATCTTGACCGGACCGATCGCGTGGCCGGTGCCGAGGTCCCGGTCCGGACCGAACGAGTCGGCCACGACCGCGCACGTGCGCATGTCGGCATCGCCGCCGGGGGGCCGTTGGCGCAGGTCGCGGCACACCACGAGGGTGAGCTCGGCGTCGCCGATCTCGGGGTCGACGCGGCCGCGCAGCTCGGTGCTGCGGATCGGGAAGGAGTGCGCGGTGAGGTTCGCCAGCCACCACACGTCCTCACCGAACGGCCCCGCACCGACCTGGCCGGGCGTCAGCGCCCACCCCCGGGCGGCCAGCAGCGGGGACACACTCGCCAACGGCACTCCGAGCGCACGCTCGCGGCCCCGCAGCGTGAACCGGCTCGGGAAGGGCGGCTGCCCCGGGTCGGGCGTGGGGAAGTCCACCGAGTCCACGCCGGTGCGCGTGCCCGCCTTGCCCGGGGCGCAGTTGAGAGCAGCGCGCGTCGGGGGGTCGCAGAGGCGTCCGGGGGTCCCGGCCGGGTCGCCGTCGGTCCCGGCGCCACCATCGGTCAGCCAGTACGTCCACGGCGCCGGGTCCCAGGCCAGGAGCGCCAGGAACATCCCCTCGGACTCCGAGACCGCCACGTCGCCGTCGGCCAGTATCCCCGGGCGATGCGTCGGCAGCCACCAGCCCGACTCCAGCGGGCCCGACAGCGCACCCGATCCGTCCGGGATGAGCTCCACGCCGGTCAGTCGGTAGGCGTACTTCATCTCGGTCGTTCCCGACCAGGTCGGTCCGCCCGGTCCCGGGCCGGGGCTGAACGCGCCCCCGGACAGGGCCACGCCGACGTGGTGGGTGAACTCGATGACCGGCACGGTGTCCGGCCACACGGTCTGCTCTACGCCCGGGGCGCCCGTTGTCGCCAGCGCAGTGGTGAAGCCGCGGCGATCCGTCAGCGAAACCTTGCCGATGGGCGGCGGGGGCGGGGGCGCGGTCGGCGTCAGCGAGTCGCCGATCTCGACGCCGACGCAGCCCTCGATAGAGAAGAAGAAGAACGACACCGAGCCGCAGAACTCGCCCTTGAGGTTGACCCGGACGTTGCCCGCGTCCTCCCACACCGTCGCCACGATGTTGCCACGCGCCGAGACCTTGACCACGACGAGGCTGAGCTCGCCCTTGACGAAGATCCCTCCCTTGAGCAGGAACGGGCTCGTGCCGAAGCCGACGAGGAGCTTCGCCGAGGCCTCCAGCTTGATCGGGCCGGCTGACCACTTGATCTCGAAGCCGGCGCCGAAGCCGATGGAGAACCCGTCGAAGTTGAAGTCGGGGTTGTTGCCCAGCCGATAGAGCTTCTTCTCCTCGATCATCAGGTAGGAGAACGCCTTCATGTCCAGCGTGCCGGGCAGAAGCTTGATGGTCACCGGGTCACCGGGGCGCCCCTCGGAGACGACACCGTCCGAGCCGATCCGCACGTAGGCGTCCTTCGGCGTCGAGGGGTAGGGGAAGTACCCGTCGATCGGCAGGTTCAGCTCGAGGACCTTGGGGATCGTGTACCGCCCGCGCACGCCGACCATCACCGCGGAGTCGTCGACGACGATGAGACCGAGGATGTTCAGGCTCGGGTCCGATGGAGCCCCCTGCGTGGTCGGCTGGACCGCCGGCTTCTTGATCAGCTTGGCGTCGATGCCGAAGATCACCGCGGGGTCGGGGAACGCGACCACGAACATCCCGGTGGCGTTGAACGTGAACGCCTGGTCCGGCATGGTCCCGACGATCATCCCCAGGCCGATCGCCCACTGGCCCCGGTGCGGACCGAACTTGTCCTCGAAGGGCGTGTCGCGGAACCACTTGATCTCCCGGCCGACGGGGTCGTTGTCGAAGCCGGCGGGCAGCGCCCGGGCGCCGTTGGAGACGAACATGCCGATGAAGCCGAAGATGCCCAGCCCGGTCGCTCCCAGCGGGATCCCGACCGGCAGCACCAGGCCCATCGCGATCGAGAGGAAGTCCGCGGACGGGTCGAAGGCCAGGGCACCCATCGCCTTGGCGCCGACGCTGATGAGGTCCAGCTCGAGGGCAGCCTTGAACGCCCCGCCGTCGCCGAGCACGAGCCGTCCGGCCCCGCGCAGCACCCCGGGGATCTCGACGGCCAGTGCCAGACCGCGCAGCTCGGCGCTGAACCCGTCGTCGCCGAAGGTGCAGCGCACGGTGGCGCCCTCGATCGAGACGACGCCCAGGTCGAGGGCGAACTCCAGGTCGCACTCGAACCAGCTCGAGCCGACCCCGGCGCGCGTGGCGGTGACCTGCAGGAGCTGCCCCAGCGGGCCGTCGATCTTCCACCGGCCCGGGTCGGCGACCTCGAACGAGGCATCCTCGTAGACCAGGCCGAACTTCTCGTACCACTCGGTCTTGGAGTCGTCGAACTGCAGGCCGACCTTCTTGTAGCGGACCTTCAGCGCGTAGCCGTCCGCCGTGGACATCGAGCCCAGTCCCGCGGCGTCGATGTCCAGGCCCACCGCAGCGGTGTAGTCCAGCAGGATGCGCGTGCGGAACCCGGTGGCGTCCGTGAGGCTGCGCTGCCGGTGCTCCACCTCCGCGCCGTGGATGATGACGGAACCCTCCTTGGTCACCGTCGATAGCACGCCGGCCGCGATGCCCAGGGCGGCGAGGCGGACCGCGGCCCCGTCGATGCCTGTCGCCCCGATCCCGGCCAGAAGGGCCGGGGCGATCGCCAGGGCGATGGCGAGGAACTCGGAGTCGACGGCGGCCAGGCCCTGGGGATCCCCCGACGAGGCGATGGACAGCGAGAAGACCGTCTCGCCGGACCGGGAGTCGTATGACCACCGACCGGTCAGCGTGTAGACCTCGGTCGAGGGCACGTTCGGGGGTTCCGAGGGCGCCCGGACGGGCAGCGGGGACGTCCCGCCCCCCGGCTTCGGGATCGACTGGACGTTCGTGGTGGCCCATTCGACGGTGAACTCCGCCTGCGTCGGGATGGCGTCGGCCAGGCCGGTGACCGTGGGCGAGTCCCACTTCACGACGAGTCGGACCAGCCACGCGAGGCTCGGGTCACGCGGCTCGGGCAGCGTGACCTGGTCGCCGTCCGCGCCCGGGACGTACGACCGGCGCAGGGCGGGGTCGGTCTTCTGTGTGTCGGTGGGCTGCTGCTGGTCGCTCGCGTTCGCGCCCGGCGGCGGGGTGAACGTGCCGCCCACCGCGTAGATCTCGGCCCGGCGGTGCTCCACGCGTTCCGTGCGGCTTGTCGCCTCGCCCCACGCCTTGCGCTGGTCGTCGGTGAACTCCACCTTGATCAGGCGGTTCGCGGCCTTGGCCGCCGTGCTGAGCGACGGGGAGATCAGGTCCTGCGCCGAGGACATCGCGGAACTTGGGGCGGTCTGCTCGCCGCGGCTCAGCGTCGATCCGCCGGGCAGCCACGCGGCGACCGAGTTGGCCCTGTTGGTCGCCAGGGTGGCGTTGAAGGGGTCCTTGTCGATGTCGTCGCACCGGCCGATGACCACGAAGGTCGCACCCGGGAAGAACGCCGCCCAGGCGCGCACGGTCGCCTCGATCGTCCCCTCCTGCGTGCGGGGCACGTAGGCGCCCCAGGCGTAGGGATTGCTCAGCCCGAACTCGAAGCGGACCTCCAGGTGGCGGATCTCCTCCTCGGAGACCGGCTCGGGCGGGGCGGTCGGGCTGGTCCCGCGCCCCTGCTCCACGGTCACCTCCGCCAGCCCGCCGCGGGGGACCGTGACCGTGGAGCCGCTGAGCGTCGCCGGGGTGGCGAAGGGCGCGAGGGAGGAGTCCCGGTGGAACGCGCCGAGGTCGTAGGTCTGGCCCACGCCGCGGATGCCCAGCAGCGCCCCTGTCTCGTCGTGGACCCCATCGGCTGCGCCGATGAGCAGCGGGCCCTCGGCCAGCACGTCGACCCGGACGCGGCGGGTGCGCTTCTGGGTGTCCGTGATCACGATGAAGCTGGTGCCCGGGTCGTTGCTGGGGTTCAGCACGAAGTCGGGGCCCGTGCGGGTGTGCGCGTCCGAGCCCTCACCATGCTTCCACTGCAGCGCCGTCGCGTCGGCCGGGTTCAGGGCCGACTCGAGCTCGAGCAGCGTCAGCGCCTCGGTCGTCCCCGAGACGGACACCACGTTGCCGATGTCGACCGCCCCGACGTGGACGTTCACCGGCGCGGGGTTCGTGACCGTGGCCTCGGACTGCACGAACGTGTAGCTGTTCGGGGCGTCGACGACCCGCTCGACGCCCACCTCCTCGGAGTAGCGACCGCTCATCGTCTCCCCGACCGAGGTCGTGAACCATCCGGAGTCCGACGTGTCGACCCGGCTGCCGTCGGGCAGCGTCCAGCTCATCTGCGGCTGCGTGGCCGCCCCGAGAGCCGAGGGGTTGAGCCGGGCGCGCATCCGCCCGGTGCTCGGCGTGCCCGTGACGAACGGCACCTGGAAGTCCCGTCCCGAGCCGGTGGGCGCGCGCGGCTGCTCGGTGCCCGTGACGTCCTGGAGGAACTCGACGGCCGCAGGGTTGATCGGCGTGCGGCCCAGCTCGACGCGGATCTCGCCCTGCAGGCCGGCCGGGCTGCCGAGGAGCACGTCCTTGACGCCGACCGTGATCTTGTCCACGAGCGGGGTGTTCGGCGGGAGGAACAGGGTCGCCTCGGCGATGGAGATCCCCTCCCAGCCTGGCGTCTGGCCGCGGGCGATGATCTCGGGCGGGGTGACCTGGGCGGAGGCGTCGAAGACGAGGCGGTCGACGGTCATCCCGATCTCGGACCCGCCGATGAAGAAGCTCACCGGATCGAACGTCAGCCGGTAGACCGCCCCCGACGGCGCCGCCGGGTCGAACGGGTCGGGCCAGTCGACGAACCGGACGACGTCGCCGGATCCGGACAGGTCGATCCGCACCACGCCCGAGCCGACGATCCGCACGCCGCTGCGGGAGGTGTCCGTGACCAGGTGGGCCACCACGGCCGGGGAGCTGGGCACCAGCCTGGCCGGCCGCAACCCGGGCACGGTGATGGCGATGCGGTCGACGACGAGGTCGAGGAAGACGCTGGAGCCACCGGGTTCCAGGGTCTGCCCGCCGGAGGCCGCGGTGCGCGTGCGGACCAGCCGGAACGGAAGGCCCGTGTTGAGGCCGGGGACCTCGACGGGCCAGCTGCGCAGGGCCGGGAAGCCGAGATCGGCGATCGGCTGGATCACCCCGCTGTGGGTGATGGCGCCCGGGCTGGTCGTTGCCTGGTGCGAGATGACCGCGAAGTTCTCCAGCTTGGTGGCCAGGCTGTCTGGGATGAGCGACTGGGAGCCCGGGAAGGGAGTCGCCAGATCCAGCAGGGAGATGCCGCGCTTGGCCATCGGGGCTCCGATCAGGTGATCTTCGGTACGCCGCGCGTCGCGAAGTTACACCCGTGATCAGGTCCTCGGCTACGGTGCGTGACGATTCAACCGCCAACCGTCACAATCCGTGCAGATCGGTCACTGGCCCCACGAGGGATCAGTGCTCAGGTCGAGGTTCAGCCAGACCGAGTAGGGCAGCTCGTCCATGCGCTGCGTCATCGCGCGCCGGACCCGGTCGGCGTCCGAGGTGTCCCACTGCCCCGCTTCGACGAGGTAGTCGATCTCGACGTAGAGCTTCGAGCCCAGCTTCGACATGCGGACCGTGGGCTCCTGCAGCCCCTCCTGCGCGGTGACCTCGGCGACCCGGTCGAGCACGGGCCGCTGGACGTCCTCC
Organism: uncultured Bifidobacteriaceae bacterium; assembly: GCA_964638055.1. Lineage (GTDB taxonomy): Bacteria > Actinomycetota > Actinomycetes > S36-B12 > CAIYMF01 > Prado023. The sequence goes on along the minus strand of CAZWXF010000029.1, from coordinate 13,342 downwards.
GGCGGGGCACCCTCGCCGAGCTCGCGAACCGTGGTCCGCAGCATCCGCCAGGGCGCGGGCAGCAGCCCCCCGGAGGCGAGGATGACCAGGGCCGGGTCGAGGTAGACGATCAGGTGGGCCAGGTCCGTCCCGCTCATGAAGTGCGCCGCCGTGAACGCCACGAACATGCCGAGACTCATCAGCGTCGCCGCGAGCCACTGGGTGGCCTCGGCCGCCACGAGCTCGGAGCTCCTGGCGTACGTGCGCAGGAACGCCCACACGCCCACGGAGGCGATCGCGCTGAGGAAGCCGTAGGCGAGCACGGGACCGACTGCGGTCGAGGAGCCGCCGTCGAGGATGACCATGACCGAGTCGACGATCGCGTAGAGGCAGGTCCCCATCAGGGCCAGGCCCTGCACGAAGATCACCAGGGGCGCCAGCGCCTCCCGGCCGAACGGGTAGGACCTCGTGGGCCCGGCGGCGACCAGGCGCGAGGCGCGCAGCGACAGCCAGGTCAGCAGGATGCCCAGGCAGGCGTAGGCCCCGTCGAAGATGATGATCGCGGCGCTGGCCCAGAGCCCCCACGCGATGGCGACGACCCCGATGACGGCGGCCGCGGCGAGCGACACCCGCAGCGCGGCCTGCTCACGCGCGGATCCCGTCGCGCCCGGGCCGAGGTTCGGCATGGGGTCATCAAATCAGCGCGACGTCCCTCGAACGCCCGATCAGGCGGACGTTCGTGGCCTCATCGCCGGGCGGCAGGGCTCAGAAGTCCCAGACCACCGGCACCCAGAACACGCCGATGATGAAGAACCAGACGAAGCACATCCAGCCCAGCTTCCAGTAGTCACCGAACTTGTAGGCCCCTGGCCCCATCACGAGCATGTTGGCCGGGGTCGCTATCGGGGTCATGAACGCTGCCGCGCACGCGATGGACATCATGATGAGGACCGGTCGCTCGGATATCCCCAGCGCCTGCGCGGCGGTCACTGCCACGGGGATGAGGATCAGGGCGGTCGCCGTGTTGCTGATGAACTGGCCCAGCGTGCCCGCGGCGATGAACAGCACGGCCATGAGCACGTAGGGGCTGGCATCGCCCACGATGTTGACGATGGCGTCCGAGATGATCTGGGCGCCCCCGCTGGTCTGCACCGCGTTGGCCAGGGGGATCAGGCCGCCGACGAGAATGATCGTCGTCCAGGGGATCGCCCGGTAGGCCTGCTCTGGCGAGACGATCCCCATCAGGACCATCCCGAGGGCGCCCAGCAGCGCGGCGACCACCGGCGGCATCACGCCGGTCGACAGCAGCACGACCATCACACCCAGGACGCCCGCTGCGATCACCGCGCGGCGGCCCAGGGGCGCTGCCTGGCGACGGATGTGGTCCGGGGAGTCCACGATGAGCACGTCGGGGTTGGTGACGTTCTGCTCCAGCGAGGCCCAGGTCCCCTGGATCAGCATCGTGTCCCCGACCGCCAGGACCGTGCTGCCGGGGCGGTCCTCCCCTCGCCGCGAGACCGCCAGGATCACCTGCTGTCCGCCCGAGCGAGCCAGACCCGGCTCCACGGCCTCGCCGACCAGCCGAGAGCGCGGGGGGACCACGACCTCGGCGATCCCAAGCTCGTTGCTCAGCAGGGTGTCCGCCAGCGGTCGACGGGGTTCGGGCAGGAATCCCACGTGGGTCACGTCGGGATCGTCGGACAGGGCGGGTGCCTGGTCCGGCTCCTGACCGATCGCCAGCCGCTGCTCGATCATCAGCCGGTTCACCGATCCGGCGTCGCCCCGCACGAGGAGGAGGTCGTTGTGCGCCACGGGGTTCCCCGACGGGATCAGCCCACCCCCGGGCGCCCGCACCGCGATGACCCGCACGCCCACGAATGGTGTTCGAGAGACCTCGCCCGGGTCGGACCCGATCAGTGGCGAGACGCTGCGCACGCGCAGCTGGAACAGGTCCTTGGCCAGCTCGTACTGCTTGACGAGGTCGCGCGCGTACCCGCTGAGGTCGGGCGGGGTGGTCGCCGGGGTCCGGGTCGGCAGCGTCCGACTCCCGAACAGCACGCAGATGAGGACCGTCCCGATGACCAGCGGAATGCCTGCCCATGCGAACTCGAAGAACTTGAACGGCTGGCCCCCGGCACTCACCGCCGCGTCGGAGACGATCACGTTGATCGGCGTGCCCGTGAGGACCAGCAGCGAGCCGGCACTGCCGGCGAAGGCGATCGGCATGAGCAGGCGGGACGGGGCGAGGCCAGTACGGGCAGCGAGGATCACCGCGACCGGCAGGAGCGCCGCGACAGCCCCGTTCAGGCTGATCAGGGCCGTCATCGCCGCGGTCATGAGCATCGCGACCACGAGGACGCGGGCCTGGCCCGTGCCCGCCCGTTCGATCACCTGCTGGCCGATCCACGCAGTCACGCCGGAGGCGCTCAGACCCTCGCTGACCACGAACAGGGCCGCGATGAAGACGACCACAGGATCGCCGAACCCGGCCAGGGTCTCGTTGAGGGTGAGCAGCCCCGCGCCGAACAGGACCAGCGCGCTGCCGAGGGCCACCACCTCGACGGCCACCCGGTTCCAGATGAAGACCCCGATCGTGATCGCGAGGATGACCAAGCTCAGGGTCGCATCGTCGATCACCCTCGGCAGGGTAGCCCGGCCGGGCTTGCCGGCGCGGGTTCAGAAGCCCGGTACAAGGATGCTCGGGGAGCGCCTGCCGATGGATGGCGAGCCGCTGATACAGGGGTTCACCAACGTGAGGGGTGGGGCGCGCCAGGACGCTGTCAGTCTGCTGGTCGAGCTCAGTCGAGACCCGTCGGCCCAACCAGCGCGACGGGCCGGTCTCGACTGGCTCGACCAGCGGGAGGTCGCGTCGGTCCAGTGCGGCCCGGCGTTGGGCGGCGAAGAAATCTGGGGTCGCGAGGGGTCGACCGGAACGGGCAGGCAGCCAGGTCACGGGGATCGACCCAGAGGTTCGCCCTTCGCGGGTGACACGCAGCCCTTTCGCAGCGGGCGAAGGGGATCAGCAGACGTCGTCGGGCCGGGGCAGGCTGAGGCCGGAGCAGGTGGACCCCACGACGTGATAGCAGTCCAGGCAGAGCCACACGCGACCGAAGTCGAACTGCGCATCGTGACCGCACCTCGTGCAGGCTGCGCCGACTCCGTGCTCAGTCTCCGAGACAGCGGTCTGCGACCAGACGGACGGCGCTGCGATCAGCGATTCGCTCACGTGTCCATGGTCGCCCCGGCGATCAGCCCGTGCAAGGCGATGGGTTCACCGCGTTGGTCGAGCCTGTCGAGACCAGAAGTGCCCCCGCTGGTCGCGGCGTTGGTCTCGACCAGCCCGACCGACGCATATGCCCCCTGATCGCGGCGTTGGTCTCGACCAGCCCGACCGACGCATATGCCCCCTGATCGCGGCG
>CAZWXF010000029.1:0-9844 GCA_964638055.1 uncultured Bifidobacteriaceae bacterium | reverse complement strand
TTGGTCTCGACCAGCCCGACCGACGCATGTGCCGCTGGTCGAGCCCGTCGAGACCAGACGCGACCCGCGCCGTTCGTCGAGCCCGCCGGTCGAACTACCCCAGCACGGCGATCGCCACAGCCACGTACTGGACGAGGTATGCGGCGATCGTGCAGGCGTGGAACATCTCGTGGAAGCCGAACCAGTCCGGGTGGAAGTTCGGACGCTTGCGCGCGTAGATCACACCGCCAACGGTGTAGAGGACCCCGCCGATGCCCAGCAGGACCACGACGAGCCCGCCATAGGCGCGATGGATGTCGGGCAGGTAGAACACGGCCACCCAGCCCAGGCCCACATATGAGGCGACCACCAGCCAGCGCGGCGCGGACCGCCACACCACGCGGACGATCAGCCCGAGCACGGCCACTCCCCAGACCAGGCCGAGGATCGTCCATCCAACGGTCCTGTCCGGCATCGCGACCGCGAAAGGCGTGTAGGAGCCGGCGATGAAGAGGTAGATGTTGGCGTGATCGAGTTGCCGAAGCCGTGCGTTGACCGAGGGGCTGCCCGCCCCCAGGTGGTACGCAGCGCTGACTCCGAACAGGAGGACTGTCGTCAGCACGTAGACAGCGACCGATGCGCGCAGTGCCTCCGTCGGCGTGGGCACCATGAGGATCAGGCCGAGGACCAGGGCCAGGGGTGCTGCGGCGAAGTGCAGCCAACCCCGCAGCTTGGGCTTGTATCCCGGGTCACCGGCGACAGGTGCTGGCGCAAGCGCGGCGGCGGCGGGTGTGGTTTCCACCGGCACAGTCTCCCGGTCCGACGCGGTTGTGTGCGCGCCGACCTTGCGGGCCACCCGCGTGCGCGCCCCAGCGGTCATGGCTCCCCCACCCTGGGGCGCCCGTGTCACGACGCTGCCATCGGGCGTTCCCGGGCGCCCGATCCTTCCTCGTTACGCCCCCACCTCGCTCTCGCGAGCAGCGCAGCCGACCTCACAGCCCTCCACCTCTCATGGCCGGGTGTCACGCGCAGGGGCCTTGTCGGGGTCCCCGTTGGGGCCGGACGCGCCCCTGATCACCTCGGGGGCTGCCGACTGGACGTTTGTCAGCGCCCATCCGGTGGCACAATCCCAGCATGACGACGACTCCCCCCGGGGCTTCGGATGAGTCCGGCCCCGAGATCGCCCGGTCCGCGGCCTTCTTCGACATGCACGGGACAGCGGTCCCCGCAGCAGCCCATGTGCCACTCGCGGCAGCCGCGATCCGGTCGGGCTGGATGAACCCGCAGACGGCCCTCGGTGACGTCCGGACCGGCGTGCTCTACATGCTGCGCGGCGTGGGCGAGGAGCGGGCAGAGAAGGTGCGCAGCCAGGTCTTCAGCGCACTGGCGGGCCGTGACCGCGACGAGTTCCTCTCCCTGGTCGCCGACCTGGCTCCCACGCTCGCCGACAGCGTCACCACCGCGATGCGACGCCTGCTCGACGAGCACATGATCGCCGGGCGGGACCGCGTGCTGATCTCTGCGAGTCCGACAGATCTGGTCGCCCGGGTCGCCGCCGCACTCGGCCTTGAGGGCGGAGTCGGCACAACCCCGGCCGTCGACGCCAACGGCCGGTTCACCGGCGGCACGGACGGACCGGTCTGCTCCGGCGAGGGCAAGGCCGAGATCCTCAGGAGGATCGCCGAGCAGCGCGGTTACGACCTCGGCGAGTCCTATGCGTACTCGGACTCGATCACAGATCTGCCGATGCTCGAGTCGGTGGGCCACCCCGTCGCCGTCAACCCCGACCCCGCCCTGCGGGCGCTGGCGGAGGACCGGCAGTGGCCGATCCTGCAGACCTCGCGCTTCCAGCGGATCACGCTGACCGACCCCAACGCCTGGCTTCGGATCAGCCAGCGACTCCTCGTTGCCTCGGTGGCCGCCATCGTGTCGATGGGCACCCGCCCGGTCGAGTACCTCGGCGACGTGCTCCTCGATGACGAGGACGACGACGTCGCGCTCGCTGGCTGATCACGAACCCGGGCTGACCACGAACGGGTGCCGCTCGGCTCAGGACTCGGCTGTCCCTCGGCGCTGAGCGCTCATGCTCAGAGCGAGGGCTCCTGCTCACAGACTGCACCGACTGCCCGGCATGGCCTCGTTCGACAATCGGCTGTCCCAGGGGTTCGTGCAGGGGAGGATGCTGGCTCAGATCCAGGACTGAGCACCCACGGGGACCCCTGACCCGGGAGCCGACGCCGCTGCATCCGAATGCTGCGGCTCGGTCGGCCACGGCGCCGCCTCCTCGAGCTCCAGCGCGAGCTCCAGCAGGAGCCGTTCCTGGCCGAAGGGCGCCGCGAACTGCACGCCGAGCGGGAGGCCCGCACGGGTCCTGGCAAGCGGCAGGGAGATGGCCGGTGACCCCGAGACGTTCTGGACCGGGGTCAGGTTCGCGTACTGCAACAGCCGCAGCACGTGGGTCCGGAAGGGCACGTCAGGGCCCAGATGTCCGATCGGTGGGGCGGAATGGCCGGTGACGGGCGAGAGCAGCACGTCGTAGTCGGCGAATCCTGCCTCGTGGTCCCGGGCCAGGCGGCGCAGCCGCCTGATCCCCAAGGGGACACGGTCCCCGTGTCGGGTGAGCATGCTGCTGAGGCCACGAGTGATCCGCTCGGTCTGGCCCGGGTCGAACTGCCTGCCGAAGAGCGCCGGCCCCCCGCGGTACAGCAGGAAGGCCAGCAGCGCCCAGTAGCGCAGGAAGTCCGGCCCGAATCGGTCGTCGACAGGACTCCCCGCCGGGACGATGTCGTGGCCCAGCGACTCACAGAGCTCGGCCGCGCCCTCCACCGCATCCCGCACCTCGAGGCTCGTCGGCAGGTCGTTGCCCACACTGGTCAGGAGCCCGATGCGCAGCCGCCTGCTGCCCGGCCGGGTCACGTGACCGATTCGCGGCAGGAGGGGATCGCGATGGAAGTCCTCGGAGACCGCGTAGAAGAGCGCGGTGTCACGCACGCTTCGGGTCAGCGCGCCCTGGGTGACCATGGGCACCGGCAGGCGCTGCAGCTGCGGGGGATCGAGAAGTCTGCCCCGACTGGGCTTGAGCCCGACCAGGCCACAGGCGGAGGCAGGGATGCGCGTGGAACCACCGCCGTCATTGGCGTGCGCGATGGGCACCACGCCTGCTGCCACGAGCGCTGCTGACCCACCGCTCGAGCCGCCCGTGGACCGATCCAGCGACCACGGGTTGCGGGTGGCGCCGAACCGGCTCGACTCCGTCGTGGCCGTCAGCCCGAACTCGGGGAGCGTGGTGGTGGCGAGCGCACCCAGCCCCATGCGGAGCATCTGCGCGACGATCGGCGAGGTCCGCCGGGCTCGGGCCTGCGGAACAGCGCGCGACCCATGCGTGGTGAACTCGCCCTCGATGTCCTCGTTGTCCTTGATGACTGTGGGTATCCCGGCCAGCGGACCTTCGTCGGCCCATCCCAGGGGTCCCTGCGCCGGGCCGAGCCACTTCGTGATGGCATTCACGTGCGGGTTCGCGGTCCGGGCCCGGCTCACGGCAGCGGCGTGGAGCTCCCCCGGGCTCACCTCACGTCGTGCCAGGCGGTCGAGCAGGTCGGTCATGTCGCTGCGACCGAGCGCATCGTCGGCAATCGCATTGAAGGAGGCCGTCACGTCGCGCCACAGTAACCCACGTCCGGGCGCCGAGTCCGTCGGGTCTTCGGCACTGGCGGGCTGGCCCCAGCCCTCTTCCAGTGCCCTCGACCTCTCCAGCAGCGAACCACCGCAGCCCCTCGACAGGGCAGTGCCCGGCCAGACAGCATCACTCGGTCGCCGCCTGACCGACGTGCCGCCGGACGAAGTCGCGCACTAGGTCCGACTGCTCCTGCGTGAGTCCGACGGTCTCGTCGGGGGCCACGATCAGCAGGTCAGCCGGCGGCTCCCCGTAGACCCATTCGCCCTCGTTGCCCGCCCCGAAGTCGTCCACCCAGACCAGAGGATGGCCCGGGAAGGCCGTCCGCATCCCCAGGACCTTCCACTCGGCCGTCCGTCGCGGGGCATCGTGCGTCACGACCTTCGAGATCTCCAGCACCGGAAGCTCGGGGATGTCGCACAGGTGCGCGTTGCGCAGCACGGCTCGCTCCCATGTCGTCGCCCACACCACTGCGGCTCCTTCGGCAAGCCATGACCGCACCATCACGCCATGCGCCCGACTCACCGTGATCCGGTGGAGGACGCGCTCCGGCGACGGGGGCAGAGGCCGGACGTACGGATGCGTCGGCCAGTTCGCGCGGTCCAGCTCCACCATGTGGATCTCGAACCCGGGCGGGAGGCTTCGGTCGAACCGCATGGGAACGATGTTGAGAACCCCGTCGAAGTCGAGCCCCACGACCGGCTGGCCCGCTCGGAGGGACGATCGGATCGTCTCGACATCAGTCATGGATCTCCCTCCGGCGTGACTGGAGCACCTCCGGCCGGAGGAGCCGGCGCACGATCCCACGATGCTCGCCCGGGGCCAGGGTGTCCTGCGCTCGGTGACCTACCCCAGTGACCTGCTCCCCTGTGTCACAGCCCGCTCCCCCGGGTCACAGCCCGCACTCATTCGGGATGGCTGACCGACCCGTGACCCAGCTCCCACAATCGGATGCCCCCTGCGATCCCAGCCTCGTTGGGCACGATGGTGACGTCCCGGCCCAGGTCGAGCGTGAGCCGCCGGGCATTCCCGCCACCGACGAAGAGCCGGTCCCAGACGAACATGGGCCGCAGGCCGTCCACCGCCTTGCGCACCCGCCGCGACCAGGCGGCGTTCCCGATCGCCCGCCTCGTGTGATCGCCGAGCCACTCGTCATAGATGACTCCCTTGCGGACCGGAGCTCGTGACACCTCGATCTTGGGCACGAGGGAGCCCTCGTCGAAGACCGCGCACCCCAGACCGGTCCCCAGGGTGAACGTGACCTCCAGGCCCTTGCCGGAGACGACGGCCGCCGCGTGGACCTCGGCATCGTTGACGACCCGCGTGGGCATCCCGAAGCCCGAGGCCAGCGCGGACTGCGCGTCGAAGTGGTCCCAGGCCGTGGCCAGCCCGGGATCGACCGGCGTGAACGGCCCCGCCGTTGTGATGTAGTGCGGGGTCGAGATCACCCGGCCGTGCCGGATCATGCCCGGCATCCCGATGGTGGCCCGGTCGGCTCGCGGGAGCGTCCCGGCGATCCCGACGAGCGCCGCCACGAATCCCTCCGGGGACATGGGGTAGGGGGTGGCGACCCGAACCTTGTCGGCGATCATCCGACCTTCGGGATCCAGAACGGATGCCTTAAGGCCGCTGCCGCCACAATCGATCGAGAGAGTCCGCACGGGACAACAGTGCCGCACGCTGGGCCTGTCGCGTCGGCTGAAGGTGCTCGGTTGGGCCAACATGGGAGGGTGTCAAGCGCGATGCCCGACGCACCGGGTTCGGCCCTCGGGGGTCCTGCCGAGGCGCCCCCACCCCGGGGCGACGACCGGTTCTCCGCGGAGCTCCGGTGGTGGGGCGACGAGCCGATGGCCCATGGTCGCTCGTACCTGTTGGTGCAGGGTCCCGTGGCCGTACCGGCCGTCGTGACGTCACTTCGCCACCGGGTCGACCCACTCGACGGGCACTCCGAGGGTGCCCGCAACCTCGCCCGCCACGACGCCGGGCGGGTCGAGCTGGCCACGGACGCCCCCGTGAACCTGCGCCTGCCGGGGCCGGGGCAGGAGGCTGAGCCCTTCTACCTGGTCGACCGCATCTCCGGGGCGACCGTGGCGATGGGGGTGATCCGCTACGCACTGCGGCGTTCGGGAAATGTGCAGGAGCATGACTTCACGATCGATCGCGTGGCGCGCGAATCGATGGCCGGCCACCGGGGGAGGGTGGTGTGGCTGACGGGCCTGTCGGGATCCGGCAAGTCGACGATCGCCGACGGGGTCGAGCGCGACCTCTTCCGCCGGGGCTACCGGACGTTCGTCCTTGACGGGGACAGTGTCCGGCACGGCCTGAACAAGGACCTCGGATTCACCGCCGAGGACCGGGCCGAGAATGTCCGGCGCGTGGCCGAGGTGGCCCGCCTGATGATGTCGGCTGGCTGCATCGTGATCGTCGCCCTCGTATCACCCTTCCGCTCGGATCGATGGGCCGCGCGACAGCTCTTCGCCGAGGGTGACTTCGTCGAGGTCGCCGTGCGGACACCCGTCGAGGTGTGCGCCCGACGAGATCCGAAGGGCCTGTATGCCAAGGCGGCCGCCGGGCACCTGCCGAACCTGACAGGTGTCGGCCAGGACTACGAGCAGCCGCTGGACCCTGAGCTCGTCGTGAGCGGCGACGGCGACCTGGACGTGGCGGTGGCCGCGGTCGTCGACGCGGCGATCATTCCGCTGGTTCAGTAAGAATCACGCAGGGATGACGTGCGATCGACGCTGAGTAATCCCGAATCGCGGCTCGCGGGGGAAGCCTCGCCCACTGCTCGCGGGGCCCCGTTCACTCACGGCGAACCGATTCACGAAAAATGCTGTTGCCAAACCCTTGAGTTGTGCGACCCAAGCGGTCTAAGTTCCCAGTTGCCGAGCCAAGGTGGCTGGGGGAGTTGGAGGGTTTCACATGAAGGTTGGGTCAAGGCGCATCGTCGCCCTGTCCGGCGGGGCGCTCATGGTCATGGGGATGACCATGGGCGGCGCAGGGGCAGCTACGGCAAAGGGCAAGGACCATTCCGATTGGCGCCGCACCACGTGCAGTGTCGATCTGAAGAAGGATCGGCACGGCGATCTGAACGTGAAGTTCAAGAGCAACGCGCGGGCCGACACCGCGTTTGGCGTGATCGACTTCGCCGGCACCCGCGCTGGCGATGATCGCGGCAGGGTCGACCTCGTTCGTGGCGACACCAGCGGTACGGTTGACATCCCCAGGCGCGCCACCAGCGTCAACGTCACGTTCTACGTCGCTCGCAACATCGGCCCTGGTCTGGTCAGGTGCAGTGACACCCTGGACCTCACGCGCCACAACAAGAGCGACAAGGGCAAGAAGAGCGCCAAGGACAACAAGAGCGCCAAGGACAACAAGAGCGACAAGGGCAAGAACAACAGGGGCGGCAGCGGGCGTCGTTGAGACGAGGCTCAGCCCAACGGCGTAGCGGCCTTGGCTCGCGCGTCTGAGCAGTAGTCGGGCTACCCCCGGCACCTCAGGGTCCGGGGCAGTCGTACAGCACGAACGTCAAGACCCGGTTCCCCGCACACGCGGGGGCCGGGTCTTGACGCCTTTCTGGTCCGCGGCCATGCGCCACAGATGAGCCGCGGGATCACGGCGGCGGCCACCTGTTCCTCGAGCGTGTGGTCCGGACCGAATCGGCCGTCTGCCACGGGCCTCCTGTGCGCTCAGGCTGATGGGGCCCCTCGGCATCCCGGTCGTGCTCATGTGGGCGACCCGGGACCGGGGCTGCTGCCCAGGAACGTCCGAAGTTGGCAGACCGGGACAGTAGGATTCGCCGATGCTCGTGCCCCTGGTGTTCGCCTTCGTCGGCGCGGCCGCCCAGATGGTGGACGGCACCCTGGGGATGGGCTTCGGCGTCACGTCCGCGACGCTGCTGACCCTGCTCGGCTACTCCGCGGTGGCAGCTTCAGCAGGCACCCACGCCGCGAAGATGGGGACCACGCTCGTCTCGGGCATCAGCCACTGGCGCGTCGGCAACGTCGACCCCGGTGTGATGCTCGTCCTGGGCATCCCCGGAATGATCGGCGGCTTCCTCGGCGCGGTCGTCCTGACGCACCTCGCGTCGAACGCCTCCCGGATGTGGATGGCCGGCATCCTCATCGTCCTCGGCCTTGTCATCATCGCCCGGTACGGGTTCGGACGCAATCTCCTGCCCGCCATCGAGGCTCGTACCCGGCACCTCTGGCCCATCGGTCTCATCGGCGGCATCGTCGACTCCACCGGCGGCGGGGGCTGGGGCCCGGTCGCCACCCCGTCGATGCTCATCCTCACCAAGCACGAACCGCACAGGGTCGTGGGCACGGTCAACGCAGCCGAGTTCATGGTGGCCGTGGCCGCCTCGGCGGGATTCCTGTTCGGAGCTGGAGACTCGGGCGTGCCGTGGCTTGCCGTCCTCGGCCTTGTGGTGGGTGGGGCGATCACCGCACCCATCGCCGCTCGGGTCGCGCACCGAGCCCCGCGGACGCTCCTAGGCGTCCTGGTCGGCGGGATGGTCCTCGTGAGCAACTTCGCGGTGTTCGCCAAGTCCATCGGCGTTCCGGGAGTGATCTCGGGCGCTGTCGTCCTTGGGATCGTGGCTGGCGTGGGCATGATCGCCGTTCGGGCCCACCGCGCGCAGATCGACGTCACCGGACCCGAGATCGAGGTCAAGGTCTAGGGTGTGTCTCCATATCCACTGACGTTGCGAGCGGCGTTCGGTGCTGTGCATCGCAGGCGGCGCAGTGAGTCCGGCTGGTGGCCCGGCGGGCGACGGCAACGCGGCGAGGTGCAGCCGACCCAGAACGACGTGGTGGGATCGACCCGGTGAACGACAGGATGACGAGGGGTCACGGGCGGCGACCGTGCCTCCGCCGGCCTCCGCGGCGGATTCGAAGGCCTCCCACCCGCCCCGAATCCGGCAGGCATGCCCACGCCCCGCGTGCCACGATGGGCCCGATCCGTCAATCCCCCTAGGAGGATGCATGTCCGAGCTGGACGACCGCTTCGCGGCCGCAGCCGATAAGTCCAAGACCCTCACGCAGCGTCCCGACAACGAGACCCTCCTCAAGTTGTACTCGCTGTTCAAGCAGGGGTCGGTCGGCGACGTCCAGGGCAGCCGACCCGGCTTCATGGACCCCGTCGGGCGCGCCAAGTACGACGCCTGGGCGAAGCTCAAGGGCACGGCGCCGGACACCGCCAAGGCGCAGTACGCAGATCTCGTGGACAGCCTCGCTGGCTGACGAACGAACGCTCGCCGCCCCCTGGCGTCCGGTACTCTTGGCGAGTCCGGCTCGCCGGATCGGGAGGCGTCGCCTAGTCAGGTCTATGGCGCCCGCCTGCTAAGCGGGTTTGGGGTCACAACCCCATCGAGGGTTCAAATCCCTCCGCCTCCGCACGTCGAACGGTGGTTCCGGTCGCCCGGGGCCACCGTTCGTGCATCTGGCGCAGGCACCGGTGCTGTCTGAGGCTCACCCAGATATCGAGCCACCCCTTCTGCGGCGGATTTCGCCGCCCCCGGAGGCTCGGGTACCCTTGGCGCGTCCCACTCCGGGACATGCGCCCGTAGCTCAGCGGATAGAGCATCTGACTACGGATCAGAAGGCCAGGGGTTCGAATCCCTTCGGGCGCGCCAGCAAGTTCACAGGTCAGAGTCTTTATGACTTGGCGTTGTGCCGGCTGGACCAGCCCTAATAGTTATGATTTGCATATGGGACGGCCATTTCTGTGCCAACTCTTCGTCCCGTGTGATCTCGTGGGCGTGCGTAGCCGCCAATTGCGCGACGGCGCGCGTGCCGAAGGTCGTCACCGGCACGCGGACGCATCGCATCTGATTCGCCGATGAGCAGGTCGGTTCCGCGCATCACCCTGACCTGACCAAGCCTGGCCAGACTTCCCCTCGCCTGGCGATTCATCCCGCGCACGGCGCCCTCAGGACGCCACGGCGGCTCATGCTCTGCGAGCTGTCCGGTTCGCGGTGTTTGGCGGCATCACGTACCGGACCGGCGCTGGACTCGACGGGCTTGGTCTCGACGGGCTCGACCGGCGCTGGCCTGGACTGGGCTCGACCGGCGTGGTCCTGGTCGGGCTTGGTCTCGACGGGCTCGACCGGCGCTGGACTCGACGGGCTTGGTCTCGACGGGCTCGACCGGCGCTGGGGGTCCATTGCGCGGGGAATGGCCCCTTGGA
>CAZWXF010000028.1:0-28560 GCA_964638055.1 uncultured Bifidobacteriaceae bacterium | reverse complement strand
TCATCGGGTACGCGGGCGGGGTCGTCTCGACGGGCTGGTCTCGACGGGCTCGACCGGCGGGGTCGTCTCGACGGGCTCGTCTCGACGGGCTCGACCAGCGGGGTCGTCGGTCGAGCCTGTCGAGACCACGGCCCAGGTCCGTCGCGGCGCGATCGGGGGGCCGGGCGTGAGCCAGGAACGTGCGGGATCGCCGGTCAGGTCGGGCCCGCCGGTAGAATCGGCGCGTGTTCGCATCTCTGTCTGACCGGCTCACGGCCACCTTCAAGGGGCTGCGCGGGAAGGGTCGGCTGTCCGAGGCCGACATCTCCGCGACCATCCGCGAGATCCGCGTGGCGCTCCTCGAGGCCGACGTTGCGCTTCCCGCGGTTCGCACCTTCACCGATCGTGTCCGTGAGCGCGCCGTCGGATCCGAGGTCTCCGGGGCACTCAACCCGGCTCAGCAGGTCGTCAAGATCGTCCACGAGGAGCTCATCGAGCTGCTCGGCGGCCAGACCCGCCGCCTGCGGCTGGCGAAGAACCCGCCGACGGTGATCCTGCTGGCAGGCCTGCAGGGCGCCGGCAAGACCACGTTGGCCGGCAAGCTGGCCGTGCACCTGCGCGAGCAGGGACACACCCCGATGCTCGTCGCTGCCGACCTGCAGCGCCCCAACGCTGTCGACCAGCTCTCCGTGGTCGCCGAGCGCGCCGGCGTCCCGGTGTTCGCGCCCGCCCCCGGGAACACCGGGGGGAACGCGCCCGCGATGTGGGGGGACCCGGTGGAGGTCGCCCGGGAGGGCGTAGAGCTGGCGGGGATCGCCCAGCACGATGTCGTGATCGTCGACACCGCCGGGCGCCTGGCCATCGACGCCGCCCTCATGGAGCAGCTGCGCCAGGTGCGCGACGCGATCCAGCCCGACGAGACCCTGCTGGTCGTCGACGCGATGATCGGCCAGGACGCGGTGGCCACGGCCAAGGCGTTCCACGACGGCGTCGGCTTCGACGGGGTCGTGCTGACCAAGCTCGACGGCGACGCTCGTGGCGGCGCGGCCCTGTCGGTGGTCAGCGTCACCGGCGTGCCGATCATGTACGCCTCGACGGGCGAGAAGCTGACCGACTTCGAGCTGTTCCACCCCGACCGGATGGCCTCGCGCATCCTCGACATGGGCGACGTCCTGACCCTCATCGAGCAGGCCGAGCGCGCCTTCGACGCCAAAGAGGCCGAGAAGATGGCCGGCAAGGTCATGGCGGGGGAGGACTTCACCCTCGACGACTTCCTGTCCCAGATGCAGGCCCTTCGCAAGATGGGCAGCCTCGGCAAGCTGCTGGGGATGCTGCCGGGCATGGGTGAGATCCGCGATCAGATCGAGAACCTGGACGAGCGCGAGATCGACCGCGTCCAAGCCATCATCCAGTCGATGACCCCGGCCGAGCGGGCCGACGTCAAGCTCCTCAACGGATCACGACGGGCGCGCATCGCCCGGGGCTCCGGTGTCCAGGTCTCCGATGTCAATCAGCTCGTGGAGCGGTTCCTCGACGCGCAGAAGATGATGCGCCAGATGCGCTCGGGCATGGGGCTTCCGGGTGCGCCGGGCGCGGGCGGCTCGAAGAAGGCGAAGGGGCGCGCTGGCGCGCAGCAGCAGGCGCGGGGCAAGAAGTCCCGCAGCGGCAACCCGGCCAAGCGCGCGCAGGAGGCGGCAGCGGCCGCTGCGGCAGCTCCGCCCGCCGGGCTCGACCCGTCCCAGTTCGATCCCGCAGCCCTCGACCCGGCGGCCCTGGAGCAGCTGGGTGCGGCCAAGCCCGGCGAGCTCCCTGCGGCCTTCAAGGACCTGCTCGGCGGGCGCTGAGCCAGATGCACCCGGCTCCTGCAGACCTCCGGCTGGTCGACGCTCGAGTGCCGGCAACGCGGGCGTGACGCGCACGCACCTGAGCCTTCCCGAGGCTCGTCGGGTCGCGCTCGCAGCCCAGGGGTTCGATCGGCCCCGGCCCGCGGAGACCACCACGGCCAGGTCCGTCGGTGACGTCCTGCGCCGCCTCGGCGTCGTGCAGATCGACTCGGTCAACGTGCTGGCCAGGGCGCACTACCTGCCGGCCTTCTCCCGGCTGGGCGGCTACGACCGCGGCCTGTTGGATGCGACCTACGGCCACGCCCCTCGCAGCGCGTTCGAGTACTGGGGCCATGAGGCGGCGCTGCTGCCGGTGTCGATGCATCGGCTCATGCGCTGGCGGATGGAGCGCGTGCACGACGACGCCTGGGGCGGGATGGTCCGCATCCATCGCGAACGGCCGGACCTTGTCGCGGGGGTCGCCGACATCGTGCGGCGCAGCGGACCGGTCACCTCCGCACAGGTCGAGGCGATCCTCGAGCACGAGGAGGAGGTGGCCCGCAGCCACTGGGGGTGGAACTGGTCGTCGGTCAAGCGAGCGCTGGAGTACCTGTTCTGGGCGGGGGAGGTGACCTCCGCCGGGCGCGACGGCGCATTCCGGCGGCGGTATGCGGTCCCCGAGGCGGTCCTGCCCCGAGCGGTCCTGGCCGAGCCGACCCCGTCGCGACAGCAGGCCCAGCGCGAGCTCGTCGTGATCGCCGCTCGCGCCCTCGGGATCGCGACGGCCTCGGACCTGGCCGACTACTTCCGGATGCCCGTGGCGCAGGCGCGGGCTGCCATCGCGGAGCTTGTGCACGAGGGGGTCCTCGCACGCGTCGAGGTCCCGGGATGGCCCGAGGCCTACGCTCCCGCCCGATTGCGGGTGCCCAGGCGCGTCACGGGAGCAGCCCTGCTGGCCCCGTTCGACCCCCTGATCTGGTGCCGTCCGCGCACCGAGCGCCTCTTCGGGATGCGCTACCGGATCGAGGTCTACACCCCGGCCGCCCGACGCCAGCACGGCTACTACGTGCTGCCCTTCCTGCATGGCGAGCAGCTGGTCGCCCGTGTGGACCTCAAGGCCGACCGAAAGGGCAGCCGGCTGCTCGTCCGATCGGCGCACGGTGAGGGGGAGCTGTCGGCCGAGGCCGTCGATGCTCTGGGCCGTGAGCTGTCCACGATGGCCGGCTGGCTGGGCTTGGCGGAGCTGGAGGTCTCGCCGGTCGGCGACCTGGCCGGGCGTCTGGCGGGGCATCTCCCACGGGCGGTCCCGGGGCGCTGACCCGGGACCGCGCCGCCGGCCGGGGGAGGATGCCCGAGCGATCTCGGGCTCCTCGTCCGGTCCGAGCCCGCGCCTCTGCCTCATGAAGGGTTGAGCTCGTGGGGGTCGGGCGGGTGCGTGAGGGGGATCGTGCTGGATGCTTTGGGCAAACCAACGCCTGGATGGCACAATGGGCGCCGACCGTGCCCGCCGAGGTCCCTCTCAACCCCGGCGAGCAGGCCCACGCGATGTCCACCGCCGGGTTCCCCACATCCGGTGCTCGCATCCACCTCGACCACCGAAAGAGATACCCGACACGTGGCTGTCAAGATCAAGCTCAAGCGCATGGGCAAGACGCGCAACCCGCAGTACCGCATCGTCGTCGCCGATTCGCGCACCGCGCGCGGCGGACGGGCGATCGAGGAGATCGGCATCTACCAGCCGCGCAAGGAGCCGAGCCTGATCCAGGTGAACTCCGAGCGCGCCCAGTACTGGCTGGGGGTCGGCGCCCAGCCGACCGAGCCGGTCCTGGCGCTGCTCAAGGTCACAGGCGACTGGCAGACGTTCCGCGGGGAGCCTGGAGGCGAGGGCACGCTGCGCATGGCCGAGCCCAAGCCCAACAAGCAGATGCTGTTCGAGGCTGCCGTGAGGGCTGCTGAGGATGGTGGGCGGACGACCCGCACGGCTCGCGCCGAGAGGGCTCCCGTCGCCGAGCAGCCGGACGTGGCCGCGCAGGCGGAGCAGGCGCCGGAACCGTCATGAGCGGGGTCATCGAGGAATCCCTGGAGCATCTGGTCAAGGGAATCGTCGATCACCCGGCGGACGTGTCCATCCGTGTCCGCAGCGGGCGCCGTGGCCCGCGTGACAACGGCTCGGCCAGCACCTTCCTGGTGCGGGTCCATCCCGAGGATCTCGGCCGGGTGATCGGCCGGGGAGGGCGCACCGCGACGGCGATCCGGACAGTGGTGAGTGCGATCTCCGGCGGACGTCCGGTCCGCGTGGACTTCCTGGACGCCGACGAGCGCTGAGGGATGCGCGTGGTCGTCGGCCGCATCGGCCGGGCCCAGGGCGTCCGGGGCGAGGTCACCGTGGAGATCCGCACGGACTCCCCGGAGCTGCGCTTCGCGGCGGGCGTGCGCCTGTTCCCCGTCTGGGCTGAGGGGGGCAGCGTCCCCGCGCCACCGGTCCTGGTGTCCCAGGGGTTCCGGTGGCAGTCGGGCCGCCTGATCCTCAGTGTCGAGGGCGTCGAGGACCGAAGGGCCGCGGAGATGCTGCGCGACACCGTCCTGGAGGCCGAGGTCGACGTGCTGGCCCAGTCCGAGCCCGACGAGTTCCACGATCAGGCACTCCTGGGCCTGGTGGTCAGCGCCCCGGACGGGTCGCTCCTGGGACGGGTCGCCGAGGTGCTCCACCTGCCTGGGCAGGACCTCCTGGCAATGCTCCCCGAGGGCGGGTCGGACCAGGTGCTCATCCCCTTCGTGACGGCGATGGTGCCGGTCGTCGACGTTGCCGGCGGCTTCCTCGTCGCAGACCTCCCCGCCGGCCTGCTCCCGGAGCCGGGGGACGAGCCGGACCCCGCCCACTGATGCGCGTCGACGTCATCTCCATCTTCCGCGCGTACCTGGAGCCGTTGCGGCTGTCACTGGTCGGTCGGGCGATCGACTCCGGAATCGTGGACCTGCACGTGCACGACCTGCGCGACTTCACCCACGATCGCCATCGAACAGTCGACGACGCTCCCTACGGCGGGGGACCGGGGATGCTCATGAGACCTGAGCCGTGGGGAGAGGCACTCGCGGCCGTCCTCTCGGAGAGCCCTGTCATGTCCGCGTCCCCGAGCGGTGGGGCCGCCGCGCCGATCCGGCTCGTGATTCCCACGCCCAGCGGCCGGCTCTTCACCCAGCAGATGGCGCAGGAGTGGGCCGGAGCACACCGACTGGTCTTCGCGTGCGGGCGCTACGAGGGAATCGACGCGCGGGTGCCGATATGGGCGGCGACCCATCGATTCCCGCGCCCGTCGGCGGGCGGGGACGACCAGCAGGTCCTCGTGGATGAGGTCTCCATCGGCGACTACGTGCTGGCGGGAGCGGAGGCTGCCGTGCTGGTCATGGTCGAGGCGGTCGTGCGACTCATCCCCGGCGTGCTGGGCAACGAGGCAAGTCACGGCGACGACTCGTTCTCGCCCGGTCCGATGAGCCACCTTCTCGAGGGCCCGGCATACACGCGCCCGCCGGTGTGGAACGGCATGGCGGTTCCCCCGGTGCTGACATCCGGGGATCACGGCGCCGTGGCCCGCTGGCGGCACGAGCAAGCGATCCTGCGTACCCGCCAGATGCGTCCGGATCTCCTGGAACCGCCCAGGGCCTCGATGCCTGCGGTCGGCTCCTGGCCTGCGGGCGACGACCGGTCCTGACCACCGATCGAGGGCATCGCGCAGGGTCATCCTCCGGGCACTCGTCGCGATGGGGCGGCACCGCGGGCCCGTGCAGCATCGGGACGCCCCCGCCTGGGCTTTGGGCGCGGCGTGACCCGTGTGGCAGACTTGCGGGGTTGTCGTCCAGCGGTGCCGCCACAGGGGAGCCGCGCGATCATCGGCAGCGTGAACCCGACCTCCACATCTGCGGGCGACCTGTGGCTCCCGCCAGGAAGAGCGATGAACACCCTTGACTCCGTCGATGCCGCCTCGTTGCGCGCCGACATCCCAGACTTCCGCCCCGGCGACACCGTGAAGGTCCACGTGAAGGTCGTCGAGGGCACCCGCTCCCGCATCCAGGTCTTCCAGGGCGTCGTCATCCGCCGTCACGGTGGCGGCCTGCGCGAGACGTTCACCGTTCGCAAGATGAGCTTCGGGACCGGCGTGGAGCGCACGTTCCCCCTGCATACGCCGATCATCGACAGGATCGAGGTCGTCACCCGCGGTGACGTCCGGCGCGCCAAGCTGTACTACCTGCGCGAGCTCCGGGGCAAGAAGGCCAAGATCCGCGAGAAGCGCGACCACTCCTGACCTGCCGGGGGATTTCGCCGGGCCCAGGCATGACCTGACCCGGCGGATGCCGGCCCGATCCCGCACATGGGCGGGGCGATCGCTCCGCGCAGACCGTCCGGAAGGGCACCGATGGCTGACCACCCGCCGAATGACGATGCGCAGACGGCGCGGCAACACGAGGACGCCGGCGTGCCCTGGCCCAAGCCGGAGAAGGCCAGGCGTCGGGGCGGGCGCACGCTTCGTGAGATCGCCATCGTGGTGGTCGCCGCACTGGTGATCTCGGCGCTGGTCCGCACGTTCCTCATGCAGGCCTTCTGGGTTCCCAGCGGGTCGATGGAGGAGACGCTCATGACGGGCGACCGCATCCTGGCCTGGAAGCCCGGCGGGGAGCCCGGCCGTGGTGACGTCGTGGTCTTCTCCGACCCCGCCGACTGGCTGTCCGATCCCCCTCCGGTCACCGGCTGGCGGGGGCAAATCGCATCGGTGGGAGCCTTCCTGGGGCTCATGCCCAGCACCACGGGGGACGACCTCGTCAAGCGCGTCATCGGCGTGGCCGGGGACACGGTCGAGTGCTGCTCGCAGGACGGCAGGATCATCCGCAACGGGACACCCATCGACGAGCCGTACATCTTCCCGGGCGACCGGACCGATCAGGTTCAGTTCAAGGTGACGGTCCCCGAAGGCCGGATCTTCGTCATGGGGGACCACCGATCCGACTCCGCGGACTCGCGATTCCACCTCGACGACCACGACGGGACGGTTCCCGTGGCGGACGTGGTCGGTCGAGCGGTCGTCATCATGTGGCCGATCTCGCGCTGGGCGACCCTGCCGGACCATCAGGACGAGGCCGTCGCCGGGAGCCCTCTCGACACGTCGCTGCCCTCGCCCCAGGAGCCGGTCGGCGAGGCCGTCGTCGCGTCGGAGCCCGACCCGGCCCGCTGACCGTGGACGCCTCCCGATCGCCGAAGCCCGTCCGGGCGAGCAGGGTCCCGACACTGCGGTTCGAACGCTCGCTCCTGCGGGCGGGGGAGCCCCTCCTGGCGTGCGTGGACGAGGTCGGCAGGGGAGCGCTCGCGGGTCCGGTGACGGTGGGAGTCGTCATGGTCGGGCCGGCGACCCGCAGCGCCCCGCAGGGGCTCCGTGACTCGAAGCTCCTGACACCCGCTGCGCGCGCTGCCCTGGCGCCGCGGCTGCGCCGGTGGGTCGACCGCAGCGCGGTGGGTCACGCGTCCGCTGCGGAGATCGACCGCGTCGGGATCATCGCTGCGCTGCGCGTGGCAGCGGCTCGAGCACTCCTCCAGCTCGCTGCCGAGGGGCTGCCGCGGGTCGCCCTCCTGGACGGCAACCATGACTGGCTGACAGAGCCGGTCGTGCCCGAGGGGCTGTTCCCCGACCCACGCCTGGCGGGTGTGGCGGAGCTGGCCGACATGGCGGTCCTGCCCCCGCGGGTGATCACGCGGATCAAGGCCGATCTGACGTGCGCCGGGGTCGCGGCGGCCAGCGTCCTGGCCAAGTGCGAGCGGGACGCGATCATGGTGGATCTGGCGTCGCAGGTCCCCGGATACGGCTGGGAGCAGAACATGGGCTACGGCGCCCCCGAGCACCTGGCTGCCCTGCGCGCGCTCGGACCGAGCGCGCTGCACCGCCGGTCGTGGCGGCTTCCCCTGGCAACGCAGGAGGACGGGTCGGACGCGTCCATCGGCGCGGACGTGGTGCTGCCCGATGCCCGCCGCCGCGACCTCCCGGCCGATGCGGACCTCCCGGCCGACGCGCACCTCCCGGCCGACGCGCACCTCCCGGCCGATCGGATCGGCGGCGAGCGTCCGGCCCGTTCGTCCACCACACGGCTGTCCACAGCTTCGGCCTGACGTCTGTCCGAGCGGGCCCCCCACGGGCAGGGTCGCGCCCGGGGGTGATCGGGATGTCCGACCGGACGGAGCTCGGCCGCCGCGGCGAGCAGGCCGCGGCCGAGTACCTGTGTGCCAACGGGATGGTCGTCCTGGCGCGGAACTGGCGGTGCCGATCCGGCGAGCTGGATCTCGTGGTCAGGGACGGCGACACGGTGGTGTTCGTGGAGGTGAAGACCCGGCGTGGGCGGGGCTTCGGCGCGCCGCTCGAGGCGATCACCTGGCAGAAGGCGACGCGACTGCGCCGGCTGGCAGGGGAGTGGCTCGCGCAGTCCGGCCGACCGTGGAGGCACGTGCGGATCGACGCGGTCGGCGTGCTGTGGGGGCCCGACGACACGTTGGTGATCGAGCACGTCCGAGCAGTGTGCTCATGAGCCTGGCGCGCGCGCTCGGCCTGGCGCTCTCGGGGGTGGATGCCCACCTGGTCGAGGTCGAGGCCCACCTGTCCCAAGGACTTCCGGGCATGAGCATCGTGGGTCTTGGCGACGCCGCGGTCTCCGAGTCACGCGACCGGGTGCGGGCTGCGATCATGAACAGCGGCGCGCGCTGGCCGCAGCAGCGGATCACCGTGGGTCTCTCGCCGGCGTCACTGCACAAGCGGGGCTCGGGACTCGATCTGGCGATCGCGTCCGCGATCCTCGCCGCTGACGGCCAGATCCCCGGCGACGGGCTCGGCGACGTGCTGGTCTTCGCCGAGCTAGGCCTCGACGGCCGCGTCCGACCGGTCCGCGGAGCGGTGGTGGCCGCGGTGGCGGCGGCGCGGGCAGGCCGGGAGCGGATCGCCGTGGCGCTGGGCAACCTTGCCGAGGCGGGCGTGGTCCCCGGCGTCCGGGCGATCGGCGTGCACTCCCTGCTGCACTGGGCACAGGTGCTCCGCGGGGACGAGGCGCCCGCGCTGCCGGGGGACGTCGACCGGGTGAGCTCCGACCGGTCTGGACAGGGCCCCGGCGATCGCGACATCCGCGATGTCGTCGGTCAACCCGAGGCGGTCCACGCGCTGACGGTGGCCGCAGTCGGTGGACATCACGTCGCCATGGTCGGCCGGCCCGGGGTCGGCAAGACCTTGCTGGCCGAGCGCATGCCGACACTCCTGCCCGACCTCGACGACGACGACGCGCTGACCGCGACCGCGATTCGCTCAGTGGTGACCGACGTGGACGGCCTGGTCCGCCGCCCTCCGTTCCAGGCGCCCCATCACACGGCGACGGTGCCCGCCCTCGTGGGCGGTGGCCGGGGCGGGCAGCCGGTGCCCGGAGCGGTGACGCTGGCGCACGCCGGAGTGCTCTTCCTGGACGAGGCTGCCGAGTTCGGCTCGGCGTGCCTTGAGGCCCTGCGCCAGCCCCTGGAGTCGGCCGAGGTCTGCATCGCCCGAGCTGGGTTCACGGCTCGGATGCCAGCGCGGTTCCAGCTGGTGATGGCCGCCAACCCCTGCCCGTGCGGCTTGGGGGACGGGACCGGGGAGCAGTGCCGATGCCGGTCGGCTGACCGTCGCCGTTACCTCGCCCGGCTCTCCGGCCCCCTGATGGACCGGGTCGACATCCGCCTGGGGCTGGGGCCACCGAGCAGGAACGGCTGGCGCGCCGGGCGCGTGGAGGCAGACTCCGCGACGATTCGCGCACGGGTGGAGAGCGCTCGCGAGCGTGGCCGGCTGAGAGCTCGCCGCCACGGCCTGGCCAGAGCCCTCAACGGCGCGCTCCCAGGGGCGGTCCTCCGCGGCGAGCTGGCCCCCAGCCCGGAGGCCGCCGAGCTCCTGGCCGCAGCCGTCTCGAGCGGTCGGCTCAGCGCACGGGGAGCCGACCGGGTGATGCGCGTCGCCTGGAGCCTGGCCGACCTGGCCGGAGCTGACCGCCCCGGCATGGCCGAGGTGGGTCATGCCCTGACCCTTCGTGACGCCTCTGGGGGGATCGTCGATGGATGACCGAACGGCGCGCATCATGCTGGCCTGCCTGGTCGAGCCCGGGACCGCGGGCATCGCGCAGGCCGTGGCCGAGGAGGGCGCGCCGCATGTGCTCGCACGCGCATGGCGGCAGCAGCAGGCCGACCTCGCGGTCCTCGGCCGGCTGGCCCCTGATGACGTGCCGCCGATGCTCGACGACATGGCACGGCTCGGGGTCAGGGTGGTCGTCCCCGGGGAGCCCGAGTTCCCGACGCAGCTGCTCGACCTGGCCGAGCCACCACTGGCCCTCTGGCTGCGTGGGCCGCTGGACCTTCGCGGAGCCGGCCTGCGGTCCCTCGCGGTCGTTGGGTCGCGGGCGTGCACGGCCTACGGGGAGCGCGCAACCTCCACGATCACCTCCGATCTGGCGGCCTCGGGCTGGGCCATCGTGTCGGGCGCGGCATTCGGGATCGACGCGGCAGCCCATCGTGCAGCTCTCTCGGTGGGCGGCCCCACCGTCGCGGTCCTCGCCTGTGGCGTGGATGTCGTCTATCCCAGGGCACACGACTCCCTGCTGGGCAGGATCGCCGACGAGGGGCTGGTCCTCTCCGAGCTGCCCCCCGGGAGCCTGCCGCTGAGGTTCCGCTTCCTGGCCCGCAATCGGCTCATCGCTGCACTGACGCGAGGCACGCTGGTGGTGGAGGCCGCCCGGCGTTCGGGTGCGATCTCCACCGCGAACAGGGCCCTCGAGCTGGGTCGTGTCCTCATGGCGACCCCTGGACCGATCACGTCCATGGCGAGCTCGGGGTCGAACCGCCTCCTGCACGAGGGCGCGGCCCGGGCGGTGGCCACTGCAGAGGAGGTCGTGGCACTGCTGCTGGAGGGAGGTGCGGGGGCGAGCCCGGGGGCGTCCTCGGTCTTGGATCGAGAGGTCCCGACGACCTCCGAGGAGCCGCCGGCGGGGTCCCTGGCTCGTCAGGTGCTCGACGCCCTGTCACCGAGGCGGCCACGATCCGTCGCCGAGGTTGCCGACCGGCTCGACACTGCCGAGCTCGCTGTGCTCGCCGAGCTCGGGATGCTCGAGCTGCGAGGAACGGTGCGCCGCGATCACCGGGGCTGGCGGAGGGCGGGATGAACGGCTTCGGGGGCATCTGGTGAATCGCTGATCGTCAGGGTGGTCATCGGGCGAGCCTGTCGAGACCGTGCCCGGGACAGGCTGGGGTTGTCCAGCGCGGTCGTCGGTCGAGCCTGTCGAGACCACGACCCATGGCCCGATGGCACGACGGCATCGCCTCCGCGTCCAGGGCCGAGAAGCAGATCCGGAACCAGAGCCCGACCAGCGAGGATCCTCATCGCAGGCCGCGGCGACTGCGGCGAGAGATGGCAGGCGGGCGCTCGGTCTCGACAAGCTCGACCAGCGCGGGCCTGGGCGGGCTCGACCGGCGCGGGCTTGGAACGGGCTCGACCGGCGCGGCTCGACGGGCGTTGTCGTCGGTCGAGCCTGTCGAGACCACGACCCATGGCCCGATGATCGCCTCCGCGTCCAGGGCCGAGAAGCAGATCCGGAACCAGAGCCCGACCAGCGAGGATCCTCATCGCAGGCCGCGGCGAGTTGCGGCGAGAGATGGCAGGCGGGGGCTTGGTCTCGACAGGCTCGTCCGGCGGGGTCTCGGTGGGCGTTGTCGTCGGTCGAGCCTGTCGAGACCACGACCCATGGCCCGATGGCACGACAGCATCGCCTCCGCGTCCAGGGCCGAGAAGCAGATCCGGAACCAGAGCCCGACCAGCGAGGATCCTCATCGCAGGCCGCGGCGAGTTGCGGCGAGAGATGGCAGGCGGGGGCTTGGTCTCGACGGGCTCGACCGGCGGGGGCTTGGTCTCGACGGGCTCGACCGGCGGGGTCTCGGTGGGCTTGGCCGGCGCGGGCTCGACCGTGCGGGTTGATTGTCGGGACGGACCTACGCCGAGCCGGCCTTGCGGGAGGCCTGGGTGCGGCGCACCGACTCCTGCAGCGCTGCCATGAGGTCCACCACTGTGCCGGTGGACTCCTCGGCCGCCACCTCCGCCGGGATCACGTCCTCGCCGGCAAGCTTGCGCTCCAGCAGGTCGAGCACCGCCTCGCGGTACTCGTCATGGAACTGATCGGGTTCGAACTCCGAGGCGAGGCTCTCCACGAGGGACCCAGCCATCGCGAGCTCCTGGGGCTTGACGGTCACGTCGTCGTCGCTGATGCCGGGGAACTCCGGGACGCGGACCTCGTCGGGCCACAGCATCGTCTGCAGGATCATGACGTCGCCCCGCACGCGGAGCAGGGCCAGTCGGCTGCGCTTGCGCAGTGCCATCGTGACCACTGCGACCCGGTCGGTGCGGGTGAGCGCCTGGCGCAGGAGCACGTACGGCTTCGCGGCGCCCGTGTTGGGCTGTAGGAAGTAGGCGCGCTCGAAGTGCAGCGGGTCGATCTGGTCGGCGGGGGCGAACTGGACGATCTCGACGTCCCGGCCGTGGGGGACCTGGAGGGCGTCCAGCTCGTCGTCGGAGACCAGGACCCGTCGGCCGTCGGCGTCCTCGAAGCCCTTTCCGATCTCGGCGAAGGGAACGACCTGACCGCACACCTGGCAGACCCTCTGGTACTTGATGCGCCCGCCGTCGGCCACGTGGACCTGATGGAACGAGACGTCCCGGTCCTCGGTGGCCGCGTAGAGCTTCACCGGGATGTGCACCAGCCCGAACGTCACGTTGCCACTCCACATGGCTCGCATCGAGCCATTGTCACCCACCGTGGTGGCTCACGGCGGTCGGAGGGCCCCCGAGCGACAGTGTGGCGGGGGGTCTGCTTGGCGTCTCTGGTCGCTCCTCGTGAGCGGGCTGCGCCCGCGACGTTCCTCGGTCCACCCGGCCCCGGTGCTCGTCGGCAGCCGGGTCAGGCGCTCGGCAGCCGGGTCAGACGCCCGTCCATCGGACGTCCGGCTCCATGCCTACGAACCGGCCGTACTCGCCCAGGGCGACCTCCAAGAGCCCTCGCATGCGCCCGGACAGCGCGTCGAAGGGTGTGGCCGTCAGGACGACGCGCCTGGTGAGCATCCGTCGGCGCCAGGTTCCGACAACGCGGCCGCGAGCCACGAGGGTGGGGGCGAACACGCCGTTGCCCCCGGGCACGATCCGGCGTTCGTGATCGACCGGGAGCTGGACGGTCCGGTCCCGGTACCCCAGGACATACTCGTCGAACCCGGGCAGGGCCAGGGCCGGTGGGATGGCCGGCGGTTCGCCGTCCAGCGCGGCCTCCATGAGCACGAGCTGACGCCCGGCGATGGATCGCTGGACGAGCCCCTCCGCAGCGGCGATCCCCGCGCGAGCGTCGGTGAGTGTGAGGTCGGCCCAACGGGCCAGATCAGCGGCGCTGACAGGGCCATGGCTCCGGACGAAGCGTTGGGCGATGCGGGCCAGGGCCTGATCCCTGTCCAGCTCGACGGGATCGTGGACGACTGCGTCCAGCCGCACGAAGGTCTGCTCCTTGCCGCGATCCGGACCGACGCAGGCGAGTCCCCGCTGGCAGGCGTACCAGAGCAGGTGGTACGTGCGCTGCCCTGCGGTGTCGGCCCCGGCCGCCTTCATGACGGTCGCGCACTCCGAGCGGGTCATCGGCCCCTGGCGGAGAGCGTCGGCCAATGCCTCGACCGCGCGATCGGTGCTGGACCCGTCCAGCCCAAGGACCGCGCGGCGCCTCTCGGCGCCGGCCAGCGCGCGCACGCCGAGGTGCTTGACCATCCACGCGGCGTCACGACCGGGCACCACGTGCAGGGTGCCGCGCATCGGCCAGGTCCGCACTATCGCGCCGGCCTCGAAGGCCGCCGCCACCTGGGAGGCGGTCGTCCCTGTGCGAAGCCCGAGCGACCAGGAGACACTCGCCATGTCCTGACCCTGCATCGCGCCGAACCACTCCACGACGTCGGCGACGGATCGCCCTGCATGGTCGGCCAGGAGCAGGGAGCCGATCCTGGTCGCCAGCACGTCGACGTGTGCCACGGGGTGCTGGCGTGAGCCCGTGGTCACGGGCCGGACGTGGGGTCGAGGGCCAAGTGCGTCGCGGGGTCGGACATGAACGCCGCCACGTCGGCCAACGCCGCTGAACCGGTCGCACCGTCGATGACGCGATGGTCGAAGCTCAGGGCGAGCGTCACGACCTGCCGGACTCGGACCTTCTTCCCCACCACCCATGGGCGTGGCGCCACGCGGCCGAGGGCGAGGATGGCCATCTCTCCCGGGTTGAGGATCGGCGTGCCAGCGTCCACCCCGAGCACGCCGATGTTCGTGATGGTGATGGTCGATCCCGTGAGGTCCTGGGGGCGGCTGCGACCCTCGCGAGCGCTCGTGACCAGCCGGCCCAGCGCCTCGGCCATCCCAGCCAGGTCGAGCAGGTGCGCGTCGCGGACGTGGGGCACGACCAGTCCCCGCGCCGTGCTCACCGCGATCCCGAGGTTGACGTGCCGATGGAGGTGGAGGTGCTGGCCGTCGTCGGCGAGGCTGGCGTTGATAACCGGATACCGAAGGGCGGTCCGGGCCAGGCCGAGGGCGGCGATGGTCAGCGGGGTGACTGGTGGCGACCCGGCTCGGCGACCAGCCGTCTCCATCAGTCCGACCATGGCACTGACATCGACGTCCACCCAGACCGTCACGTGTGGGGCGGTGAAGGCGGAGCGGGTCATGGCAGTGGCCATCTGGCGCTGCACGTGCGAGAGCGCCACCACGTCGTCGAAGGCGTCGACCCCGGAAGATGCGCGCGCGCCGGCCTCGACCAGCCCTTCGCTCGCTCCGTCTGGGCCTGTGGCCCCAGACTGCTCACCCGCCGCGTCGAGCATGTCGAGACGGGCAGCCCGCTCCACGTCCGCGTGGGTGATCGTGCCCCCGGGGCCGGTCGGGACGGCCGCGGCCAGATCCACGCCGAGCTCGCGGGCCAGCCGTCGGACTGGCGGCTTGGCCAGGACCCCGGAGGGATCGGAGCCATGGGGGAGATCCGGTCCTCGCGGCGTCGGGGAGGAGGATCGCCTGGCCGCAGGCTCACGGGATCCGACCGCATCGCCGAGGCGGGCCTCTACCGCCCGGGCCGTCTCGAGACCGCCATCACGGACTGGGCGGGCTGCGGCTCCCGGTGGTCCCGGCTCCACGTGCTCGACTCCGTGCGGCGTGGCGCGGGGTCGGCGGCGCGGGGTCCCGCCGGCCGTGACGCCGTAGCCGACGAGGACGGGGTTGCGTGAGCCCTGCGCCGGAGGCGTGCCGGGTGACGCGGGCGGGCCGGGCGTGGCGGACGTGATGGAGGCGGCCTCGCTCGGCTCGGCCGGTGTCGCCGGTACCGCTGACCCTCCTGACCCGGCCCCCTCCTCGATCCGGATGACCGGCGTGCCCACGGCCACGACATCCCCGGGGTTGACGAGCAGCTCGGTGACGATGCCGGCCCAGGGGCTGGGGAGCTCCACCGCAGCCTTCGCGGTCTCGACCTCGAGGAGTACCTGGTTCACCACCACGGTCTGGCCTACGGCGACCCGCCACGTGAGGACCTCGGCCTCGGTCAGGCCCTCACCCGGGTCGGGCAGGCGGAACTCGCGCAGCACGTCAAGCCTCCTCACATCGCCATGACGCGGTCCACCGCTTCGAGGATCCGGTCCAGATCGGGCAGGTAGAAGGTCTCGAGCTTGGCTGGTGGGTAGGGGGCATGGAAGCCGCCGACCCGTAGCACCGGTGCTGCGAGACGGAAGAAGCAGCGCTCGCTCACGGTGGCGGCGATCTCGGCCCCCAGTCCGCCGACGGTCGGTGCCTCGTGGACGACGACCAGACGCTGGGTCCGGTTGACGGACTCGACGATCGCCGGCAGGTCGAGCGGAGCGAGGCTGCGGGCGTCGATCACCTCGAGGTCCCGTTCGGTGTCGGCGGCCGCCGCGTCGAGGCAGGTCCGGACCATCGGCCCCCAGGCCAGCAGGGTCGTGTCCGTCCCGGGTCGCACGACCCTGGCCCGGAAGAGGTCCTCCAACGGGGCGAGGGGAGCGTCCACGTCCACGTCCGCGCTCTCCCAGTAGCGCCGCTTGGGCTCCATGAAGATCACGGGATCGGGGTGGGCCACGGCCTGGCGGATCATCGTGAACGCATCGGCGGCGTTCGAGGGAGTCACGATCCGCAGCCCGGGGGTGTGGGCGAAGTACGCCTCGGGGGACTCCGAGTGGTGCTCGACCGCGCCGATCCCGCCCCCGCTGGGCAGTCTGATCACGATGCGCATGGTCAACGTCCCGCCGGATCGCAGGTGCAGCCTGGCGACCTGCGTGGTGATCTGGTCGAAGGCTGGGAACACGAACCCGTCGAACTGGATCTCGGCGACAGGGGCATACCCGCGCATGGCCAGGCCGACTGCCGTGCCGACGATGCCACTCTCGGCCAGGGGCGTGTCGATGACGCGGTCGTGCCCGAACCGGGCGAGGAGGCCGTCGGTGACCCGGAAGACTCCGCCCAGCTCACCGATGTCCTCGCCCATGAGCAGGACCTTGGGGTCCTCCGTCATGGCCGCGAGCAGCCCGGCGTTGATGGCCCTGGCCATCGTCAGACGGGTCATGTCTGCACCACTGCGCCGGCGCGCACGTCAGTGGCCTCGCCAGGGTCCCTGGGTGCGGCGGCGTCCCTGCCTGCATCTCCGGCTTGCTGGCGCGGCCCGACCTGTGTCTCGACGGGACTCACGCCGAAGGCGTCAGCGACACGGTCTGTGGGCTGGGCGTGCGGAGCGTCGGCGATGTCGACGAAGCCTGCCAGGTACTCGGCGAGCCAGGCCCGCTCCGCCGAGATCACCGGGTGCTCGGCGGCATAGACGTGGTCGAAGATCGCCGCGGGGAGTGGGTCCGGGAGCGCTCGGCAGGCCTGCCGCAGGTGCTCTCCGAACGCATCGGCCCGCGCGTCGATCCCCGCCAGGTACGCCTGGTCCGCGAACCCACGAGCCGCCATATGGGCGCGCACGCGCGCGATGGGATCCTTGAGCGCCCACGCCCGAGACTCGTCATCGGTGCGGTAGCGGGTGGGGTCGTCGGACGTGGTGTGGGCGCCCATCCGGTAGGTGAACGCCTCGACAAGGGTCGGTCCGCCGCCAGTCCTGGCCCGGTCGAGGGCTGTCGAGACCACGGCCTCGACAGCCAGGATGTCATTGCCGTCGACCCGGACCCCCGGGAACCCGAATCCGGCCGCGCGCTTGAACAGGGGGATCCGCGACTGGCGCTCCAGCGGCTCGGAGATGGCCCACTGGTTGTTCTGGCAGAAGAAGACCACGGGCGCGTCGTTGACGGCGGCGAACACGAAGGCCTCGGCCACGTCGCCCTGCGAGCTCGCTCCTTCGCCGAAGCAGACGAGCACGGCGTCGTCGGTATGGTCGCGCTGGATTCCCATCGCGTAGCCGACGGCGTGCAGCGTCTGGTCGCCGATCACGATCGTGTAGAGGTTCAGCCCGTGCTCGGCCGGGTCCCACCCGCCCAGCGTCGTCCCTCGGAACAGCGCCAGGATCGCGACCGGGTCGACTCCCCGGACGTACGCCATGCCGTGCTCCCGGTAGGTGGGGAAGATCCGGTCCTGCGGCCGTGTCGCGAAGGCCGCCCCCACCTGGGCGGCCTCCTGGCCCTGGCAGGGTGCCCAGAGCCCCAGCTCTCCCTGGCGTTGCAGGGCGGTCGCCTCCAGATCGAGCCTGCGGACCATGACCATGGCCTCGTGGCGCTCCCGCCACTGCTTCTGGGTGAGGTCCAGGTCGTACTCGGGATGCTCGACACGGCTGCCGTCCGGCGCGATGAGCTGGACCAGATCCGGCCCACCGTCGATCGCCATCAGATCGCCTCCGATCCGCCCTTCTCCTCCTCCGAGCATCCCAGCGCAGCGGTCTGCGAGCATCCCGGCGGATCGGTCCAGGAGCACCTCGGTGGATCAGCCAAGAGGTTCCGGGTCAATGGTCCTCGAACCTCCCAGCTGATCGTCGTGGTGCTGTGGCAGGGGAGCAGCATGCAGCTCCGGTCCGCAGACCAGGCGTGGGGCGCTTCGATCTCCCCCCGAACCGCGCGCCGCGCTCTCAGCCGGAGCTCGGGACGGGCAGCCAGCTCACGTGGCCCGCGAGGACCGCATAGCCGATGAATGCGACGATGTCGATGAGCGCGTGGGCCACGACCAGGGGAACGACCCGTCCCCATCGCTGGTAGAGCCCCGCGAACAGAATGCCCATCGCAAGGTTGCCCAGGAACCCGCCGATTCCCTGGTACAAGTGATACGCGCCTCGGAGGATGCCGCTGGCCGCCGTGGCCGAGGCCGGGCCCCATCCCAGCTGCCGTAGGCGTCGGACGAGGTAGGCGGCGACGATGACCTCCTCCAGGATCGCGTTTGCCAGGGCCGCGGCGATGAGCACCGGCCAGCGCCACCAGACCTCCGGGAGGTCTTGGGCGACGACGGTCAGGTTCACCCCGGTGGCGTGCGCGACGAGGTAGCCGGCCAGCCCGACGCCACCGACGAGTGCACCAAGCACCACCCCTCGGCGGAGGTCACGTGCGGGCTCGCGAGCGTCCAGGCCGACGGCTCGCGGGCCGCCCTCCCCGTTTCGGACGAGCAGTAGGAGGACCAGGGCCACGGGGGCCAGCGAGAACGCGATCCTCAGGACCTGACGGATGAGGTCCAACAGGGGCCGACCCGGCGCCAGGGAGCTGTTCAGGACGGTGGATTGGTCAGCCAGAGGCTGCCCGCTCGTCAGGTCCGCCACGAAGCTGACTACCGAGTAGACGCCCGACCGGCCCAGCGAGAGGGCCAGGACCACGATCACCTCGATGATCAGCAGCCTCCGAGCGATCCCTGGCGGCGAGGCTGGGGGAGGCAGGAGGAACCGGTCGGCGGGCACCCAAGGATGCTAGGCGTGTCCGACACGAGCGTGCGTTCGATCGTTGGGTTGGGTTGGCGGTCGAGCGCTTCTCGGAGGCGGCTGGGCCCTGAGCCCCTCAACCGCCCCTGAGGAGCGGAACACCCGGGGGGTGGGGGTCGCATGGCTCCCCGGCTGCCCTTCTGGCTTCGCGACATGCGTGCAGACCGGGGTCAGATCGAACTCGGCCACTTCCAGGTGATCCGCCGACACCCAGACCAAGACCCGCCCCCCGGAGCACTGGAACACCCCCACTGGTGGGTCATCCCCCCAGCCGAGACACCTCGGATAGGTGAAGGGACGAGATGGTCAGCGTGACGGAGCGCCACGCCGTGGCGAGCAGGTACAGGGCGGCCACGCTGATGCGGTCAAGTCCACGACGCTCGGCCCGGTGCGAGCGGATGGCCGCCAGCACCCGGCCGGTGGGCCGGCGATCACGGCAGGCGGCGCGCGGAGTGCGCGGTTGTCGGACTCCTGGCGAGCATCGCGACCCGACCATTCCGGGCGCCCGATCTCACCCGAGTGGGGCCAGTCACCCTGGCGCGGGGCGGCCAACGCCAGCCGGCTTCCGCCTTGGCCACGCCGTAGCGCCCAGCCATGAGAGCCGACCCAGACGAGCGAGCCATTCCGGGAGGGAGCGCCGGGGGCGTGGCTCTCAGCGGAGACGCGCGAACTGGCGAGGGCGAGCCAGGAACGATCGGATCTCCTGGCGCCCCGTCCCACGGATGTCCGGGCCGTGGGTGAAGGCGGCCGTCGAGTACTCGAGGTCGGCCAATGTGGCCGCGCTGCGTTCGTTGAGCCCGTTGTCCGAGCAGAAGGCGAGGATCGGCCAGCTGCGGCGCGAGCGGACGTTCCAGATCGCATCGCCCGTGATGAGCACGCCCGAGGGCTCGTGCAGGAGGGAACAGTGGCCTGGGGTGTGGCCCGGAGTGTGGTGCACGCGCAACCCGCTGCCCTGGAGCAGTTGCCCGTCGGCCATCGTGGTCACGACAGGCGCGCTGGCCATGTGCGAGGACCGGTCGAGCAGCCGGCCCAGCCTCGTGGAGTGGTCGCGCGGGGGAGCGGTGCCCGACGTGGCGAACGGCTCGTCATCGGCGTGGGTCGTGACGCCCGGCCCGAGCCGCCGGGCCAACTCGGCCGCTCCTCCGATGTGGTCGGGATGGGCATGGGTGAGCACGATCGCGCTGACCGCACACTCCGCGCCGCCGACCTCTTGGAGCGCCGCGAGGATGCGCGGCGGCGCCTTGGCCAGCCCCGTGTCCACCAACGTGAAGCTGCCGTCCTCGTTGCGTACCAAGAACGAGTTCAGCAGGTCCCACGGCAGGGTGGGCACGCGCCAGATGTCCTCACCCAGGGGAATGGCAGCCGAAGGCATGCCCGCAACCTACTCCGCACCGACATGGCTCGAGGTGCAGGAATCTACAATGGTGTGTCTGACACGGTATAGTGCGGTACATGACATTGGACGAGGTCCGGGCGAGCCACCTCCAAGAGCTACGGCGGGGGACTGTCGTGCTGGCCTGCCTGTCGATCCTGCGGGAGCCCGGATACGGCTACGCCCTGCTCGACGGGCTGCAGGCGGCCGGGATCGACGTCGACGCGAACACGCTGTACCCGCTCCTGCGCCGGCTCGAGAGGCAGGGGCTGCTCACGAGCGAGTGGAACACCGACGAGTCCCGCCCGCGCAAGTACTACCTGACCAGTCCGGAGGGCGAGCGCCTGAGGGCACAGCTCCTGACCAACTGGCGCCGGATCGACCGGGCCCTCGCGGCCCTGGCGGAGGAGGAATGATGGCCACCCTGACAGACCGGTACGTCGACGAGGTGCTGCGCGGCGTTCCCACGAGCCAGCGGCCCGAGATCGAGCGCGAGCTCCGGGCCTCGATCGCCGATGCCATCGAGGCCCAGACGCCGCCCGGCGACCACGGCGCGGACCACCCGAGCGCCGAGACCCAGGCGCTCGCCCAGCTGGGAGATCCGGCCGTCCTGGCCGCATCCCTCTCCGACCGGCCGCAGTACCTGATCGGTCCTGGCCTGTACTGGGACTACCGGAGAACCCTGTCGGCCCTGCTGAAGATCATCCCTGTGACGGTGGCGCTGGTCGTCGGGACGATCGACGCCCTCTCGGGCTCGTCCCTGGCTTCGGTGCTCTGGGACGGTCTGGGCCTGCTGATCGTCGTGGCGATCCAGGTGGTCGCGTGGACCACGCTCGGCTTCGCCATCGCCGAGCACACGGGGATGCGAAGCCTGCCTGGGCACAAGGACTGGAGCGTGGACGACCTGCCCCACGCCACCCGCGACGAGGTCACCCTGGGTGAGACCGTCGGGACGATCCTGACGGTCCTGATCTCGGTGGCGCTGCTCGCCTGGCAGCACGTCGTCGGCGTCCAGACCGCCGACGGCCAGCAGGTGCCCGTCATCGATCCCGCTCTCTGGCAGTGGTGGCTGGCCGCCCTCATCCTCATCATGACCATCGAGGCCGTGCTGCAGGTCGTCGCCCACGCCCGCCGAGGCTGGGGGAGAGGCCTGGTGATCAGCCGCATCGTCGCCTCGCTCGCGTTCGCCGTGGTCGGGGTCACCATGCTCGTGACCCAGCCCCTGATCAACCCCGTCCTGGCGGCCGAATGGGGCGATCCTGCGTGGGCGCAGACCGGCGGGACGCTGAGCCGGGCTGTCGCGTGGGGGATCGCGGTCGTCACCGCCGTCGACGTGGTCGACGCCATCCGCCGGTCACGCGTCCACCGTCAGGCGCCGGTGAGCAGCGCGTCGAGCCGGTCGTAGCTCTCGGCCAACCCGGACTCCATCCCGGACGACACCATGCCGTCACGATCGGCGACCGACTGGAACGAGGAAGTCCCGTGGATGCGGGTCCGGCCACCACCCAGGTCCTCGAAGACGAGGGTCTCGAGGATCACGTGGCCCGGCATCGGCTCGAACTCGAAGGTCTGGATGACACGCTCGGCGGGCAGGACCTCGTGGAAGACACCCCGGAAGCCGAACGCATTGCCCGCGTCGTCGCGCTGGACGAAGCGCCACCGCCCGCCGATCTGCGGGTCGAGCTCCACGACCTCGGTCGTGTACTGGGCCGGCCCCCACCACAACGGGATCAGCGCCGGATCGGTCATCGCCGCGAACACCGCCCCTGGCGGGGCGTCGAGCTCGCGCGCGAGAGTCAGGTGGGCAGTGCCCTCGGGTACGTGGATCGT
The DNA here is from genome assembly GCA_964638055.1 of uncultured Bifidobacteriaceae bacterium. GTDB lineage: Bacteria > Actinomycetota > Actinomycetes > S36-B12 > CAIYMF01 > Prado023. The sequence continues at coordinate 6,576 of CAZWXF010000028.1, read as the reverse complement.
GAGCTTGTTCATGACTGCTCCTGTGTCGGGGGTCGCAGCGCTGCAAGCGCTTCGGCCAGTCGGTCGAACTGGGCGAGCCGCATGGCCCGGTGATCGGCGATCCAGTCAGCCGCAGCGGTCAGGCCGTCCGGTTGCAGACGGACCGGACGCCACTGGGCCTGCCTCCCCCGGGACACGAGCCCGGCGTGCTCCAAGACCTTCAGGTGCTTGGAGACGGCCTGCACGGACATCGCGAACGGCTCGGCCACCTCGTTGACGCCTGCCTCCCCCTCCACGAGGCGCTCGATGATCGCCCGCCTCGTGGGATCGGCCAATGCGGCGAACACGAGGGAGACCTGGTCGGTTCCTTCGGTGTTCGCCACGGCACCTATTCAACCATATAGTTGTTCAACTGTCCAGTTGAATACCGCCCTTCGGGTAGGGGCTCCGAAGCCCTGCTCGTGAGCCAGCGCTCGCAGGTCCGGGTTCGGGTGCCGCTCCGCGACCTGCAGCTGACGGCGGCACCGGCCCCGGGAACCCTTCTGCCATCTGCGCGGCCAAGTCGCCGCGGTCAAGTCGCATTGGCACGCTGGGCGGGTCTAACTTGAACTTCTCCTCACGAAGGGAACCAGAGTGATGGGCGAGTACACGAAACCGGCCGAGGAGATCATCGCCGCTGTCGGGGGGAGCGACAACATCGCTGCCGTCACCAACTGCATCACCCGCCTGCGATTCGCGCTCGTGGACGACAGCAAGATCGATCCCGCTGCCGTGTCCGCCGTGGACCTCGTCAAGGGGTCGTTCATGGCCAACGGGCAGTTCCAGATCATCATCGGTCCCGGCACCGTGGAGAAGGTGGTTGCCGAGATCCGGGCGATCACCGGCAAGGAAGAGGTGAGCAAGGCCGACGTCGCCGCCGAGGGTGCGAAGAAGATGCACCCCATCCAGCGGGGCATCAAGGTCCTCGCCGACATCTTCATCCCATTGCTGCCTGCGATCGTGACCGCTGGCCTGCTGCTGGGCATCAACAACGTCCTGACGGCCACCGGCATCTTCTGGGAGGACTCGTCGGTCGTCCTCGAGTACCCCTGGCTGGCGGACTGGGCGAGCGTCATCGCCACGATCGCCAGCACACCCTTCACCTTCCTCCCAGTGCTGATCGGGTGGTCGGCGGTCAAGCGGTTCGGCGGCAATCCGCTGTTCGGCATCGTCCTGGGCGCGATGATGGTGCACCCAGACCTGCTCAGCGCATGGAACTGGGGCGCCGCTCATGCAGCCGGCGAGATCCAGTACTGGACGTTGTTCGGCCTGGAGGTCCAGAAGGTCGGCTACCAGGGTCAGGTCCTCCCGGTCCTCGTGGCGGCATGGGTCATGGTGAAGATCGAGCTGTGGATCAAGGCCAAGACGCCGGATATGTTCCAGCTGCTTGTGGTCGGCCCCGTCACCCTGCTGCTGACCGGCCTGTTGACGTTCATCCTGATCGGACCGGTCACGTTCTGGATCGCCACGCAGCTGACTGAGGGCCTGATCTGGGTCTTCGAGCAGGCGCCCTGGCTAGGTGGACTGCTGTACGGCTTCTTCTACGCGCCGCTGGTGATCACCGGGATGCACCACACGTTCCTCGCGGTGGACCTGCAGCTGATCGGCTCGACGGGCACGACGTTCCTGTGGCCGATCCTGGCGATCTCCAACATCTGCCAGGGCTCCGCAGCCCTCGGGATGATGCTCGTCGCGGCCAACCAGAAGGAGAAGGGCCTGGCGATGTCTTCGGGCGTCTCGGCCTACATGGGGATCACCGAGCCCGCGTTGTTCGGCGTGAACCTGCGCTTCAGGTTCCCGTTCTTCATAGCGATCTCCGTCTCCGGCCTCTGCGGGATGTTCATGGCCGTCCGCGGTGTCGAGGCATCAAGCATCGGAGTGGGCGGCATCCCGGGCATCTTCTCGATCGTCCCGGAGGACTGGCGTGCGTTCGGCATAGCGATGCTCGTCGCGATCATCGTGCCCCTCGTCGGCACGTTCCTGTTCGCCAAGACCAGGCACCGTGAGGAGACGCCGGAGGAGGCGGCACTACTGGACGAGGCCGCCCTGATCTGATGTGACACCCCCCAGGGGTCGGGTGCCGCTCGGCACCTGGCCCCTGGGGGTTCACCGTATCCGCCCCTACGACTCGTGCGAGGAGAACAGCCGATGACGGCAATCCCGTGGTTCAAGACGACTGCCGTGTACCAGATCTATCCGCGCAGCTTCAAGGACACGACCGGCAGCGGCACGGGGGACCTCAATGGCATCATCGAGGAGCTGCCCTACATCAAGGACCTTGGCACGGAGGTCATCTGGCTGACGCCTGTCTACGTCTCGCCGCAGAACGACAACGGCTACGACATCGCTGACTACCGAGACATCGACCCCCGTTTCGGGACGATGGCCGACATGCAGCGCCTGCTCGACGAGGCGCACGAGCTCGACCTGAAGATCGTGATGGACATGGTCGTGAACCACACCTCGACGTACCACGAGTGGTTCCAGCAGTCGCGATCCTCCAGGGACAACCCCTATCGGGACTTCTACATCTGGAAGGACCCTGCTCCTGACGGCGGTCCGCCCACCAACTGGGTGTCCAAGTTCGGCGGAAACGCCTGGGAGTTCGACGAAGGGACCGGGCAGTACTACCTGCACCTGTTCGACGTGACCCAGGCGGACCTGAACTGGGAGAACCCCCGGGTCCGCGAGGCGTGCTACGACATGATGCGGTGGTGGTTCGACAAGGGCGTCGACGGCTTCCGCCTGGACGTCATCAACCTCATCAGCAAGGACCAGTCCTACCCGCAGGCACCGCCCGGGACCGACGGCCGCCAGTTCTACACCGACGGCCCGCGCATCCACGAGTTCCTCAAGGAGATGAACCGCGAGGCGTTCTCCGAGGAGGGTCGCCTCACCGTCGGTGAGATGTCCTCGACGACCGTCGAGCACTGCGTGCAGTACACCCGCGAGGACTCCCACGAGCTCGCGATGACCTTCAGCTTCCACCACCTCAAGGTCGACTACCCGGGCGGCGAGAAGTGGACCGACGCCCCGATGGACCTCCTGGCCCTCAAGGATGTCCTGACGCACTGGCAGGTCGGCATGGCCGCGGGTGGCGGGTGGAACGCGCTGTTCTGGTGCAACCACGACCAGCCCCGCGCGGTCTCGCGGTTCGCCGACGACAGCCCGCAGTACCGGGTGAAGTCGGCCAAGATGCTCGCTCTGGCCATGCACCTGCTTCAGGGCACGCCCTACGTCTACCAGGGTGAGGAGATCGGGATGACCGATCCGAAGTTCGCCACGATCGAGGACTACCGCGACGTCGAGTCCCTGAACATGTACCGGATCCTGCAGGAGCAGGGGAAGACCAGGGACGAGGTCCTGGCCATCCTGCGCCGCAAGTCGCGCGACAACAGCCGCACGCCGATGCAGTGGACCGCCGAGCCGCACGGTGGGTTCACCACCGGCACCCCATGGATCCACACGTCGGGCAACGAGGTCGAGATCAACGCCCGGGCGGCGGTGGCCGATCCCGACTCGGTGTTCTGGTTCTACCGTCGCCTCATCGACCTGCGCCGCAGCGAGGGCCTCATCACAACGGGCCGCTACGAGCTGATCGAGCGGGAGCACCCCAGCGTCTACGCGTACTGGCGCCATGGCGAGGGCGAGGCGCTACTCGTCCTGGCCAACTTCTACGGCGAGCCGACGAGCGTCCCGGTGCCAGAGGGGGCCGGACAGTACGCCACGCGTGAGGTGCTGGTCAGCAACGAGGCCGACGCCCCGCAAGAGGCCGACGGTTCGTTCCAGCTCCGGCCCTTCGAGGCAGTCGCGTTCCGCCTCACGGCGTGACCGGGGCGAGGCCTCGCTCGGTCAAGGGTTCCGAGCCCTGCTTGGCGTGCCCGGACCACGGCCGGAACGCGATCGGCGACCTGCAGCTTGGCGTACACGGAGCTGAGTCGTTGTTGACGGTCGCAGGCCCCGTCGCGGTCATCTGGCGCGCTACCCAGCCGGCATTCCGAGGGGGAGCGCCCGACGTTCCGGTACGGCGGGGTCTCAGGAGAGCGTGGGGGATCCGGATGGGTGCCGACGGTCCTCGCGGGGACCGGTTGCACGCCGGGCGAGGCGCCGCCCGGGGACGAGTCGCCATCGAGCTCACCGCCGGTGTCCGTCTCGGCTCCCGCTTCGGATTCGGGTCCGTCCGGGGATTGGGCGACACCGACCGAGGGCCCCGCGGAGGCGGGAACGGGCACGAAGGTCACATCCGAGGCTCAGATCCTGGGGACCTGGAACACCGTGTGGCTGGACGGGCAGGACGTGGCCGACGTGAGGGACCCGAACGGGAGGAAGCTGGCGGTCCGGTTCCAAAGATCCGAGGGTGAGCTGTGGTGGATCGCCAACGACTGCTGCAACGACCACAACGGCGACTTCAGCGTCGGTGACGACGGGCGGTTCCGCGCCGAACCGGGCGGGATGACCCTCGTGGCGTGCTTCACTTCGGTCACCCTGTACCCGCGGAACCCGCAGGTCGTTGTCGAGGCGACCGAGGCGCGCATCGTGAACGCGGACTCGACCGCACCCCAGCTCAGGCTGCTCGTTGACGGAGAGGTCCTCGCCGTCTACACCCTCAGCGCGGCCGGGTAGGACCGGACGGCATCACACGATGTCGCCGACTCACCTGGATCGGACGGATGGCCTCGGAGGCTCCCTCGCACCGGACTGGGCACGAGGCTCCCTCGCGCCGGACTGGTGGCGCGAGCGCGGCCTTGTTCCCTGACCGATCCGGAGGATCAGCACGGCACGCCCGGCCGCACGGTTCTGATCAGCCACGAGGCCGACAGGTCAGGCGTGTCCTTGGCGCGGAGCCAGCCAGACCCAGATGTAACGCGTGCCCAGCGTCTGGGAACAAGAGGGTGGCGCGGGTGGTCGACGGCGCCCGGTCAGATCTCAGGCACATCACAGGACCGCTGGACGAGGGGAAGTCACGACATGGGACGCCGCAGGTCGTTGGTCAGGATGTCTGTTGCGGTGCTGCTGGTGCCGGTGGTGCTGGCGGGAGCCGGCTGCTCGCCCGGCGAGGCGCCGCCCGGGGACGAGTCGCCGGAGAGCTCCCCGCCGGTGTCCGTCTCGGCCCCCGCTTCGGTCCCTGCTTCGGATTCGGGTCCGTCTGGAGAGACGTCGCCACCGACCGACGGCTCCTCGTCCGAGGAGGCCGGGGCGGGCACGAAGGTCACCTCCGAGGCTCAGATCCTGGGGACCTGGCACACCGTGTGGCTGGACGGGCAGGACGTGGCCGACGTGACGGACAGGAACGGGAGGAAGCTGACGGTCCGGTTCCAAAGGACCGAGAGCGAGCTGTGGTGGATGGCCAACGACGGCTGCAACGACCACAGCGGCCACTTCAGCATCAGCGACGACGGGCTGCTCCGCGCCGAGCCGGGCGGGATGACCCAGGTCGCGTGCCTCCCTTCGGTCACCCTGCACCCGCGGAACCCGCAGGTTGTGGTCGAGGCGACCGAGGCGCGCATCGTGAACGCGGACTCGACCACTCCCCAGCTCCGGCTCCTCGCGGGCAAAGAGGTCCTCGGCATCTACGCCTTCAGCGCGGACGGGTAGGACTGCACCGGGACTGCCGCCGCAACGTCGCGCTGTCCTGGCCCGTCACGCGCGAAGTCCTGATCAGCAGGATGCCCGACCTAATGCTCGGCCTATCAGGCCTGCCCCGGCACATGGGGAGTCGCCCCGATGTAACGCGGGCCAGGTGTCCGGGAACAAGATGGTGCCGCGGCAGTCGACGGCACCAGGCCACATCACAGGACCGCTGGACGAGGGGAAATCACGACATGGGACGTCGCAGGTCGCTGGTCAGGATGTCTGTTGCGGTGCTGCTGGTGCCGATGGTGCTGGCGGGAGCCGGCTGCTCGCCGGGCGAGGCGCCGCCCGGGGACGAGTCGCCATCGAGCTCATCGCCGGTGTCCGTCTTGGCCCCCGCTTCGGATTCGGGTCCGTCCGGAGAGACCTCGACACCGACCGAGGCTGCCGTGCCCGACGAGGCCGGGACCGGCACGAAGGTCACCTCCGAGTCCGAGATCCTGGGGATCTGGCACACCGTGTGGCTGGACGGGCAGGACGTGGCAGATGTGACAGACCGCAACGAGCAGCCACTGACCGTCCGGTTCCAGAAGTCCGAGGGCAGGCTGTGGTGGGGCGCCAACGACGGCTGCAACGATCACAGCGGCCACTTCAGCATCGGTGACGACGGGCTGCTCCGCGCCGAGCCGGGCGTGGTGACGGCCGTCGCGTGCCTACCTCCCGTGGTCGTGTACCCCTGGAACCCGGAAGTGGTGCTCCAGGCGACCGAGGCGCGCCTTGTGACCTCACCATCCGCCGCCCCCGAGCTCAGGCTTCTCAGCGGCGGCAAGGTCCTCGGCGTCTACACGTTCTACTACACCGGGTACCAGGACTGAGCGGCAGCACACGTCCTGCCCGACTCACCTAGATTGGACCGATGGCCTCGGAGGCTGCCTCGCGCCCGAACTGGCGGCGCAACGTCGCCCTGTTCCTGACCGGTCAGAGCGT
>CAZWXF010000027.1:22032-28565 GCA_964638055.1 uncultured Bifidobacteriaceae bacterium | reverse complement strand
CGGGGTCTCGACGGGCGGGGTCTCGACGGACTCGTCGGGCGTGGGCTTGGCGGGCGTGGTCACAGGCGAGGACTCATCTGGCGAATCCCTGCGCTGATCCAGCGGCGCGCGGACCGTTCAGCAGTTCAGGTCGCGGCGCAGGAAGCCCACCACCCCGACGGCGCTGGTCGCCGCGGCGAGAACGAGCACGCCCAGGAACGGCGCCCAGGCCATCGGCTCGGCCGGCACCAGGGCGAAGTGCGTGAACGGGGAGAGGCTGACCACCCATTCGGGGAAGCGGAGGAGCTCGCCGAAGAGCAGGACCACGACGCAGAACACCAGCGCCAGCCAGGCCAGCCAGGCCAGCCGGATCGCCAGGCCGTGCAGGAGGCACGCGATCGCGCCGAGCATGAGCACCCCCGGCAGGAACGACAGCAGGACAGCCTGGAAGCGCCAGATCGCCGTCTCGTCCCCGACGAACACCGCGAATCCGAGGCCCATCCCGAGGCCGGCCACCGCGAGCAGCGCCACCGATCCGAGGAGCGTGACGGTGAGATGGCCGAGCAGCCAGCGGAGTTTCGGCAGTCCAGTGGCCAGGAGTGGCTCGACGCGGCCGTCGTCCTCCTCTCCGCGGGGCCGCAAAGCCGAGGAGATCGTGAAGGCGGCGGCGATGAGCGCGATGAGCATGCCCATGATCGCGTAGAAGGAGTCGATCATGGCGTCCGGATCCGGCACGAAGATCTCCGTCAGGTCGGAGTCCCCGAGGATCGACACGTCGTCGCCGAACGTCCCGAACGTGAAGCCGAGGGCGAAGAGCCCGACCAGCCAGCCGAGCGCGCTGGGCCGCTGCAGGCACCACGCCAGGCCGAGCGGGGTGGCCAGCCGGCCGTCCGCTCGGCCTGGACCCGGCCTGCCCGGCACCACACCGGCGGCGAAGTCGCGGCGCTCGAAGACCCAGAACGTCGCTGCCACCAGCGCGGTCCCGCCGCCGAGCAGCAGCAGCCCGGGCCACCATCGGTCACCGGAGAAGCCCCACATCGCCTGGTACCAGCCGATCGGGGAGAGCCAGGAGAGCCAGCCCCCGGTCACGTCCCCGGCTGCACGCAGGGCGTACGAGAGCCCGATCACCGCGGCGGTGATCCCGTAGGCCGCCCTCGTGCTCTCGGTCAGCTGTGCCGCCAGCAGGGCAACGCCGGAGAAGAACCATCCGCAGAGCATCGCGCCGACGCCCATGATCAGCGATCCGGGCACCTCCAGCCCGTAGGCGATCAGGCTCGCGCTGACGACCACGCCGGCCAGGGTGTTGACGATCACTGACGTGAGCAGCGCTGCGGTCGTGCTGGCCCGGCGGTCCACCGGCGCGGCGCGCAACAGCTCCTCCCGGCCGGACTCCTCCTCGGCGCGAGTGTGCCGGCCGATCACGAACATGCTGACAAGTCCGGCGGCGATGGCGCCCGCGGCGGTGGCCTGCCACGCCACCTGGCCACCCACGGTGTTCAGGGCGCGCGCAGGTCCAGCCATCGCGATGAACGCGGCGTTCTGGGCCATGGCGGCCGCGGCCTCGTCGAACGCCTCCTGAGTCGTGTACAGGCCGTCGATGGACACCGCCTGCGACCAGTACAGCAACAGCATCCCGACCGAGAACCAGAGGGCCAGCCAGCGGTCCCGTCGTAGGCAGTGGCGCAGGAGGACCCACGTGCCGGTCATGCCTGCGCCCCCTCCCCGACCGGGAGCTCGTCGCCGTAGTGACGCAGGAACAGCTCTTCGAGCGTCGGCGGCTGGCTCGTGAGCGTGCGGATGCCGTACTGCCCCAGGTGGGTGAGAAGGCCGCCGAGATGGTCGGTCTCGACCTCGCAGTCCACCCGGTGACCCTCGATCACCAGGTCGTGCACGCCAGGAAGGCTCGTGAGGCCCACCGGTCGCTGCGAGAGCTCGGCGTGGACGGAGGTCCGGGTGAGATGGCGGAGCTCCGCGAGCGTGCCCGACTCGACGACCCGCCCCCGGCGCAGGATGCTCACCCGGTCACAGAGCCGTTCGACCTCGGCCAGGATGTGGCTGGAGAGCAGCACAGTGCCTCCGTCGTCCTTGAACCGGTCGACCCACGTCGAGAACAGGGTCTCCTTGAGGGGGTCGAGTCCGGCCGTGGGCTCGTCGAGGATCAGCAGCTCGACCCGGGAGGCCAGGGCGGCCACCAGCGCCACCTTCTGGCGGTTCCCCTTGGAGTAGGCCCGCGCCTTCTTGGTCGGGTCCAGCTCGAACTCGTCCAGGAGCTGCGCCCGGCGCTGCTCGTCCAGCCCGCCGCGCAGTCGGGCGAGCAGGTCGATCACCTGGCCGCCGGTGAGGTTGGGCCACAGGTTCACGTCACCGGGCACATAGGCCAGCCGGCGGTGCAGCTCGGCCGCATCCGCCCAGGGGTCCCCGCCGAACAGGCGCACAGAACCGGAGTCGGCCCGCAGCATGCCCAGCACGATCCGGATCGTGGTGGACTTGCCCGACCCGTTCGGTCCGAGGTACCCGTGAACCTCCCCGGGAGCGATCTGCAGGTCCAGCCCGTCGAGCGCCCGGGTGGTCCCGAAGGACTTGGTCAGTCCGGAGATGTCGATGACAGCGCTCATGACTTCGACACTAGTGCGGCCGCATCGTGCCCCACCGGAGTCGCGCCGGGGTCTGCTTCCGGGTCCTCGAGTCGCCGCCGACCTCGTGCAGCGGCACCACCGCGTGAGGGATGGCCGGGGCCGGACGGGGCGGACCGTGGGCGCAACCGCCGGCGGGGACCGTCGCACCCGGTCCCACCCACGCCGACGCTCCGGCAGACTGAGCCGGTGCTCCTGACCCTGTCCACCACCCACCGCCCGGCAACCGACCTCGGGTACCTGCTGCACAAGCACCCCGACCGGGTGCAGGAGTTCAGCCAGTCCTTCGGCGTGGCGACGGTGCTCTACCCCGAGGCGAGCGAGGAGCGCTGCACGGTCGCCCTCGTCCTGGAGGTCGACGCGATCCGGCTGGCCCGACGCCGGGGGAAGGCCTCGCCCGACTTCAGCCTCGCCCAGTACGTCAACGACCGCTCCTATGCGGCCTCGTCCCTGCTCGGGGTCGCCCTCGCCGACGTGTTCGGCATCGCCCGCTCGGGCCGTTGCACCTCGCGCCAGGAGCTTGCCGACTCGGCGATCCCGCTGGAGATCAGCATCCCCGTCCTTCCCTGCCGCGGCGGGCCGGACGTCGCGCACCGGGTTGTTCGGGCCCTTGGGATGGACCGTCGAGGCCGACGCGATCCCGCTGGACGACGCCTTCCCCCAGTGGGGCGACTCCCGCTACGTCCGGCTGCGCCTGCATGGCGTGGTGCGGCTCGCAGACGCCCTCAATCAGCTGCACGTGCTCCTGCCGGTCCTCGACGAGTCCAAGCACTACTGGCAGGGACCCGACGAGGTCGACAAGCTCCTGCGATCGGGCGAGGGATGGCTGGCCGGTCATCCCGACCGGGACCTCATCACGCGTCGGTACCTCGGGCGCAGGAGCGGGCTCACGCATGTCGCGCTGGCGCGCCTGGCCGAGCTCGGCGACGAGGTGGAGGAGGCGATCGAGCCTGCCGAGGACAGACCCCGACCCTCACGCGCATCGCGGGATGCGACGTCAGCACCCGATCGCTGCAGCAGGCTGGTCGACGGCTGCGCGTCGAGCGGATGAGCGAGCGCCAGTCCGACCGGATCGAGCTGTTCCAGGCCGCCCTCACCTACGAGGACCCACGCTTCGCGGGCTTCGACGCCGCCGTGCTCATGGAGGTCATCGAGCACGTCGACCTCTCCCGCCTCGCGGCGCTGGAGCGCGTGGTCTTCGGGGCCGCCAGGCCGGCCGCCGTCATCGTGACCACGCCCAACTGCGAGTACAACGGGCTCTACGACGGCCTCACGGGCCGGAGGCACCCGGACCACCGCTTCGAGTGGAGTCGGGCGGAGTTCGCCGCGTGGTCCGAGCGCGTGGCCTCCTCGTACGGATTCACGGTCCAGCAATCCGGCATCGGCCAGGCCGACCCGGTCCTCGGTGCCCCGACGCAGATGGCGGTGCTCCGCCGTGACTGACACCCTCGAGCAGCGACAGGTCGCGCTTCCCGCGATGGGTCTGGTGGTCCTCGTCGGCATCTCCGGCAGTGGCAAGTCGACCTTCGCCCGAGCACACTTCAAGCCCAGCGAGGTCGTGTCCAGCGACTTCTGCAGGGCTCTGGTCTCCGACGACGAGAACGACCAGTCGGCGACGGCGGACGCCTTCGACGTGCTCCACTACATCGTCGGGACCCGACTGCGACGCGGGCTGCTCACCGTCGTCGACGCGACCAACGTCCAGGCTCAGGCGCGTGCCTCGCTGGTGAGGCTCGCCCGTTCCCACGACGTGCTGGTCGACGCGATCGTCCTGGATGTGCCCGAGTCCCTGGCGATCGAGCGCAACGCGGCGCGACCCGATCGCGACTTCGGCAGCCACGTGATCACGCGTCAGCGCCGAGAGCTGCAGCGCTCGGTCGGCCGGCTGGGCAAGGAGGGCTTCCGTCGCGTCCATGTCCTGCGCGGCCAGGGCCAGATCGACGCGGCGCGGATCATCCGGGAGCGATCGTGGAACGACCTCAGCGACGTCCCTGGACCCTTCGACATCATCGGCGACGTCCACGGCTGCGCCGCTGAGCTGCGTGACCTGCTGGTCGAGCTCGGTTGGCGGCTGGACCTGGACGGCTCGACCGTGGTGGGCGCCACCCACCCCGACGGACGGCTGGCCGTCTTCGTCGGGGACCTCGTCGATCGCGGGCCGGACACCCCCGGCGTGCTGCGCCTGGTCATGGGCATGGTCGCTGCGGGCACGGCGCTGTGCGTCTCGGGCAACCACGAGGCCAAGCTCGTGCGGGCCCTCAAGGGTGCCAACGTGACCGTCTCCCACGGCTTGGCGGAGTCGCTTGCCCAGCTCGATGCCGAGCCCGAGGACTTCCGCAAGCGGTCGCTGGCCTTCATGGACGGGCTCATCAGCCACTACGTGCTCGACGGCGGCAGGCTCGTCGTGGCCCACGTCGGGCTCAAGGAGGCCTACCACGGAAGGGCGTCCGGGCGGGTCCGATCGTTCGCCCTCTACGGGGACACCACCGGTGAGACCGACGAGTACGGCCTGCCCGTGCGCTACCCGTGGGCCCAGGAGTACCGGGGGCAGGCGATGGTCGTCTACGGCCACACCCCGGTGCCGCGGGCCGAGTGGGCAACATCACGATCTGCCTGGACACCGGCGTCGTCTTCGGCGGATCACTGACCGCGCTGCGCTATCCCGAGCGCGAGATCGTCTCGGTGCCTGCCCAGCAGCAGTGGTACGAGCCGGTTCGTCGCTGATCCCCGCGGCGGATCGGGGATCGACCGTGCTGCGGATCGGCGGAGGCCTTCGAGGAGTACGCCGGCTGGGGCGTGACCCGGGTCGTGTGCGAGGAGAAGCACATGGGTTCGCGGGCCATCGCCGTGATCGCCCGGGACGGCGACGCGGCCGAGCGCCGGTTCGGCGTGGGGGACGGCACCACCGGCACCGTCTACACGCGGAGGCAGCGGGCCGAGGCGACCCAGTGGTGGCTCGACCTGACGACGGCCGGGCGAGAGGGCATCGTCGTGAAGCCGGCCGACCTGATCGAGGGCCGGGTGCAGCCCGGTCTGAAGGTCCGCGGCCGCGAGTACCTGCGGATCATCTACGGCCCGGACACACCGATTCGCTGGACGTCCTGCGTGACCGACAGACCGGCAAGAAGCGCCGGCTCGCCCAGATGGAGCACGGCCTCGGTCTGACCGCGCTGGCGGAGTTCGTCGACCACGGGCCGCTGTGGAAGGTGCACCAGTCGGTGTTCGCAGTGCTCGCCCTGGAGTCCGAGCCCGTCGATCCCCGGCTCTGAGCTCACGTCTGCGTAGTCGATCCGGTCGATCGACTGGACCGAATCGACTACGCGGCATGCGTGGTGGGCTGCGGGCGTGGGGCTCACGTGCCCGGCCGGACCTGGCGCCGGGCCACGTCCGGCGTGCCGCCCGTGTCCTGCAGGAGGGCGGCCAGCGTGGTGCGAGTCGCCTCGACGGCCTCTGGGCCGACCCGGTCCGCCAGGTGTGCCTCCAGCTCGGCCCGAGCCTCCCGGGCAAGGGTGATCGCCGCCCACCCCGAAGGAGTGAGGCGCACCCGTCGGATGCGGGCGTCCTGCTCGTCGGCAGCGCGCTCCACGTATCCCAGCGCTTCAAGCTCGGCCACGGACTTGGACGCCGCCTGCTGGCTCACGCCCAGGAGCGCAGCGAGCTCTCCCACCGTCGGGGAGCGCACGATCAGGTGCTGGAAGACGTAGCCGAAGGAGATCCGGATATGCGGATGGCCGGAGCTCCGAAGGACCCCGAGGACGTGATGGTTCGCGGCATGCCCGGCCAGGAACGCGAGGGTGGGGAGGTCGAGCGTGCGCGGATCGACGTGGTCCATGAGTCCCAGCCTATTGACAACGTCGGTTGTGCAACCATAGTTGTGCATCATGGCTGACTCACCATCCACCGCTGACTCACCATCCACCG
>CAZWXF010000027.1:0-21932 GCA_964638055.1 uncultured Bifidobacteriaceae bacterium | reverse complement strand
CCACCGTTGCCCTGCGACTGCACGCGGCGCTGGAGGACGGGCGCCACGGCGACGACCTGCGCGACCTGTTCACCCTCGATGCGATCACCATCGAGCATCCGAACCTGGTCAACCCGAAGGGGGGCCGGTCCGGCCTGGAGCAGATCCTCAGCGGATCCTCGGTGGGGGCGGGGCTGCTCCGGGAGCAGCGGTACCACGTCCGGGATGCGATGGAGGTCGGTGACGTGGCGATCCTGCGCGTGACGTGGACGGCGGTCGTCGCCCGAGAGGTCGGTCCCTTCCGCGAGGGGCAGGGACTCACCGCGCACCTCGCCCAATTCATCGGTGTGCGCGACGGTCGGATCGCCAGCATCGAGACGTACGACTGCTACGAGCCCTTCTCCTGATCGGCAGACCGAATCACCTGTCCCTTCACAATCGCGGGCCGGGCTGACCCGACCGTGGTCGAGGATGAGCAGGACGCCTGACCAGCCCTGCCCTGTGGGGAACCACCCGAGGTGGCCGATCAGGTTGAGGAGTCATGCCGGGGTGGGCGAGACTCTGCGGACGTCCCGACACGAGGAGTGCCCGCCATGCCGATCGGTCACCGGGAGCCTCCCGTGCGGCATCCGGGACCGCGGCCCTCCCCGCATGCGGCGACAGATGGCTGATCAGGCAGGGGCAGACCCCCCGGCGGGAGGCGTCGCAGACCGTCGGCGACCACGAGCGTGGTTCATCCCCGGCGGCCGAGCCCGGGCGCAGGTCGGGCTGTGGGTCGCAGCGTGCCTTGCCGCGATCCTCACCATCGCCGTGGTCCTGCAGGTTCCCGCACTGATGAGCTTCGACAGGGCGGTGACCGCGTGGATCCGCTCATGGGCCGACCCGCTGGGGTGGCCCGTCGATCTGGCCCACGCGATCGGCGAGTGGACCGGCGGACTTGAGGCGTCGGTCACCGGCGGGCTCGTGGTCCTGGTCCTGTTGGGGATGCGGGCGTGGTACGCGGCCGCCTTCCTCACCTTCAACGTGGCGGTCGGGGCGCTGCTCACCGAGTCCCTCAAGCGCATCGTCGGCCGTGAGCGTCCGCCGGGAGCGGAGAAGTACGAGCACGACATGTTCGAGTCGTTCCCATCGGGCCACACGACGGCAGGGATCTACATGTACCTGGCCATCGGTCTGATCCTGCTGCAGTACGCCCGGCAGCGGGAGTCGTCGGCGGTCCGCGTCGCGGGCTGTGCGCTCTCTGTCTTCGGCCCCTTCCTCGGGCTCACGCGCCTTGTCCTGGGAGCCCACTGGCCCAGCGACGTCCTCGGCGGCTGGGCTGTGGGAACCACCGTGCTCCTGGGCAGCTCCCTGATCTTCTGGGTGGGCCTGAACGCCTGGCCTTCGGGGCTCGCACCCGGCGAGGAGGACTCTCAGGTCGCTGACGCAGGCGCCGTCGACGGATCATCGACAGCGGCGTAGCCCGATGTTCCGGCGTCGGAACGATCACGCATCCGGCCCGGTTCCCAGGACGGGCCGGGCCGCAGCGCCTGGTGCGCGGGGTCAGCCCACGTGGATCGGGGGCGCGGCATCCAGCCCCTCGGCTTCGGTCGCCTCGGTCGCCTCGGCACCGATGCGCACCATCGCGAGGACGACGACCGTGGCCGCGAGGAGCAGCACCGCGCCCAGCAGGAACCCCTGCGTGTAGCCGTGGGTGAGGGCCTCCGGCACGGATGCGCCGACGTTGGCTGCGAGGAAGGCCGAAGTGGCGCTGACGGCGACCGTGTTCATCAGCGCCGTGCCGAGCGAGCCACCCACCTGCTGGGAGGTGTTGATGACCGCCGAGGCCACACCAGCGTCGTGGTGCCCGATCCCGTGCAGCGCCAGGCTCGGGGTGGGGATGAACACGAAGGCCATGCCCAAGCTCATGATCAGCATCGAGGGCAGCAGGTGCGTCGCGTAGTCCGAGTCAGGCGTGAGCCTGGTGAGCATGAACATGCCGGCCGATCCCGCGAGAAGGCCTGGCACCATGAGCGGCCTGGGCCCGAGCCTGGGCAGCAGGTTGGCAGCGATGCCGGCCCCGGCGATGACCCCCACGCTGAAGGGCAGGAAGGCGAAGCCCGCCTGGACCGGGGTGTAGCCCTTGATGATCTGCATGTAGAGGCCCAGGAACAGGAACATCGCGAACATCCCGGCGCCGGTGATCAGGCTCGACAGGTAGGCGCCCGCCCGGTTGCGCTCCGAGAGGATGCGCAGGGGGAGCAGGGGGTTCTCCGACCGTGTCTCGATGACCAGGAAGGCGCTCAGGAGCACCGCGGCCAGGGCGAACCACACCAGCGTCCCCGGGTCGGTCCAGTGGGCCGTGTCCGAGGCGCCCGAGGGCGCCGCCTGCGTGAAGCCGTAGACCAGGGCGATGAGCCCGACCGTCGAGGTGACCGCGCCGGGGATGTCGTAGCTGGTGTTGCCCTCCGCGCGGGACTCCCGGACGAAGCGCCCGGCCGCCAGCGCCGTCACGATGGCGATCGGCGTGTTGACCGCCAGGCACCACCGCCATGAGAAGTACTCGGTCAGCACGCCTCCCAGCAGCAGGCCGATGGCCGCGCCGCCTCCGGAGATGGCTCCGATGACGCCGAAGGCCTTGGCACGTTCCTTCGCGTCGTGGAACGTGACGGTGATCAGGGCGAGCGTGGCCGGTGCGAGCAGTGCGGCGAAGCCCCCCTGGAGTGCCCGCGCGGCGATCAGGAGGCCCTCGGTGGGCGCCAGGCCTCCCAGGAGGGAGGCCCCCGCGAAGCCGAGGAGGCCGATGATCAACGTGCGGCGACGGCCGACGTAGTCCGCGATCCGGCCACCGAGGAGCAGCAGGCCACCGAACGTCAGCGTGTAGGCGGTCACGATCCACTGGATGTTCGCGTCGGCGATGCCGAGGTCGTCCTTCGCGCGCGGGATCGCCAGGTTCACGATCGAGCCGTCCAGGATGATCATCAACTGGGCGATGGCGATGACGCCCAGCGCTCGGAACCGCTTGGGGTCGACGGCGAGCGGTCCATGGGCCGTGGTCACGGTGTCCGCCGCACTCGATGCCGTCGGCGCCGCATCGGCGGGGACTCCTGCGTGGTCAGCGTGGGACATGGGACTCCCTGGGAAGGGCGAGGAGGGGGAGATCGTGGAACGATCAACAACTCTCGCGAGGGTACTCCCGGGCGCTGGGATGACCCAGTCCGTGGGGTGAGACCTCCATCACCGGAGCGCCTGCCCCCAGCTCGCGGACTGGACCGCATCCGCCCCGACTGGCCGCGGAACGGAGCATGCCGGGGCGCTCGGCCACGTCACGGGCCACAGCTGGGCGGCTTCGCCCGGGTCGCAGCCGTCGGCAGTCGCGGTGGGCTGCTCCGTCAGGGGAGCTTGTCGAGGTCGTCGCCTCCCGCGGCCGAATCGGTGTCGTCGCTCGAATGATCCGATGCCGCCTGATCGTCGACCACCACGTCATCGCCCAGGTCACCGAAGCAGCGGTCGCGGCCACCCTGACCGTCCACGTGGTCGTCTCCGGAGTCGCCGTGGAGGACGTCCCGCCCGGATCCGCCGAGGATGTCGTCGTCTCCGCTGCCACCGCGTGCTTGATCGTGTCCAGGACCGCCCTGGATCAGGTCGTCACCGCCCCCGCCCCGCAGGACGTCGTCACCCTTCCCGCCGATGAGCTGATCGTTGCCCTGCCCGCCCAGGATCCGGTCTCGCCCGTCGCCTCCGAAGAGGATGTCGTCCCCGTCGCCTCCGTCGAGGACGTCACGGCCGCCGAGCCCGAAGATCCGATCCGCACCGGCACCGCCCAGGAGCAGGTCCCGGCCCCGGCTTCCACAGATCACGTCATCGCCGCCGCGCCCCTGCACCGTGTGCCGCCCCCGTCCCAGCACGACGATGACGTCGGGACCGGACGTCCCACGCACGATCGGCGACTTCGACACGATCGTGGCAGGCCGCCCATCGCAGGTCGGGATGGGGGCAGCCGTGCGGAGGGAGATGGAGGTCGCCACCCCTTGGGCCCGTGGCGACAGGGTGCCCGGGGTGGGCCGACCAGCAGCACCGAGTGCCGGCACCGCCACAGCCCAGGACGTGGCCGTGAGGATGAGGAGCGCCGCGCCCAGCCGGAGCCCGCGGGCATCGAGCATCGGACCCTCCCTGCGCCGAGCGCCACTGTCGAGGTGAGGCTATCCCCTGGGAGCCGGATCGACATCTGTTCGGCTTCACCCGCCTGGTCGCTCGTGGTCCTCGCCGTGCGCCCGGGTGATTCTGCGTGGGTCCCACCGCCCGGCTGCGACCTGCTGACAGTCAGACCGGTGCAGTGATCTACTGGATCCCTCGACCCGCAGGTCCGGCTGCGAAGGAGCCAAGGCATGAACCCAGCCGAAGGTGGCCCTTTCGACCTCATCCTGGGTGTCCCGGTGCATCCGCTCGTCGTGCACGCAGTCGTCGTGCTCGTTCCGCTGGCAGCGACCGGACTGATCGTCATGGCCCTCTGGCCCAGGTTCTCCCGCCAGTACGGCTGGCTCGTGCTGCTCGCCGCCGCCGGGGGGGCGGCCTCCGCCTTCGTGGCCAAAGAGGCTGGTGAGGCCTTGGCCGAGCGGGTCGGCGCCCCTGGCTTCGACCACCAGGCACTGGGTGCGCGGATGCCGTTCTTCGCGCTGGCCCTCCTCGTGGTCGCCGTCGGGCTCTGGGCCATGGACCGTTCCAGGGCGCCGGGGGATGCGACCAGACAGCGGGGTCGGATGGTGCTCGCCGCACTGGCTGTGCTGGTCGCGAGCGCGAGCATCTTCTGGGTCATCCGCGTCGGCCATACCGGCGCGCAGTCCGTGTGGTCGGGCGTGGCGGCCATGTCGGAGCCGGGCCCCTCCTGATCCCGGCCACAGCCCCGCCGCACGACCAGCATGGCGAGGACCCAGGGGGAACGGCCTCCTCCCCTCATGCCACGGCCTTCTGGCTCACCCCAGCGGTGGCCTGGAGACTCCCGGAGGTGCTGAGGACTCGACGGTACGCGCCATCCAGCGATCGGGCCATGGCCGCCGGTAGGGGTGCGACCGTTCCTGTGACGCTGGCCCTGACCAGGTCCGGGCGTCGCCTGAGCATGGAGGCGGGCAGTGCCTTCCCCCTGATGAGCAGGTCCCCGCGAACCCCGGCAACGCCCAGGGAGCGGCGGTTCCAGTCCGCAGCCCGCAGCAGCCCTGCGCCCGCATGCTCCAGCAACCCCCTGACCTGGCTCGTCGGACACCCGGGCTGATGGCCATGTCCCCGTCTCGGCCCCGGGGGACGCCGTGGTGAGCCGTCGCCGGCGAGCTGCTGGGTGAGAACGGCCACGGTGGCGGCCTCGTGAGCCAGGGCGACCATCGGTCCGTGCAGGGTCCGCAGGTCACGCACGGCCGTGGCCAGGTCCCTCCACGCCTCCGCCGCCTCGACGCGGTGGGTCGCATGCCGGAGCCGGGCTGCGGTGACCGGGCTGCCGCAGCACGGTCGGGCAGCGAGCTCGGCCGCGGCCCGGGCCACGGTCCAGCCGCATCGGGCGATGCCCTGATGCACCACGGCGGGGGTGTCCTGGCGCTGCCATCCAGTCCAGGCGATGAGCTCCAGGCGCGAGACGCGGTCATGCAGCTGCGCTTCGGCGCTCGCTGCACGCACGCCGGGGCGAGCCAGGCCCAGCGCGCCCGTGTCGCCGGTCCGCACGGACCCTGGCGTCGACCTGGATGTGGCGGAAACGAGGTCCCGGCTCGCCGTGACCACCACTGGTCCCAGGACCTCCGACGACGAGATCGGGCCAGCCAGGGAAGCGGCCTCATGGACGAGCGCACGCCACTGCGAGCGAGCGGCGCCCAGCATGCCGGGTGCCCGGAGTCGGGCGCCTTCAGGTGTGCGCGGTGCGCCCTCGCTGGTCCTGTGCGTCGACCAGAGGTCGGCAGCCGCACGGATCAGCGCAGCCGCGCGCAGGACGGCTGCGCAGGGATCCTCCGGCTGGAGGTCCTGGTCGTCCTGCCAGCTCTTGGCCAGGCGGCGAAGAACGAGCAGGACGCGGGCGTCCGAACCGCGCCCCGGGCCCTTGCGGCCTCGGACCGGTGGGGCCGCCGGGAGACGTGGCGCACCAAGAACTGTGACCCCGAGCTGCCAGAGGGCGTCCATCAGATCGCGATAGGCGTCCTCCACGCAGGCGTCGCCGTCCCGGCCCGGCACCCCTGCTCGCAGATCGCCCTCGGCGGCGTCGATCGCCAGCGCCGCGAGTCGCGTGAGCTCCAGGAAGGTCGTCGGACTCGGCCCCGGTGACGCGTGGCCGCTGGACCGGCGCGCCCACTGGTGCATGCGTGAGTCGGGGGCCATGTCGGGTGCTGGCGCGATGCTCATCTCGTTCCTCCCGGTCGGGTCGGTCCTCGGGCCGGCTGACTGCGCCGACGTGGGGTAAGTGCCCGGCTCGACCGGGCAGACCGGTTGCCGGCCAGCCCTGCGGGCGGGCCACTCGTTGCCGGGCCGCGCCTCCCTGTCGTCGTCCAGCCGCTCGGCGGAACGCGTTGTTGCCGTCGTTGCCAGGCGAGGACGCACCACGTCAGCCCGCGATACGTCGGGCACGCCGGCACCCGCGGCCGACGTTGCCCGGGGAGTGCGGCAACGGTTCCGGCAACCGGGACGCGCAAGGCTGCCGGCCACCGCTGGGCAGCGGCGTGAAGGAGGGAGCACTGCGATGGAGCTGGAGACCGACTGGGTCCGTCAGCGGTTGGACGCAGTGATGGTGGGGGGCTGGGACAGCCGCGATGGGCGCGACCTGCTCGAGGCCGTCCGGCACGCCGTCGTGCTCCCCCTCGTCCGCAGGCACCGTGTGGCCGGGGCGGCTGCCAGGCAGGCTGAAGCCACTGGGTGGGCCACGGCATGGGAGGTTCTGCGTCGGCCCAGCGCGCGGACCTGCCAGAACCCGGCGGGGATGGTCTGGGTGGCTGTGCGGCGGGCGATCACCGAGGAGGTGCTGGCAGCGTCCAGGGTGATCCTCCTGTCTCCGCTGGACGACGGCAGGGGCGATCACGCGCTGGACCTGCTATGGGCCCCCGCGGCAGGGACCGGGCCTCGGTCCGAGCTCGGCGAGTGCCTGGGACCCCTGGGGGCAGCACTCGTGCGCCAGGGGTGGACCTCCTGCCTGCTCGAGGAGGCGATCACCCTGCTGGCCGAGACCGCCGTCCACAGGCACGGCCTTCCGGGCGCGCGCTGGCGGTGGCTCTCGATCCAGCTCGGCATGCCCGAATGGCAGGCGCGACGCCTGGCCGGCCTCTTGGTGGGCGGGAAGGGAGCGCCGGGACTGCTGGCGCTCATGGTCCGGCACGGATGCCGGGTCCTGGAGGACCCCGATGCCGTGGCCGCGATGCAGTCCACCGTTCGGCGAACGTGCGCTCCTCCCTGGCACCACCTCGCGGTCACCGAGGCCAGGTGGCTGGACGCCGGGTCGCGAATGGGACCCCCGCGGTGACGGCGCCCTTCGAGCGTCGGCCTAGGATGCGCGGCGAACAGGCGAGAACGGGGGATTCTCGCCTGCGGTGCCCCGGGGGGTCGGGGCGTTCAGCACGGGGGTCACATGTTGCGTTCCACTGAATCCGTCGTACAACCAGGGCCAGCTCACGCTGGGCCTGCTGGGTCCACCGCGCCGGCCATCCGTCGGCTCCCGGGTCGGCGCCGGCCCTGGCTGGTCGCACTGGGGCTCATGCTGGCAGCGATCGGTGCTCTCGTCACGGTCTGGATGGTCGGGGCGGCCGGGCAGCGCCAGGAGGTCCTCGCCCTGCGCAATGACGTGCCCTACGGCAACAGCCTGTCCGCCGAGGACATCGTGGTGGTGCGGGTCTCCATGGACCCGGGCGTGCACTCGATTCCGGCAAGCAGTGCTCGCAGCGTCATCGGCATGGTTGCGGCGGCCGACCTGATGGGCGGCGCCCTGCTCACGCCCGGGCAGCTCGAGCCACAGGGCGATCCGCGTCCCGGCTGGGTCCTGGTTCCGCTGGCCCTTCCCAGCAGCCGGCTGCCCGCCGGTGGACTGCGCGCAGGCGATCGGATCCTCGTCGTGGACCCGGAGTCGCCCTCGACGGGTCAGACCGAGGCGCGGGTCGTGCGGATCGGGCCGGAGGACCTCAACGGCGTCTCCGTGCTCGACGTGACCACGCTCGTGCAGCACGGCCCCACACTGGCTGCGGCAGCCGCCCAGGGACGGGTCTCGGTGGTCCTCACGGCGGCGGTCAGCTGATGGCGACCATCGTGATGCTCTCCGCCACGGGCGCCCCTGGTGTCACGACCACCGCGGTGGCGCTCACCCGCGCATGGCCAGGGTCCACGGGACGCTCGGCGCTGATGCTCGAAGCGGATCGGACCGGCGGCGACGTCGTGGCGGGCCTGCTCCGCGGGACGGTCGAGATCCCGGTCGGGGTCCTGGCCCTGGCCACCCTGCGGGAATCGACGTCGGCAGGCGTCTGGGCCTGCGCGGTGGGCATTCCCCCGGACGACGATGCTCCGGGGAGCTGCGGGCTCCTGCCGGGCATCCCGGACGAGGCACGGGCGGGCGCGCTGGACCTCGCCTGGGACGTGCTCGGAGGCGTCGAGCGCGAGCTCGATGGCAGCGGATGCGATGTCCTGGTGGATGCCGGACGGGTCGGCGCGACGGGTCTGGCCAGGCCGTGGATCGCCGGGGCCGACCTCGCGGTCCTCCTGGTGGAGGCGGGGCTTCCCGAGGTGCTGGCGGCGCGACGACTGGCTGAGCTGTGGCCGGATGAGGCGCCCGACCTCGCGGTCCTCGTCCGTGAGGGCGGACCGACGCATGCCTACCGCGGCTCGGAGGTGGCCGCCGCTGTCGGTCGTCCCCTCGCGGGGACGCTCGTCGAGGACGCCCGATCGGCTGCAGTGCACAGCCATGGGACCGGGCCGGGGCGCCGGTACCACCGCAGTCCCTACCGTCGCCAGCTGCCGGGCATCGCGCGTGAGATGTCCGGGCGAGCTCAGGCTCGGCGCTCGGTCGTGCGGAGCGCACCATGACCGGGGCAGCGCTGGGAGCCCGGCGCGGGGGCGAGCAGACAGGATCGGACGAGCAACGGGGCCCCGGCGGCTCGCCGAAGGTCTCCGCGTCACCTGGCCTCCTCCGCCCAGCCGGCAGCCCCGAATGGCTCCCCCCGGTTCCCGGCGTCCCGATCGCCTCGGTGGCCGCTGATCCCGCGGCTCGGGTGGATCACGGCCTGGTCACCGAGATGCGTCGCGAGGTCTCCGACCTGCTCGCCGTGCGCCTGCGCGAGACCCCGCAGACCGATCATCGGGCGCGCCGGGAGCTGGCGCGCGCGCTGCTCTCGGGGGTCCTGGTGGAACGGGCACGAGCACGGGTCCACGCGGGCCAGGCCGCGTGGAGCGTGGCCGACGAGTTCGCCCTCAGCGACGCCGTGATGGACTCGATCTTCGGCATGGGTCGGCTCCAGCCGCTGATCGACGACCCGACGGTGGAGAACATCGAGGTCAACGGGTTCGACCAGGTGTGGGTTGCCCACGCCGACGGTCGCGAGGTTCGCGGCGGTCCGGTCGCCGGGTCGGACGACGAGCTCATCGAGCTGGTCCAGGCGATCGTGACACGGACGGGGCAGTCGGAGCGGACCTTCTCCTCGGCCAGCCCGATCCTGCACCTCAGGCTGGACGACGGCTCCCGCCTCACGGCGATGGCCTGGGTCACCCCCCGCCCCGTCATCGTGATCCGTCGTCACCGGCTGACCGAGGTCACCCTGGGTCAGCTCGTGACCTGGGGCGCGATGTCGGGGGTGACCGCGCAGTTCCTCGGCGCGGCAGTGCGTGCCGGCAGGAACATCGTGGTGACCGGGCCGCAGAACTCAGGCAAGACGACCCTTCTGCGAGCCCTGGCGGCCGAGCTCTCCCCGATGGAGCGGTTCGCGACGATCGAGCGTGAGTACGAGCTGCATCTGCACGAGCTGGCGCGGCACCCTCGCGCGGTGGCCATGGAGGCTCGGGTGGGGTCTTCCGAGCGCGACGTGGCGGGGCGTGCTGCAGGGGAGGTGAGCCTCTCCGATCTGGTGGTGGATGCCCTGCGGATGAACCTGCGTCGCATCATCGTCGGCGAGGTCCGCGGCCCGGAGGTCGTGCCGATGCTGCTGGCCATGAGCGTTGGGGACGGATCCCTGTGCACGCTGCACGCACGCTCGGCGTCCAAGGCGATCGACAGGGTCGTGAGCCTGTGCCTGTCTCAGGGATCGGGGATGACCGACTCGTTCGCGTACCGTGCCGCCGCGGACGGGATCGACCTGGTGGTTCACCTGGGTCTGCGCCATGACGCCGAGAGGGGCGGCACGCGTCACCGGTTCGTCGCCGAGATCCTCGAGGTCGACGACATAGGCGAGTCGGGGCGCCCCGTCGTGACCCGCGTCTTCGTCCCGGGCCCTGACGGCCGCGCGGTTCCCGCTCACCGGCCACGATGCCTGCCGGACCTGATCGCCGTGGGGTTCGATCCGGACCTGCTCCGGCACGACCTGCTCGATCCCGTCGCGTGGGGGTCCGGACAGTGACAGCCACCCAGGTGGTGGCCGGCGTGGCCGCCTTCGTCGGCATCCTGGGCGTGCTTCTGGCGACCCTCGGCGCCTCGCCGCGACCCGCCCAGACCGTCACGCGCCGCAGGCCGCGTGCCCGCCTGCGCGGCCGGGCAGCCCTGCGTGTGCCGATGGCGTTGGCCGGCGGTGCGGTGGCTGCGGGGGCGACCGGCTGGCCTGTGCTCGGACTGGCCGTGGCGATCGGCGCGCTGGGCCTGCCGCGCCTCTTCGGCCTGGATCGGGCAGAACAGGTGCGCATCGATCGCCTCGAGGCCGTCGAGGAGCTCGCCCGTCGCCTGGCAGACGTCCTCGCCATCGGCCTGGGGCTGGAACAGGCGATCCAGACGGCCGCCCGCACAGCCCCGGACGCCATCGCTGGTGAGGTGGCGACCCTGGCCGCGCGACTTTCCGCACGGATGCCCACCGAGAGGGCCCTGCGGCTCTTCGCCGACGAGATGGACGATGCGACAACGGATCTCGTGGTGGCCGCACTGATCCTGGCGTCCCGGCGCCGTGGGCCTGGGGTTGCCGCCGCCCTCAGCAGGGTCTCGGAGTCCGTCGCGCAGGAGGTCATGGCCAGGCGTCGGATCGAGGCGGACAGGGCCAGGCCCAGGACGACGGCCCGGGCGGTGACCGTCATCACTCTGCTGATCGTGGCCGCGGGAACGTTGAACACCGCCTACTCGGCGCCCTACGGAAGCCCACTGGGGCAGATCGTGCTGGGCGCGATCCTCAGCGCGTTCGCCGCAGCCCTGTGGTGGATGCACTCGATGACCGTGACCTCCCGGCCCGCACGGGTCCTCGCACCGGAGGGCACTGAGCGCTGATGATCGCCATGATGCTCGCTGGCGCCCTCGTGGGAGTGGGTGCCGCCCTCGTCGTGGCCGGGCTCGTGGCACCGGCACCCGATCTCGGGACGGCGGTTCGACGCCTGGAGGCCTCCGCCGGGCTGCCGCACGAGCTCGCGGGCGCCGCCCCAATCTGGGGGCGGATCGCCCAGCGCATCGCCGAGACCCTCCGGCTGGACCGGCACCGCGCGGATCTGCTCCTCGTGGGCTCCACGACATCTCGCCTGGTCGCCGAGAAGGCCGGCTACGCGGTGCTGGGTCTGGTGTTCCCGCTGCTGCTCTCGGCGATGCTGCTCCTGGTGGGCCTTCACCCGCCCCCGGTCGGGCCGCCGCTGCTCGGGCTCGGGCTGGGGGCAGGGTTGTCGTTCGTCCCGGAGCTGGACCTGGCACGTCGGGCCCGCCGGGCCCGCGTCCAGATGCGCCGGACGGTCTGTGCGTACCTGGAGCTGGTCGCCCTGGAGCGCGCCGCCGATGCCGGTGCCGTGGAGGCACTGGAGCGGGCTGCCGCGATCGGCTCGGGGAGGGCCTTCGAGCACATTCAACAGGCACTGCTGCGTGCTCGGCTCGAAGGGCGCACGCCATGGCAGCAGCTGGCCGCACTGGCCGATGACCTGCGAGTCCCGGAGCTGGGCGACATCGCCGACATCATGCGCCTGTCGGGGGAGGACGGTGCGGCAGTGCTCCCGACGCTGCGGGCCAGGGCCGCGTCGCTTCGCAGTCATGTGCTCCAGGCGGAGGTCTCGGAGGCGAACGAGGCCAGCGAGCGCATGTCGATCCCCGTGGCCCTTCTGGCCATCGTGTTCATGGCCCTGCTGGGCTTCCCCGCTGTCTCTCGAATCCTGTTCGGCTGAAGGAAAGGTGCACTCATGCAAGCGCTCACCCTCACGTGGCTGATGGTCCAGGTCTGCACCGCTCGGGTGCGCGACGCCGCGGCTCGTGCCCGCAGCGATGGCGGTGCCAGCACGCTGGAGCTGGTCATCCTCATCCTCGGACTGATCTCCGTGGCGACCCTGCTGGTGGGCGTCCTCGTGGCCGCCGTGAAGTCGCGAGCCGACCAGATCCAATGAGATCGTCGCCCGCTCGGCCCTGCAGCGCCGACGGGGGCTCGGCCTCGCTGGAGATCGCGATCCTCGCCCCGGCGCTGCTCCTGCTCGTCTTCGCCACTGTGCAGGCCGGTCTCTACGCGTTCGCCCTGAGCCTGGCTCAGGGTGCCGCGCAGGAGGGCCTCTCCGCGGGCAGGGCCAGGGGAGCGTCGGCTGCCGAAGGGCGCGAGCGTGCACTGGAGTTCGTCGAGGAGCACGCGGGGGACTCGTTGCTGGCGGCCTCGGCGAACGTGAGCGCGAGCGAGGAGGTCCTCCGGGTCGAGGTCCGCGGCCGCTCGCTCAGCGTGGTGCCCGGCCTCCCGGGTGTGCCGGTCCGGGCGCACGCAGAGGGTCCCCGCGAGAGGTTCACACAGCCATGACCGAGACGGGCGTACTCGCCGAGCAGGGTTCGGCCAGCCTGGAGCTGGCCATCCTCGCACCCGCGCTGCTGCTGCTCCTGTCTGTCGTGATCATGGCCGGTCGCGTCGAGGCGGGCGGCGGGGCCGTCGAGCAGGCGGCGGCGTCGGCGGCGCGCGCGGCGTCGTTGGCCAGGGATGCTGACAGTGCTCGCGCTGCTGCGGGGCGGGCGGTCTCCGCGTCCCTGGTCGGACCGGGGGCGGGCTGCCGGTCGAGCACCTGGGACATCGACACGATCGGGTTCGCCCGTCCGTTGGGCGAGCCAGCCAGCGTGACGGTCGTCGTGCGCTGCGAGGTGTCACTGGCCGACATCGCCGCCCCGGGGATCCCCGGTACGCGACGGATCGAGGCCCGGGCCACCAGCCCTGTCGATCCCTTCCGCATGAGGTCGGGATGATGGCGGCCGGGGGCTCCGGGAGGCCGGGGCTCCGGGCCCCGGTGGGCCGGGATGTGGGATCGGTCACACTGTTCCTCGTGATCGCGGCCGTGGGCCTGCTCGCGATGGCAGGGCTCGCCGTGGACGGTGGGGCCAAGGTGCGGGCCGCCCAGCGGGCGGACCGGATCGCAGGGGAGGCCGCACGGGCCGCAGGGGCGGCTCTGAGTCGACAGGGGGTGCTGTCCGGGGTGGTTCGGGTCGACCGACGCGCCGCCATCGAGGCGGTGTCCCAGTACCTCGCCGAGGCCGGGGTCCAGGGACGGGCTGAGCTCCTGGAGTCGGGCAGGGCGGTGCGGGTCGACACGACGGTGCACCAGTCCACCGTCTTCCTGGGACTGATCGGGATCAGTGGCTTCGAGGTGCACGGCAGTGCGACAGCCGAGGTCGTGCAGGGGTAGGCGTCAACCAAGGGGAGGTCGGGGATGAGTGCTCAGGATGTGGCCCAGCGGCCGCAGGGGAACGCAGCGGAGCGCACGCAGCAGGTGCCGCGTGCGCACGGAGGCGGCGGCAGCGTGGCCGGACTCATGGGTGCGGCCGGGACGCTCCTGCTGATGGCCGGCGCACCGATCCTGCTCCTGCGACTCGGTGTCCTTCTGCCGATCGAGCCCGACCTGCTGACCCCGGGGCTGCTGCTCAGGCCGGACGACGGGACCCTGCTGCTGGTCCTCCTGCTCGCTCTGGCGTGGACTGCGTGGGCCCTCGTCGCGGTGAGCCTCCTGCTGGAGGTCTGGGCGCTCGCACGCCGCCGTCCGGTCCCCTCCGTGCGCGGCCTGGGCCCCGCCCAGCGACTTGCCGCGAACATGGTTGCTTCGATGACGGTCGCGGTCGCACTGGTGGGCCCGGGGGTCTCGGCCTCGGCGCAGGGGACAGCGCCGAGCCTTGCTGCCGCCGTCCAGAACACGACGAGGGTGGGCGCTGACGCGGAACCGGCCCGCCCTGTCTCACCGCTGGAACGGGGAGTCGAGCGGGGGGCGCAGTCCAGCCATGCCGCCGACGCGAGCCTGCCCATCGTCGTGGTCGGGCGCCACGACACCCTGTGGATGCTCGCTGAGCTGCATCTGGGCGACGGTGCACGCTTCGACGACATCGTTCGGCTCAACCGGGGCGTTCCTCAGCCGGATGGCAGGGCGCTCGGACAGGACGGTCGGATACGCCCGGGCTGGCGGCTGCGGCTCCCGGCGGATGCGCGCCTGGACGTGACCCGCCCACACGTGCATCACGTCGAGCCGGGAGAGTCCCTGTGGGCGATCGCCAAGGAGGAGCTGGGCGACGGCACGCGCTATCCCGAGATCTTCCTGGCGAATCGGGGGGACCTGCAGCCAGATGGCGGGAGACTGCGGGATCCCGACCTCATCCGGCCGAGCTGGGAGCTGGTCGTGCCCACAGGGGGCGATGCCGGTGGCGGGGGCACCGCCCAGCCGGCGGCCCGGGGCGGCGACCGATTGCCCGGCCTGGAGCGCGGGGGCCCTGCACCGGCTACAGCGGACGCATCGGCAGGGCTGGGCGGCGAGGAGGGGCGCTCCCGTGCGGCCGTCCCGCAGGGGAGCCCGGGACCCGATCCAACGCTGCCCCCGCTGGATCGCTCTGCCACGGCCACCGCCACGCCCGGTCCCACGCAGCAGCTCGGATCCCCTCGGGCCGTGCCACCTCCGGCCGCTGTGGAGCGGGCGGGCTTCGATGCGGTGATCGGGACCCTGGACGATCCCGCCGTCGCGCTGCCCGCCCAGGGCGTGCTCGGCGTCCTTGCGCTGGCGGGCCTGGCGCGGGAGGTCGCACGTCGGCGCAGGGATGCCCAGCGCCAGGGCTCGTCGGCCCCCGCGGCGGAACCGACGTCCGACGAGGCACGCCGACTGGGCGAGCTCGCGGCGCTGGCCCTCGACCACCGACTGGTCGCCCTGCTCGACCGCTCCCTGCGGCAGCTGGGCGCATCCGCATCTGCGGCGGGGGCGCGTCCACCGGCACTTCGCCTGCTCAGGGCCAGCACCGAGCGGATCGTGCTTGAGCTGATGAGCGAACACTCGTCGGCATTCCCACCGTTCCGCTCCATCGCTCCGACTCGCTGGGAGCTCGACACCGGAGCGCTGACCGAGGCGCCCCCCGATCACCCACCGGCCTATCCCGCCCTGATCACGGTGGGCTTCGACGCAGAGGATGCCGTCCTGGTCGACCTTGTGGAGATCGGCGTCCTGCGCGTGGCGGGGCCCAGTGCCAGCGTCGGGCAGGTCCAGGCCGCGCTCAGCGCGGAGGTGGCGTTCGGGCCCGCCGCCGGGCATGTGGAGCATGTCGTCGACCTGCCCGAGCCGATCCTCGCCCGATCCCAGTCCGTCGGAACCGTCGAGGTCACGGGGACCCGGGCCTCTGCGGCGAGTGGGGCGCAGGTCCTGGCTGAGCGGGCGCGCATCGAGTCCCCGAGCCGACGTGGCGATGCCCCGACCCCGCGGGGACCGATGGAGCCACGTCAGGAGCAAGGGGGGCGCCCGGCCGACGCATCGGATGCGGCTGGTCGCATGGATGATGCGCTGTCCGAGGACCCACCCCTCGTCCTGGTGACTGCGGCAGCGGAGCTGCCACCCCGGGCAAGGGGGGTGGGAGTCATCTGGGCCGACCCGGCCGCAGGCAGGCAGACGCCCGGCGATGCTGGGCCAGGTGCCCCGGCGGGCATGGTCCTGCATGTCGACGGCGATCGGGCGATCCTGAATCCCGGTGACGTCCCCCTGACGCCGCCGCGGCTGCCCATCGCTGACGAGCGATCCCTCGCTGCGGTCCTCGACGCCGCGGATCGACCTCTCCCGGTCCCGACCCTGACGCACGAGCGGTCCGCCCTCACCCGGCCCTCCGATCCGGAGGCGACGGATCGTCCAGCACCCCGGCTCCTCGTGCTCGGGGAGGTCATCGTCCTGGGAGCCTCGGGTCGTGTGGATCGCTCCCGCATCAGCCGCCTGGCCGAGACCACCGCGTTCGTCCACCTCAACCCGGGATCCCGTCCCAGCCACCTGCAGGGCGCGCTCTGGCCGGGGCGGGCGGCCAACCCCCAGTCCTGCCGTCAGATGCTCTCGCGGACCCGGACATGGTTGGGCCGGGACGAGTGCAACCGCCCGTACCTGATGGCCTTCACGGAGTCCGATGGCCGGCTGCGGCTGCGCGAGTCGGTCTCCAGCGACTGGCAGGACTTCCGCCGGCTGGCCGACGAGGGGCTGACCGATCCCCAGGACCGGGCCCAGCTCAGCGCGGCCCTCGCCCTGGTGCGCGGCCGCCCACTCGGGCCCCTGGCAGGCCGTGGGGTCGGCTGGGCCGACGTGCACGTCGGAGAGATGCTCGGCTGGATCGCCGATGTCGCCCACGAGCTGGCACAGCGACACCTCCGGGACGGACGCCGCGACCTGGCCCGGGCAGCCGTCCTGCGCGCGCTCACGACGGAGATGGAGTCCGAGGTGCTCCACGACCTCCTGGCCAGCCTGGGTGACCCGACGGTGGGCAAGGCCAGCGCCTGAGCCGCGGCGGCCCGCCTGGGCACGCCTGTCACGGGCACCCGCGTCCCCGGGCATCCGAGATGCTCAGACCGACGCGCTTGACTCAGGCCCGCCAACGACTCAGGCCCGCCAACGACTCAGGCCCTCCAACGACTCAGGCCCTCCAACGACTCAGGCCCTCCAACGACTCAGGCCCCCTGGACCTCGAGGGTCATGCCCGCGGCCCGCAGCCGTTCGACGAGCGGCATCCCCAGCCCCGTCGCCGGCGTCAGCACGCCCGCGCCGTCCGGCAGGTCGGGGTCGCCCATGGCCGCCAGGAGCACCGCCTCTGCCAGCATGACCGAGGTAGCGGCGTATCCGGGGTCGCCCTGGGCCGCGACCAGAGCGGTCCTGCCCTGTGTGGCCTCGGGGGAGCCGTGCACGCGCATGCGGAAGCGCCCTGACTCCTGGTCCTTGCGCGAAGGGCCCTCCCCGGGCTTGGGCAGCACCTTGCCGGACCCGGCCCGGGTGGGCCCGAATCCCATGGCGGCACCCAGCATCCCGAGTCCGACTCCCATGCCCATGGCCTTGGGTGGGGCGGTCATCCCGGTGCCGTAGCCCATCGCCTCGCGGTACCTGAACTCGCGACCGTACGGGTAGCCCGCGAGGGCGTTCGTACGCCGGACGACTCGCGTGTTCGCCGAGGCCATCACGAAGGGACCGAGCCAGCCGAGGGTCGGGTCGAGCGTGGGCTTGACCATGTCCGGCTGTGGTCCCAGGTCAGGCTCTGCCTCCCGATCCGGGGTCAGGCTGTACGGGTCGCGAAGGATGGCCTTGGCCTCGGGGTTCGCGGCCGCGGCGCCGGCCTCCTCGCGGGCTGAGGCGACCGTGCCGCCGGAGAGTCCCCCCTTGAGGTCCTCGACAACGAGGGTGGTCTCCCCGAGCGGGCCGCACGTCTGGCCCAGGAGCATGACCGCGAGGTCCGACGGGATGGAGTCGAAGCCGCAGGCGTGCACGATGCGCGCGCCTGTGCTCGCCGCCTCCTCGTGGTTGGCGTCGATGGAAGCCCGCATGAAGAGGACCTCACCGGCGAGATCGACGTAGTGCGTCCCGGCGTGGGCACAAGCGCGGGCCAGGGGCATCCCGTTGCGCAGGTAGGGCCCGACGGTCGTGGCCACGGCGACGGCGCTTCCGGCAACCCTCGCCATCGACGCCTTGTCCTCGGCGTCGCAGAGCAGCAGAGGCCATGCGGCCGCGGTCTCACCGAGCTGGTCACGCACTTCGGCCAGCTTGGCCAGGGACCGGCCGGCAAGGGCGACTCGGACCCCAGGTGGCGTCCGCTCGACCAGGCGCTGGGCCACCAGCCTGCCGGTGAACCCGGTGGCTCCGAACAGCACGACGTCGTGATCGCGGGAGGGCATGGATGCACGCTAGAGGTCGAGCCATGCTCGCGCGCATCCGGGAAGGCGTGTGGCTCGCGTCTGGCAGCGCAGGGCTGAGGGATCAGGTGGTGGTGTGGCTGACGGCACGAGCACGCGACGACACGGGCAGGGCAGCCGACGCGGATGTCAGTGGCCTCACGTAGCCTCACGACCAGCCCCGATCATGGGGGGGTGTCAGCGGGAGGGTGATCGCGGATGGTCTGGCTCAGATGCTTCGCCTTGTCCCTCGTCGTCGGCATGCAGGCCGGCACGATCTTCAAGCCGCTCGGCGACCTCGGCCAGACCCGGGTGGCTGACTGGGTGGACCTCCTGACGCCGTACGCGCTGATCGGCACGGCGCTGATGGTGCTCCTGCGAAGTGCGGCGGGGCGCACCACGTGGGCGGTGCTCTGGGTCGGTGCCGTGACCTTCACTTTGGGCCACGGCCTGCACCTGGCGGCGAACTCGATCAGCAACGCGGCGGCGCAGGATGGGGCTGCCCACGACGTCATCCACCTCTGGGACGAGGTCGTCAGCCACTACATCTGGTACGTGGGCCTGTACCTGGTGCTGGCTGCGGTGGCCCTGGCCCTGCGCGAGGGACCTGCGAAGGTGGCCACCGTCGACCTGGTGCTCGGTGGGCTCGTCAGCCTGACGCTGGTGAACACCTATATCGAGGGGGGGACGCCGGTCCTGGGCCTGATCATGCTCGGCGGCGCCCTCGGCTTCGGCCTGCGGTGGCGGCCCGCGCCGGTGGCCAGGCTCATGAGGCTGGTCGGCGGGCTGGGTCTGATACTTCTGATCGGATGGGGCATCTACTGGTTCGCGGTCGACGGACTGGTGTTCCCGGAGTTCAGCGAGCTGGGGTGGATCTGAGATGTCGGGGGCGCCGGTCATCGAGTTCGAATCCGTCGACAAGACCTACGGATCCAGGCGCAGACGCACCGTTGCGGTGGACTCGCTGTCCATGGCGATCGAGTCCGGCGGGGTCCATGGATTCCTCGGGCCGAACGGCTCTGGGAAGACGACCACCATCCGGATCGCTCTGGGCCTCGTCGGCGCCGACTCCGGCCGGATCCGCGTCCTCGGGGCGGACGTGCCCGGGGGCCTGTCGCAGGTCGCCGGCTCTGTGGGCGCCCTCGTGGAGTCCCCCCAGCTGTTCCCGGCGTTCTCGGGCCGCAGGAACCTGGTCATCCTGGCCCGGTTGGCCGGCCTGTCGGGGAACCGGGTCGACCAGATGCTCGAGTTGGTCGGTCTGACCGAGCGCGCCGACGACCGGGTCCGTGGCTACTCGTTGGGCATGCGCCAGCGCCTGGCGATCGCGGCCGCGATGCTCAAGGACCCGCGGCTGCTCATCCTGGACGAGCCCACCAACGGCCTGGACCCGGCCGGCATGGTCGAGGTGCGCGAGCTCATCCGGCGCCTCGGATCCCAGGGGGACACGACCGTCTTCCTCTCCAGCCACCTGCTCGCCGAGATCGCGGCCGTGTGTGACGGGGTCACCATCATCGGGCGGGGGGCCATGATCGCCTCAGGGTCCGTCGCGGAGATCCTCGCCAGGGCGAGCTCGGGACAGCGCCTGGTTGTCCGCGTCCCGGACCCGCATCAGGCGGTCGTCGCGCTCGATGCCGCCGGCCTCACCGCCGTGGGAGACCCCCGTTCGAGCTCGGTCACCGTCGAGTCCGCGGACGGTGCGCACGTCAACTACGTCCTGGCCACGTCGGGCCAGTGGGCCAGTGAGATCACCGTGCTGCGTCCCGACCTCGAGGCGGCATTCCTCGAGCTGACCGCCCCGGGGGAGAGCCAGTAATGAGCCAGTCGACCGCGACGGGCACGAACCAGGTCATCAGGGCGCCACGTCTGTCGGGGCTGGTGGCCTCGGAGGTGCTCAGGGCGAGATCGCGGCGGTCACTGAGATGGATGGTCCTCATCGGCGTGCTCGCGATCCTGGGCGTCTCTGCCCTGCTCTTCGCCAACAGCGCCCCTTTGTCGCAGGGAGACCTCGAGCGATCCGCCGCGCAGTACCTCGCCGCGGCGGAGGGCTATTACCAGGAGTGCCTCAACGACGACTCCATCCCGGACGAACACCGGGAGCAAGCCTGCTGGAAGCCCTCCAGCGAGGACGCAGCCCAGTCCGCCCTGTGGAACCTGGGCAAGCAGCCCTTCCTCGCCTCGGACCTGGAGGGCCTCATGTACTTCGCCGGGGGCATCAGCGTGCTCATCGCCCTGATGGTGGCGGCCTCGGCGGGCGGCGCCGATTGGGGCGCGCGAACCATGGGACTGCTTCTGAGCTGGGAACCCCGGCGGGTGCGCGTGTTCCTCGTGCGGCTCGGAGTGGTCGCGGTCTTCGGCCTGGTGATCACGACCGTCCTGGTCGGCCTGGCCTTGGGGCTGGGCTCGATGATCGCCCAGGCGCACGGCGTCGTGGGCGAGGTCCAGGGGCTCTCCGAGCTGGGAGTCGCCGAGGCCGAAGCCGGGCCGGCCATCGAGATCGGCCTGCGATGGCTGCCGCTCGGTGTGCTGGCCGCAGCCGGGGGATATGCACTGGCGATGGCGACCCGCAGCACGGGATGGGCGATCGGGGCGGCGATCGGCTTCGTCTCGATCGTGGAATCCGTGATCGGGTTGGTGTGGCCCTGGGCCTCGCAGTGGCTGATCCAGACGAACGTCGCCGCCTGGCTCACCGGCGGCATGTACTGGGTCATCGACCGGACCCCCGGCCCAGCCCCCATGGGCGAGTCGTTGACGGGGGAGTACGTAGAGCCCGGCACCATCTGGATATCCGACATCCGCGGGCTCCTCACCCTCACGGTGGGGTGCGCCGCGTTGCTCGTCGTCTCCGCCCTGCTCCTGCGCTCCCGAGACGTCGACTGACAACACACCCGGCCGGTCGAGCCCGTCGAGACCCGAGCCCGTCGAGACCCGCCGGTCGAGCCCGTCGAGACCCGAGCCCGTCGAGACCCGAGCCCGTCGAGATCCGCTGGTCGAGCCCGTCGAGACCCGAGCCCGTCGAGATCCGCCGGTCGAGCCCGTCGAGACCCGCCGGTCGAGATCCGCCGGTCGAGCCCGTCGAGACCCGCCGGTCGAGCCCGTCGAGACCCGTTGAGCGCACCGCTCGTGTGCGGCAGCGTCGGCGGGCCCTGAGGAGCTCGAGACCCAGGTCGGGCCGCGCAGCACTGGCGGGGGCTGGCACTGCACGTCGCGGGCACGACTGTCCCTCGTGCGGGGAGGATGCTGGGTCCGGCGCAGACTCGCGCCATCTCGGCACGATCTGACGGATAGGACCGCGGAAGGAGGGCTGTCATGGACCTCTACCTCATGCAGCACGGCGAGGCGCTCACGGCTGTGCAGGACGAATCGCGCCCCCTTTCCGAGCAGGGGCAGCGCTCGGTCCGACTGACGGCGTCACGCGCGGCGGCCTCAGGTGTCCGGATCGGGCGGATCATCCACAGCGGGAAGCTCCGGGCCGAGCAGACCGCCACGATCCTTGCCGAGGTGCTCAGCAGCCCCGTCCCACAGTCGCACCCCGGCCTGTCGCCGAATGATCCGGTCAAGGCCGCGCGGGGGTGGATCGTCCCCATGGCAGCCGAGGGCCCAGTCGCCGTCGTCGGACACCTCCCGTTCATGGACCGGTTGGCTGGCCTGCTCGTGGCCGGTGACGAGCAGGTCCAGGTCGTCGCGTTCCGCAATGGCGGCCTTGTCCATCTGGTCGCCGACGGGTCGCCCCCGGCGGGCGGACCCGGC
>CAZWXF010000026.1:0-28808 GCA_964638055.1 uncultured Bifidobacteriaceae bacterium | reverse complement strand
CAGCATCCGAGCGTCCGCACCCGACTCGCCCGGTAGGGAGTAGGGACCTAGGTTGCTGGAGCCTCAATCCACCACATGAGGGCCTCGGCCCCTTCTGAGCAGGCCGGGATTGAGAGCTGAGTGGAGATGGCGTCCCAGGCGCGATGATTCCGCCGGTCGGTCCGACTTCTCCAGGGTCCTCGGGTCGTGGGGGGTGCCACCTGGACCGGCGGTACGGATACGTCGCGATCCCCATACTGCCCACCAGCAGGGCATTCCGCTGTCACGAACCGATCAACCCACCCGCCGCCCCGGTGCATTTGAGGCTGAGTGCTGCCGGGCACCACCACGCGTACGAGCTGGCCCCTACCCAGTCCGAGCTGAGAGGCTGGCTGGACGTGGCGCGGAGACAGGACTTGCAACGTGAGAGGGCAGGAGCCAGCCATGCCGGTGCACAAGGATGAGGACGGCACGATCTGGGCGCCGATGCGCGCCGAGGGTCCCGACGGGATGATCGGTGACGGGATGGTTCCGCTGCGCCCCGGCGACCCGGGCTACGACGAATACGACGCGTGGCTTGCCCGGCAGGCGCGCCGGCTGTCCCGGGAGCCTGAGGAGGCCGAGGATGCCTCCGCACAGGCCCCCGCCGGCGCGGCGACGATGATGACCGGCACCCTGAGGGACGACGAGGCGCGGTCCTTCGTGTGGCTGTCTGTCGAGCCCCACATGATGGGCGACCCCGAGTTGGTGGCGAGGATCAGGACGCACCTGTTCGTGCTGGGCGTGCGGGGCGAGCGGATACCCGTCACCCCCACCGGGCCGTGGGTCGAGCCTGTCGAGTCCAGCCAGGAAGCGGTCTTCGCCGCCGGCAACGCGGTGACCCGGTACGGGCTCGCATGGGCGGGAGCCCCCGACGTGACCTACGGCGCTGCCCCGGACACCATCTTCTGACCCTTCCATGGGCCGTTGGTCGCGCCTCACCTGCACGGACCGAACCGCCAAGACACCGACCGTCCACGCGATCCCTGCCCCTCAACCAAGCCGCTAGGACTATGGATGTCGGGGAATTCAGCTCGATCGTGGACGAGGTCGATGAGCTC
Organism: uncultured Bifidobacteriaceae bacterium; assembly: GCA_964638055.1. Classification (GTDB taxonomy): domain Bacteria; phylum Actinomycetota; class Actinomycetes; order S36-B12; family CAIYMF01; genus Prado023. The sequence goes on along the minus strand of CAZWXF010000026.1, from coordinate 27,729 downwards.
AGCGTGATCACGGCGCGGCGTGATCACGCTGTGACGACGTCTTCCGCATCGCGATGGGTCCGTTCCCGGCGCGGGCCTCCTACCGCAGGCCCGCACCGATGTTCGCGGCACCACCATCGTCATTTTCGGTCGAGGATGACAGGGTCGGCCCACCCCGGGACGAGTCCCCGCTGCTGGGCCCCGGTGAGTGCCACGACGACACGAGCAGTGGGGTGCGGCGGTTCGGTGGGCCAGCGTGTGAAGCCGTCGGTGTGGACGACGACCACGTCCGGGGCGGGCCGCAGTCGGAGGGCTGCCGCGATGCCTGCCCCCATGTCCGTCCCCCCGCCACCGGGCAGCTGGGCGGCAGCGACATCCCCGGCGCGACGGACGAGGATCGGGTCGTACGCCTTCGCATCGCACGGGACGACGGTCAGGCCTGATTCGAGTCCGATCGCGCGGACGATCCCGAGCACCTCGGTGAGCATGGCCCGCAGCTCGTCGCCGCTGATGCTGCCGCTGGTGTCGATCACGACTGCCACCCGCGGGGGTGGGGGCTTGCGCATCGCCGGCAGGACGGCGCCGCCCAGGGATGCCCGCAGGGCGTGGGCGCGCCGTGAGGGGAACCGGAACGTGAAGTCCTGGCGGCCCGCTGCGCTGGCAACACCGCTGCGGATCTGCCCGGCGAGCACGCGACGCCAGTCCACGACGGGGTCCAGCAGCTCCTCGGCCCAACGGAGCAGCCCGGCCGGGACGTCTCCCTGCGCCCTTCCCTGCCGGATCAGCTCCTGCGCCACCTGGCCGCGCACGAGCTCCTGCTGCGCCCGGGGCATCGGCGGGTGATCCTCGTCACCGGGCCCCACCTCATAGGGCCTGGGCGGGCCACCAGCCCCCGATCCGCAGTCTGCGCGCGGCGACGCTTGCCCGACGGCCGTGCTGCCGAGCTGAGGACCCGCATCTGGGGGGCGGGCGGCAGCGTCGGTGCTCTGGTCGCGGCTGTCCTCGCCGACTCCAGGTCCGTGCCCGCCCGGACCCTCGGCGCTCACGCCGCCGTCCACTCCCCCGTGCCCCGCTGTGGGCGGAGCAGAGGGGCCCCGGCGCAGCGCGAAGAAGGCGGCCTCCGTGGTCATCCCCGCCGTCACGCCACGATCGGCCAGGTCGGCGTACCGGACCCCTCGCTCCTTCGGCCAGGGCATTCGGGCGTCGGCGAGGACCTGGTTGATGACCACGTCGCCAGCGAGGTTCCAGTCCGGATGCGCCGCACGCGGCTGCCTCAGGGCGTCGAATCGCGCGGAGTGGTCGAGCAGAAGATGCTGGCACTCGTGGAGCACGACGGTGGCGAGCTGCTCGGCGGTGCAGGACAGGACGAAGGGCACCGAGTAGTACAGGCGCCACTGGGCGTCCACCGCCATGGTGGGCACGTCGGCGGCTGGGGTCTCGACGAGCCGCAGCGTGAACAGCAGGCTGGACACGTACGGCCAGCGGCCCTGGGCGATCACCCGGGCACCCAGCATCCGGGTCCGCGCCTGCTGGGAGCGTCGCTCGGCTGCCGGCGTTGCCTGGGCGTGCGCAGCCCTGGCCCGACCCGCCGTGTCGGCTCCGGCAGCTCTGGGGCTCCGACCGTTCACAGCAGCTTGGCCTCGGCCAGCAAGGGGACCAGTGACCTCAGGACGTCTGCCGGCAGCGGCTCCCCCGCCGGCTGCGCGCGCAGCCACTGCCTGGCGAACGTCACGGCGATGTCGGGATGGCCTGCGGTGGCGATCCGCTCCAGGAGCGTTCCGGCGGCCCGCCACCGCGTCGGCGTCGCGTCCCGGCACGCCGCCAGCACGGTGGCTCCGGCCAGCACGAAGATCTTGTCCGCACGGCGCGGGATCACCACCCCGGTCGGGTCGGCCAGCACCTGCTCCGGATCGGCGAGGTCGAGATGGTCCCGGAAGGTCAGGTACTCGATCGCGGCCCCCTGCCCCACGCACCCCAGCGCGAGGACCCGGTCCACCTCCGGTGGCAGCCCTGCGGCTGCCGACCACCCGAGCAGCGTGGCCAGCATCTCCCAGGACCGTGGAGTCGGGAAGGATCGGCCCTGCTCGGCCGTGGACTTCGGCACGGCCGTGAGCAGCTCCGGGCGGGCACCCAGGAACGACCCCACCCTGACGCGTTCCAGCGCCCCTGCGGCACTCGCCTCCTCGCTGTCGGGGGTGCTCGCCGGGAACCGCGGCCATCGGCCCGCGAAGCCGTGCTGCACGACGTCCACGGTCAGCGACCAGGGCAGGTGGCAGAACCGGTTGGCCAGGGGCGGAGCCAGGTCCCACCCGTCCGCAGCGATCTCAGGCGGGTTCGCCGCAGCCACCACGCTCGTGCCGTCCCCGAGGTAGCAGTCCCCCGCCACCCGGTCCAGGCTCACCCGCAGCAGTGCCGCCTGCACGCTCGGCGGAGCGGTGTTGACCTCGTCCAGGAACAGGATCCCGTTGCCGTCGGCGGCCAACCGAGTCGCCCAGTCAGGGGCAAGCAGGCGCATTCCCGCGTCGCTGACGACGGGCAGGCCCGCGAAGTCCTGCGGCTCGCGGATGCTGGCCAGGATCACCTCGAGCATCCGACCCTGGCTCGCGGCCAGGTCTCGGATGACCGACGACTTACCCTGGCCCGGCGGACCCCAGAGGATCACCGGGGCGCCCGCCGCCAAGCAGACGTCAAGTGCCAGGTAGACCGACTCGTACTCACTGACAGGCACAGAACTCGCCCTCCTCCTGGGGGTCTGCGGACATGTGGTCGGCGGTCATCGGACCAGCGCCCGGGCGATGCGTTGGAGGGCAAGACCGCTGACCCGGGGATCAGGGTCGGTGGACAGCTCTGCCAGGAGGAGGCCCGCGCGCGGCGATGCCGCCGCCCCCCACCGAAGGACCGGATCCGCCGACCTGGCGGCGGTCCGCAGCGCAGCCGGGGAGGCGCAGGCGGCGGAGCGGAGGCGGACCGTCTCGCTTGCGAGCTGGGGGTTCGCCAGCACCGCGGCCACAGCCCCTGTCTCCGCCAGTGAGCCCCCCGTCGGGCCGGGAACATTCAGAACCGCCTTCGAGGCGACCCCCGATGCCGCCGCGGCAGCCACGGATTCCAGCGACATCCCCGGATCGGCCAGGAGAATCTCGAGCAGTCGTCGGCCATCGCCCCCTGCTGTCAAGAGGCCTTCGACCAGATCCGGATCGACCGTGATGTCTGCAGACAGGATGCGCGCCAGCAGTGCGGCGACGGCACCCGATTTGGAGGCCTTCCGGGTCGCGGACAGGGCCACCAGGTTGGCTGCGGTCAGGTCGGGGCGCTCGAGGATCTCTCCGACCTCGAGTTCGGCGAGCCGCTGGACGACCTCGGGCGGACTGGCCGGATTGCGTGCCAGGGCCACTCGCACGGCGTTCCCCCGGAACTCGGTCGAGCGGTCGTCCTCAAGGACCCAGCCCCCATCCGGATGGTCGATCAGCTCGATCAGGACCTCGGGCGGAGTCCTGGGGTTCGCGGCCACATGCACGCACGCCTCACTGCCCCGGGCGAAGCTGTGATCGTCCAGCGGGCGCGTGACCAACGCCGCCAGGGCCTCCGGTGGAGTCGCCGGATTCCGCGCGAGGGCCCCCCGAACGGAGTCGGGTGCGTCGACCCGCCGAGCCATCTTCGCCAGCACCCGGCCGGACAGGCGGGGTGTGCTCGCCACCGCTGCCTGGACAGCCCCATCGCGGTCGAACGCCAGCGTTTCGAGGACGGCGACCGGCGTCGCGGGATTCCGAGCCACCTCGGCACGGACCAGCCCCTCCTTGTGACTGGCCAGCTCCCCAAGCAGCGCAGCAGACGAGCCGTGGTTCCCCGCCTCACGGGCAGCCAGGCGCACCAAGGTGCGGATGGCCGTCGGACCAACGGAGTAGTCGCCCTCGGTGGCCAGGCTGGTCAGGATCAGCAGGGGCGTCGCCTCGCTGCCCGCCACGGCGGCGCGCACGCCCCATCCAGGGTCAGCGAGAAGCCGGGCCAGCATCGCGGGCGGGAGGTCGTCGCGTCCCGCCACCGCCCGGCGGACGTCGGTGTCCGGATCGTCGAGCAGCGCCGTCAGCAGCAGTTCGCCGGAAGTCCGGTTGCCGGCTACCGCGCGACGGACCCAGACACCAGTGTCCCGCGACAGGCGCTCCAGCAGGTGCTGGGGAACGTCCTCACGGCGGGCCACCTGCACTCGGACGTTCTCGGATGGGTCCGCCGCCAGGTGACGCAGGACATCGACGGGCGCTGCGGGGTTCACCGCCAGGCTTTTCCGGACCCACCTCTCAGCATCGGATGCGAGCAGCCGCAGCGCGGTCGCCGGCGCGGCTGGGTTCTCGGCCACGGCCTCCCGGACCCAGTAGTCCAGGTCCCGGGCCAGCCGCTCCAGGGATTCCGCGGGCGCGGTCGCGTTCCTCGCCACGGCGCGTCGCACGGATTGCGCCGAGTCTCGTCCCAGAGCCTCCAGCAGCCCCGGTGGCGCCGCTTGGCAGCCTCCCACCCGGACCCGGACTCCCGCCTCGTCCGAGCGCGCCAGCTCCCACAGCCGATCGTGGGGGGTCAGCGGGTGGATCGTGTCCATCCGGACAAGGGCAGCCAGGTCGGGCCCGAGGAGGGCCTGCACCTCCGCGGGAGTGGACGTGTTCACCCGCAGCGCGAGGCGAACCTCCTCGGCGCTGTCCCGGGCCAGGATCGCGAGCAGGTCGGGAGGGGTGGCGCGGTGGGCGGCGATCGCCACCCTGGTCCGGGTTGTCATGGCCGAGACTCCGGGCCCCAGTTGCGACTCGAACCAGGTCTCCGGTTCGGTGGGCACGGCGACGCCTGTCCGGTCGGTCACCGCGTCGTCCGACGGGGGCAAGGTTCCCTCGCCCTTCGCGGTCAGACGCCGGACGGCCGCCCGCCGCCCCACGAGGGGATCGGGATCGTGGGAGAGACCCGCGAGCAGATGCGAGGCAGCACCGTTCTCCGCGACGCCCAGCCGTATCCAGCGATCGGGAGATGTGGCGGCTCGCTGCAGCTCCCCGCTGCGAACCGCGAGACCCACCCTGACCCTGGCCGCTACCGGCCAGGCCGCCGGCTCGTCCAGCACCGCAGCGCGCCCCCGCGCGCTCACCAGGTATGCCGGGTCATCGCCGGCGATCGGCAGGGGCTGTCCCTGACAGGCGAGCAGGATCTCCCGCCCCAACCGCCATGCTGCACCTGCCTGATCGAGCAGGCCCATCACTTCGCCGGCCGTGGGCGTCCACTCGCCGCTGCGCCATCGTGGGATGAGGTGCGCCAGTGCAGTCCCAGCCACGGTCGGCTGACCGGGCGTGGGGCGCCAGCTGCCTGCCTCCGCCATGGCCAGCAGCGCTCGCGTCGGCGTGCCCGGGTCGGCCGCTGCCGCCAGGAGCAAGCGGTCCTTGAGATCCCTGTCGACGAAGCCGCCCCGCTCCGTCCTCACGCGGCTCGACAGCCAGGCGGAGAATCCCGTCCAGGAGGGTCGTGGGCGGTTGACGAAGTCGGACAGCGATGCCTGGTAGCGCGCCCAAAGCAGCCCTTCGGCTCCGGCTGATCCGCGCGGCTCTACCCGGCGCGGCGCCGGCGTCTCCCCCGTTGCGAGGGGCACGTTCCCGGTGGCGCCCAGCGTGACGGGCGGCCGTGGTGGCAGATCGTGAGAGTGATCTGAGTCCACTGGCACCCCTTCCGTGGCACTGAGTGTTGAGCGTCACTGAGGATGGCACCCACCCGTGACACAGAGGTGACCACGGGCGGCGACTCCCCGACCCGCTTCCCGGCACTAGCTCACGTGGTGGGTGGCGGTCTGGAAATCGACGGCGATCTCGGATTCGTAGAGCTCCACCGGGGACTCCTCCCCAGCGAGGATCGCCTCTCGCACGGTCGGAACCTTGAGATCCAGGCTGCGCATCCGGCCGCCCACTTCGCTCATTGCGAGGATCCGGTGGAACTCATCTCCGTATTCCGCCGCGAACGAGGCCAGCGCCTGAAGCTTCAGCAGGGCGTCCTCCAGGTGGTGACCGTGCGGGTCGACGATGGACGGCCGCACGACCCCGTTGACCTCGTTGAAGAAGATGAAGTCCGGGTGCATCGACCGCCAGTTGCCGACCGCGTCGCGGTACGGGACTCCGACCGAGTCCACCGACTGGCGCGGTGGATTGCGGTACCAGCCCACGCAGTCGGCCCGCGCCAGCTCCCACTCCACGACCCGCCGCTCCCACGCGTTGAGCGTCCCGATGGGGCACATCCCATCCTGGTCCGACATCAGGTGACGCTCGACCAGCGGCGCCCGCGTCTCCTGACCCTGATCATCGACCTGGGCGTAATCCTCGATCCGGACGCGGGGGCGAGTCAGCGAACGCCGCTGCGGCTGCGTGGCGAGGGCCTGGATGTCGGCGTACTCCTGTTGGCGCTCGTCGGGGAGCCCTCGGATCGCCTCGTGGTGCTGCTCGAACCACATGGTGGCCAGTGCGTCGGCTTCGTGATCGATGCCTTCACGGACCGCGGGGACGATGGCCAAAGCCGACGTGGTCACGTAGGCCTCGCGCAGGGAGTCGTCGTCCTCGTCGTTCGCGGACAGCCTCTGGACGTACGACTGCGCGACGTCGGCGCCGAACGCCTTCTTGGCATCGCCGAACCCGACCTGGATGGCCCGGTCGTCGGCTCGCTCGACGAAGTTGACGTAGGTGAGTCCCTCGCGACCGCGTCGGCCGCCGATCGCCTGACCGCGCACGGCCCAGATCTCGTCGACGGCGGCCTCGAGCAACTCCGGGTGGTCCTCCAGTGCCTGGTCGAGTACCCGGTGCATCTCCGTCTTGGCGGACTCCAGGGCCCCCTCCCGTAGTCCGTCCTTGGACAGGGCGAGGGCCAGCGACATGAGCCTCTTGACCGAACCTGCTCCTCGCTTCGGGATCGTCATGGTCGGGACTGCGTCCCACGCATCCCACACGGACTCGGGCATGTCCGGGTTGGGTTCGAGGTGGCAGGGCTCGAGGATCGGACGTCCCGGAGGAGGTTCAGGACCCGGGCCCACCACCCCTGTCAAGCCCCTCACGACCTTTCCAGCGGTCGTCCGGTCGAAGAAGGGCAGGATGCACTCGACAGAGTTGAGGCGCTCGTCACCGGGGATGCGTCGCGCCAAGGGGCTGCGCACCATGCGCCCGAGCAGTTGGGTGATGTGGGTCTGGTCCTTCGCGGGGCGGAACGACACCATGACCTCGGCTCGAGGGCAGTCCCACCCGGTAGAGATCGCGTCTTTGGCGACCAGAACCCGGACCTCCGTGCGGTCCTGAACACGTTGCGGTTCGATCCAATCGACCTGCCAGCTCCCGAACATCTGCGGCTCGTGCTCGCCGAAGACGTGCCGCACTGAGCGCGAGTCGAACGGTTGGAGCTCCTCAGAGAAGACATCGAGTGCCCGGCCCAACTGATCCCCGTCGGGCGTGCTCGGCGCCTGCAGGACCAGGAGCGGGTGCACGACATCGACCGAGCCCTGGCTTCGGGCGTACTCCTGCCACATCTGCGTGGACTCACGCAGCTTCCTGGCGGCCCGGCGCACCAGGACCGTGTCGAAGTTGCCGGCCTCCGCGGGAATGTCGAGGACGATGGAGTCCTTGATGAGACCTGACTCCTGAACCCTTCCCACGTCCACCTCGACCGGCGGGAGCATGGTCCGCGAGTCGACGGCGTGCGCCCGCTCCATCGCCTCGACGAACCGCTGGAGCGTGGCGGAGATGCCCAGGACGAGGGGGACCGGCGGGTACTCGTCGTGGCCGTTGACCAACTTGCTGACGACAGTGGCCTTCTCCCCGGCGCTGGGGGATGTGAAGCCGCGATGGGCCTCGTCGATGACCACGTAGAGCGTCAGGTCGTCCGCGTCGATGGTGTTGGCGATCGTCTCCCACAGCGTCCAGCCCTGCAGGTCGGGCTGCACCTCCAGCTCCAGGGTCTCCTGGTGGGGATCGAACGTCGGGCGGCGGACGAGCAGCGACCTCCCGGAGAGCTTCTGCGTGTTGAGGAAGTAGACCTTCCCGGGCTCGAGCCGCCGAACCGGGAACGGGTACTCGATCGTGACCAGATCTGTCGACGTCAGCTTGTCCGACGCCTCCATGAGTCGGAACCGGGTCTGGTCGTTGAGGTTCGGATTGTCGGAGAACCAGATGACCACCGCGCTGGGATCGGCGCTGAAATCGAACGAGTCGTTGCCGTAGAACAACGCCTCGATGACAGCCGCCGCCATCACGGTCTTTCCGGCGCCGGTCGTCGCGCTCAGCGACACCGAGACCTCCTTGCCCTCCAGGTCGTAGGTCGTCTTGCCGCTCCTGAGTCGCTCGAGGAGGGCAGCGACCGCGTCCTCCTGGTAGTCCTTCAGCGTGAACTTCACCGCGACCCCCTCGCCGCCTCGATCTCGAAGTTCCGGAGGTAGGCGTCGTAGAGCCGAACCGGCTCCACGTGATCGGGGAGCTCGCGGGCGACGGTCTCGAACAGGCGGTCCTCGTCGGTCACGATGAATGCGATGCTGAGATCATCTTGCGCGGCCACCGCCTTCAGGAACTCCTCGAGGTGATCCAGGTTCGCCAGGACGCCATACGCCTCCGCGACATCCCAACCGGCCGACACGTCATCGATCCGGCGACCTCGCGAGCCGGCCCGCAGCCACAGCAGCGGGGCCATGCGTTCGAACGCTCGGTGGCTCGCGACCCGCAGCGGCGCCTCGTACGTGAGGGTGAAGAACTCGACGTTCTCCTCGAACCCGTCGGCCATCGGGAACTCGTCGGTGAACTTGTAGTCACCCTTTATCGGCTCGCCGTTCGGTGTCACGCCGGTGATCGCGGCCTCGATGCGGGGCTTGGTAATGAAGTCGCAGATGCCGAGCTGCTCCCATTCGGGATCGCCCGGGCGCAGACCCTGCTCGCGGAGACTCTCCTGTTCCTCAGCTGACACCTCGTTATTGCTGACCAGGATGGAGCGCCGCCGACCCTCGTCCTGCCTATTCAGCCGCATGACGGCGTGAGCGGTGGTACCTGACCCGGCAAAGAAGTCTAAGACCACCGCCCCGGGCCTATTGACGATGAAGTATCGTAGTGCGTCCTCAACTGCGTATAGTGACTTGGGGAAAGGAAACTTCCGGTCCGCGAGAATGGCTCCCAGCATCTTCGTTCCAAAATCACCCGCGCTATGCCGCGTTTCGCGCAGCACTGTTTTCGGCCTTGAGGCCTTGCCCTCTGGTGACACAACGATCTTCGAACCATCTGAACGGAGGCCCGTCACGATCAACTCACCCGTCAGTATCTTCCTGATATTGGGCGCCGTCAGGTATGAAATAATGTATGGTTGCTTCTCATTCCCAACTGTTGCGCGAACGAATCCTTCTTCGGCGGCCCGCATTAGGGTTGGGCCTGTAACCCCCCACTCCATTTCTCTTCCATCTGTCTCTCGCACCCCAAACACAGCGACTAGTCCAGGCGGCGCAACAACGCTTTCACGGGGGATACCGATGGGGATGGGCTCACCAACTCCGACCACTCGGGGGACACCAGGATCGATAAACACGGGGTAGAACTGTCTCGGCCGCCTGCCCCGAACGGATTTATCATCTTCTCGTCTAAGGTAACGCCATCGCACCGGTTTGCCGCTGGTCGCGTTATCGGGCATGTCTGGCACATGGGCGTCGCCATGCAGAACAAAGAAAATGTACTCATCAACCCTGGAGAACATCCTTGGTCGGGAAGTCCCCTTGGGATTTACCGTAGCACTCACCATCTGGATACTTGCCGCGGGAAATACCTGCTCCAGCAGAAGCCCAAGGCGCAGGTACTCCTTCTCGTCGATGGTGACGATGAGCACGGAGTCGTCGGGGTTCAGCAGTTCCTTCGCCAGCAGCAGGCGCCGCTCCATCAACGCCAGCCACTTCGAGTGCCGGTAGAGGTCGTCACCTTCGACGTAGTCGTTGTTGTACTTCCAGTCCTTCGCGCCCGTGTTGTAGGGCGGGTCAATGTAGATGCAGTCGACCTTGCCGCGGTGCGTGAACAGCAGTGCCTGGAGAGCGTGGTAGTTCTCGGCGTTGATCACGGTGTGGAAGGGCTTGTCGCCTCCCCGCTCGACCTTCCCCGTCGACACCAACCCCGGGTAGATGGGGTCTCGGAACTCCGCGACCACGACCAGGTCGGCCACCGCCGCTGTCGTCGTCTCGGAGTCGTCCGCGAGCGCCACGAGGCTCGCCTCCGGCGACTCGCGCCTCCTGTCGACGCTGGTGACGCGCCACAGCTTCCGGTCGTCCTTCCTCCGAGGTTCGCCACGCGGCGGGAGGACACGCACCTTGTCGCCACGGCGCACGGGCCGCCCCGGCAGCTCCACGGCCTCGGGAACGTGGCGCTCGAAGTTCAGCCCGAAGGATCGCCGGTCGGCGAGTGCGGCGAACTCACGCTGGAGGTCGGCCGCCAGGGTCTCGTCCCTCTGCGCGACTTGGCGGATCAGGTCGTTGAGTCGGGACACGCTCGCTCCTTCAGTCTTCGCTGCCGGTGACGCTGACGGTGGCACGGGTGAACGTGGCGAGGATGCGCTGATGGGTCTGCCTGGGCAGGTGCCTGTTGCCGGGCTCCCCGAACGGAGTGCCGGGCCGCGCTGGCGCCTCAGCGAGGAGTCGGTCGAGGCCGGGACGGGAGACCACGAGCAGACCGTGCGTGGCGCGGGTACACGTCACGGCCAGTCGGCCGAAGGCGGAGTTGAACTCGTCGAGCTTCGAGGCACCTGTCAGGGGGTGGATCGCGACGGTGATCCCGTTGGTCTGCCCCTGCCAGGAGTCGACGGTGGACGCCACCAGGTCCCGGTCGGTCAAGTCGTGCTTCTCGCGGAGGCGTTCCACCATGTCCGTGGCGTCGTCGACCGCCTGGTTGCGCGTGGCCAGGATAGCCACCAGAGGGTCGTCGGAGTCGTCACCCGCTTGGACGACGGACGTCTCGTCCCGAGGCGATCCGGAGTCGTCGTAGAGGCTCCTCGACAGGCTGAACCCGGTCGAGAAGAGTTCGTCCAGCAGTTGCTCCACGTACCCGATGAGGGGGAGGTCGACGTCGGCGGCTTCAGCGGGGTCGAGTCCGTCGACTTCCAGGAGAACCGGCGTCCCCGTGGCGACCTGCCGCCAGATGTCAGCCGTGGCGCCAGGGAGTTCCGCGAGCGAGACAGTCCTGTCACCTGGCGCCGCCACGCAGTTCAGCTCGCCCCATTCCGGGTAGAAGGCGCGCCACAGCGGCAGCTGTGCCGCCGGAGGCCGCCATACCGCGGGCAGTTCGACGGACCAGGTCCTGGCATCGGAGTCGAAGTCCGTGGGCCAGGCCCGGAACGGGTTGTGACCGGAGTCCCCGCGCCACGGGTTGCTGCCGATCTCGAGGGGTGGCAGCTGTCCGACATCGCCGACCGCCACGACGATCGGCGCGAGATTGGCGACCTTGTCGAACAGGTGGTGCGGCAGTTGCCACGCCTCGTCCACGAAGAGCACGTCGAAGGGCTTCTCACCGTTGGCCGCCGGGCCGAAGTGTTCGAGGAGCCGCTGGGACTCCTTGATCGCCCCGAGCTTGTGGGACGTCGCTATGACGATGTGCGTCCGGCGCGGGATGTCCGCGGTCTTCGTTGCGACGTGCGCCTCGTCCACGACCGCCTGGGGCACGTTCGGATACGCATCCTTGCTGGCGAACAGGCACACGCGACGCTTGCCGACGGCCTTTCCCAGACTCGAGGCGATCGGCCAGAGTTGACGGTTCTGGAACGCGATCACCGCCACCCGCCGGCATCGGGGGTGCTCGATCGCGTCGGCCACGAGCTTCTTGAGCACGTAGGACTTGCCGGCACCGGCAGCAGCCTTGAGCAGGATGCGCTCGACATCCGTGGTCCCGGACAGCGCATCGCGCAACTGGCCGATCGCCGCGTCCGCGACCGCGGCGTTCCCGGCTGCCGCTCGGGCGTGGTGCACCGCATCGGTTGCCGGGTCGAGGGGGGGTCGGAAGGGGATCGTCATGCTCAGTCCAGGTCGTCCGCGGTCACGTCGTCCGGAACAGCGGTCACGGGTACCTCAACGTCCTCCTGGGTCGGCGTACCTGAGGGGGCGATTTCGAAGCCATCCGCGTCCGCGACAGGGGGCCACGCGGCGGGATTCAACTCTCCCCGCGATCGCCGCGCGGCAAGCGTGTTCGACCACTCCGCCTCGGAGTCCTCATGGGGACGGCAGCAGTACCGATGCCCGACCGGGTCTTGCCCGAAGCTCGAAGGCGTGCATTCCTTGCGAGGCGCCGATGTGGCGTCCGGAGCGGGCCTGTCCACGGGGAGGGCGGTGTTCCTCTTCAGCGTCCCGAACCAGGCGAAGTTCGCGACCACGAGTCTGTCCCCGACCCGGGCGGGCGGCTTCGCGGCCGGTGCCCAGCGGAACGTGCGGCGTTCGCCCTCGATCTCGCTCAGCGGGCCGATCGACAATCCGCCGATCTTGAACGACCCCCCCTGCAGGGTGACTGTGACGCCGCCATCCTCCACGCAGGGCATCCCGTTGACGAGCAGCAGCACGATCCGATCCCCGTGCCCGATCCGCCGGGATTCGATCAGGAGGACCAGGGGGCTGGTCCCCACGACGGTCGCCATCGCCACGTGCCTGGTCCCTGCGTCACGGGCTGAATCGAGCGCAGACTGTGGGTTGGCCAGCGCCAGGAGTTGTCGGTTGCATCGGTCGTCGGCCTCGATGACCGGGACAAGCCCGTTGCGCCAGAACCGGTAGGTGCGCCCGAACCGCACAAGGTCCGACGCGTGCAAGGTGCGTCGGCGACGCCAGACCGCCTGGGCGTCCCCTTCCACGGCTCGGTGGGCGGTACGCAACGTGGATGCCGGATAGTCCTCGAGCGCGACGACGCCCGCGTCGATCGTGGCGGCCTTGTAGCCGAGCTCGTCGCGGATGAGTTCGGCATACTCCTGCGGCCGGGCCGGGCGTGGATCCCCCCGACTCGTTCCGATGAACGCGGCGTGGATGGCGTTGGAGCGCCGACCGGTCAGGCGGGCACCGGGCGTGTGGATCTCGGCCTCGATCTCGTCGGACAGAGCCCGGTGCTCGACGCGCTCCCCCGGACGCGCCGCGGCCCACGCGACGAGGTAGTCAAGCCGCAGCGCGTTGACGGCTGGGCCGCCGGCGACCACGTGGCGAGCCAGCACAGCCCTGAGGTCGACGACGGGAGTCCGAAGCGCGAGCGCCCGGCCGCGATCCTCCTCGAGCAGGAACGAGACTCCGGTGCGTTCCTCCTCGGTCAGCGCCGCGGGGATGTCGGCAGGTTCCCCGTCGAAGGTGAGGGCCGGGCGACCCATCGCCCGGTCGTTGACCCACCGCAGCCGGCTGAGCTCGACGCCGGCCAGGTTGTCCGCGATGGAGACGAGCACGTCGGCGGTCGCGCCGTCCGGGACCACGAGGTGCACTGGGTCGGGGTCCTCACGGCTCGCGCGCCACCTGTCCTTGCCGGCCTTCGTCACCTCGGTGCCGATGATTCGCATGATCGCCCTGCGGGTGGCGGCGCCCTGCGGGTCGTCGAAGACCGTCGCGTGCCACTCGCCGGGGCCGGATCGGGTGATCCGTCGGACGGCGATGCCGTAGACGCCGAGCGCCGCGCTGTCCGACTTGGCCAGGACGACATTGATCGTTCCGCCCTGCCCCACGGGGTCGACCCTCGACTGGCCTGTCGGCTGAGGTGTCCCGCTTACGGTGGCCATCACCTGTGCGCGGACCGACGCGCTCGGCCTACCCAGTGTGCCGGTGCCGTCGACGAGGCCAATGACGTGGGAGTGCTCCTCTAGCGGAACCCCGATCTCGATCAGGAGATCGGCCGGATCGGCGGACTGGCGCAATTCGTGGCGACAGAACGCGAACAGGGTGCAACTTGTGCAGGTGGCGGGATCGAAGGTCGGCCGGAGGTGTCGGACATGCTCGACGACCGGTGTGGACGGATCGTACTGGGCCGCGCCCGCCTCGCGGACCCGCTCGGCGACCCTCATGCGCACTTCGTCGCGGTGGTCCGTCAGCAGCTCCACCACGGCGTGCGGCTGCAGGAAGGCGTTGCGAGGCACTGCGAGGACTCCGTGGCTGTGAACGTGCATCTCAGCGGGCAGCCTGTTCCACGTTGCAGCGGACTCAGCCCCCAGCGCGACCTGGAGGAAGCCCTTGAGAAGACGCGAGTCGTCGATCCGGGATCGGACACGCTCATAGTCCTTCGCGTCGCCCATGACGAGCCAGCTCGCGTGCTGGTCCGCCACATGGGGAGCGACAACAGCGAAGTCCGGCTTCACGTCCGTTGCGCGAGTGTCCTCGAAGCCGACGAAGGGAACGGCGAGTCCGTGGAGCATTGTCGCTGCTCCCCCGTGGATCGCACGCGCGTGCGCATCGGCGAGAAGGACGGCGGTACGGTCGACGTTGACCTCCGCGTTGACGATGACGACCTGCGTCGGGCGGGCCAAATAAAGCTGCCCCACGGTCGTTGTGGCCAGTTCGCTGGCGAATCTCTCGTCACGCACGAGGCGTTCGAACGTCATCGCGCGCATCCACCGTGCCTCGGGGATACCGCCGAACTGGTCGTCGAATCCCACCGACCGGGCGAGCCCACGGCGCGTCATGCCGGTAATCAGTGGGTCCGTGCCCCGGAAGCGCGCGCAGGCCGCGTGGGTCGAGGCCGCAACTGCGCTAGACCCGCCTCCCAACGCCTTCGCCTGCATGCTTACCCCGTCCGGAAGAACATCGGTCTGCCATCGCGCGGGATGATCGAACGAAGGGCTCGATGCCCCGCCTGAGCTCCCTCCAATTGACAGGAAGTGTCGCGGGAGAGATGGCCTGATGCCCGCTGGATGGCGGGAAGCCGTGTCCGGACCAATCGCCGTCCCCCGGTCCACGTCGGGCATCTGGCCACATGTCCCGACTCCAAGTCATCCCGGGTGAGCGCGTCAGCGACGGCGTCGAAGGCCACCAGGTCGGACGCGGACGGGGACATCCGAACGAGGAGGGCAATCGGCCGCGAACGACTGCCCAGCTCGGCCGTCAGCTCGCCCTGGCCACGCTGGCGCACACAGCAGGGGCTGGAGCTGGGACGCACGTCGATCAATGGTCCGTTCCTGTTAGCACTGGGTTCATCTGATGGCCTCTCCGCCCGACACGACGCTCGCGGAACCTCGACCACCGCGCAGGCTGAGTGCTTTCCGATCTCGACGGTCGAGCCTGTCCCGACCCCATCTGCGCGATCTCTTAGCGGAACCCCAACCTGATCACGTCCGGGAGTGGCCGTGCAGGCTTGCGACCCCAGCCGGGCGATGCCCAGACTCGCCGGCGTGATCCCCCGCTTCTGGTCTGCGAGGAAGGCGAATCGCGTGCTGCTGGCGCTGGGGCTGACAGCTGCCCTCGTCGTCGAGGGCCTCGTCATCTCGGCTGGCGCGGACGCGGCCGGGCCAGCCCCGGTCGTGGCGGCGATCCCCGTCTCGACGGGCGCCCGCGCTCCGCTGGCGAGAAAGCCGCCCAAGGGGCGGTTCATCGTCGGGGACTCCCTGACCGTCGGCGTGTCGCCCTCCCTGCACTCCGCGGGCTTCCGCGTGGACGGGCAGGTCGGGCGTCAGTTCGCGGTGGGCCCGGGCATCGTGAGGGCCCAGGGCCGCAGGCTGCCACGGAACGTCGTGGTGGCCCTCGGGACGAACGGGGCGATCACCCTGTCGACGTGCCGGTCGATCGTGAAGACGGCCGGGAAGCACCGGCGCGTGTTCCTGGTGACCAACCGGGTCCCCCGATCGTGGCAGGGACGCAACAACAAGGTTCTGCGCCAGTGCAACCGGAGCTTCAAGGCCAGCCGGGTGCGGATGATCGACTGGTACTCGGCCACCCGGGGCGCGCCACACCTGTTGGCGGGCGACGGATTCCACCTGTCATCGGCAGGCCGGGAGCGGTTCGCCAGGCTCATCGACCGGACGGTCGACAAGCATGGCCTGCGCTGAGGTCACTCGCCGCCCATGTCACGCTCGTAGGCCTCGAGGAGGACGTCGCTGCTGCGCTCCTCGTATCGGCGCACTCGACCCAGGACATCGCGGATCGCGCGTGATACCGCGCCGACGGCCGCTGGGTCACCAGCCTGGCTGCCGGTCACGATGCGAAGCTCCCGGACCTCGTCGTAGAGCCGGTCACGGTCAGCGGAGAGGCGCTGCCACCGGCGCAGGAGATGCGGAGCATCGGTGCGAAGCTGGTCGGGGACCCGGGACACCGAGTCCGGTCCGGTATGGACAGTCTCAGCCAGATCGTCGAGCTGACGGGTCACTTCGACCCACCACCCCGCCCTTCCCCGGCTGTCGGCGAGCAGTTCCCCCAGTCGTGCAGTGATGGCCGTCAGGCTCATGGGCCTGCGCATTCCGACGCTGAAAGCCTCTGGCGTCATAGCGGTCATGGTCACCTCCTGAAGCGCTCTGGAACTCCTTGTGCTTCAGGCTCGCGGTTCGGGGACCAAAGGTCCATGGCGCGAAGTTCGCACTTCCGTCGCATTTCTGTCACACCGGACATCGCGGTGGCGGGGCCGGGTGCCCCCGCAGTGACCGACAGGCGGCGCGTCGGATCCGGTCAGCCGGCTGCGGCGGCGACCGCAGCCGACGTCTGGTCGGCGATCTCGAGCTCCTCGTTGGTGGGGACGACCAGGATCCTGATCGGCATGCTCCGGAAGGACACGTCCACCGGCACGCTCGGGCCGCGCGTCGCCGTGTTGCGCTCCGCGTCGATGGACACGCCGATCCACTCCAGGCCCGCGACGACGCGACGACGGATCTCCGGGTCGTTCTCCCCCACGCCGGCCGTGAACACGATCGCATCCGCACGCCCCAGGACCGCCAGGTAGGCCCCCAGGTACTTGCGGATCCGGTGGACGTAGACCCCGAGGGCGAGCTCGGCGTCGGCATCACCCTCGGCGATGAGGCGATGGACCTGGCGCAGGTCGTTCTGGCCACAGAGGCCGAACAGGCCGCTGCGCTTGTTCAGCAGGTTGTCGACATCCTCCGCGCTCATGTCGGCGGTCGTCATCAGGTGGAACATCAGTGCGGGGTCGATGTCGCCGGAGCGCGTGCCCATGACCAGGCCCTCCAGCGGCGTCAGGCCCATCGACGTGTCCACGCTGTGGCCGTTGCGCACCGCGCACGCCGACGCGCCGTTGCCCAGGTGGAGCGTCACCAGGTGGACATCGTCCACGGGCTTGCCCAGAACCTCTGCTGCCTTGCGCGTGACGTACTTGTGGGACGTGCCGTGGAAGCCGTAGCGCCGGATCCGGTTGGCCCTGGCCACCTCCCGATCGATGGCGTACGTGTATGCGGCCGCCGGGATGGTCTGGTGGAAGGCGGTGTCGAAGACCGCCACGTGCGGGACACCGGCGAACTCGGCAAGGGCGGACTCGAGTCCCGCCACGTGTGCAGGGTTGTGCAGGGGGGCCAGCGGGATGAGGTCCCGGATGGCGTCGACGACCTCGCCGGTCACGATCGTTGGCTCGCTGAACTGGTCCGCTCCCTGGACCACCCGATGGCCGACACCGCCCAGCTCCCCGACCTCGCTCACCTCTCCGGTGCTGGCGAAGGCCTCCGTCACGGCGTGGAAGGCGGCCGAGTGGTTCGCGATCACCGACGTCAGGCGCGTCGTGGACATCTCCGCCGTGTCGCCGCGGCCGATCCGGGTGCGATGGGTGAGCGTCGACTCAGCCTCGCCGATCCGCTCGACCAGTCCGGTGGCCCAGACGATCTCGCTGGCGGTGTCGACCAGCTGGTACTTCAGGGACGACGATCCCGCGTTCACGACCATGACCAGCATTGATCAGACCTCCGTAGACGCGCTTGCGGCGGCGCGCTCAGCGGCCACCTGCTGTGCCTGGACCGCCGTGATCACGACGGTGTTGATGATGTCCTCGACCAGCGCGCCCCGGGAGAGGTCGTTGACCGGGAGCCGAAGGCCCTGGAGCACAGGTCCGATCGCCACCGCGCCGGCCGATCGCTGGACCGCCTTGTACGTGTTGTTGCCCGTGTTCAGGTCGGGGAAGACGAAGACGGTCGCCCGGCCGGCGACCTCGGAGCCCGGTAGCTTCGACCGTGCCACAGACGCATCCACCGCGGCGTCGTACTGGATGGGGCCCTCGATCGCCAGATCGGGTCGGCGCTCCCGGGCGATCCGCGTGGCGTCGCGGACCTTCTCGACGTCGGCTCCCGCCCCCGACTCACCCGTGGAGTAGCTGAGCATCGCGACCAGCGGGTTGACCCCGAAGGCGGACGCCGTCTCGGCCGACGAGATCGCGATGTCGGCCAGCTGCTCGGCGTTGGGGTCGGGGTTCACCGCGCAGTCGCCGTACACCAGCACCCGGTCGGTCATGGCCATGAAGAAGACGCTGGAGACGATGCCGACACCCGGGGACGTCTTGATGATCTGCAGCGCCGGGCGGATCGTGTGGGCTGTCGTGTGCGCGGCACCGGAGACCATCCCGTCGGCCAGGCCCTTCCAGACCATCATGGTGCCGAAGTAGGAGACGTCGGCGACGAGGTCGAGGGCTGCGTCGTAACCCAGCCCCCGGGCCCTGCGCATCTCGAAGAGGTCCTGGGCGAAGACCTCACGCAACGGATCGGTGACCGGGTCGATGATGCGCGCGGCGGTCAGGTCCAGGCCGAGGGCGCCAGCCCGTTCCGCGATCGAGTCAGGGGCCCCCAGGACCGTGAGCTTCACGACCTTGCGGCGCAGCAGGCGATCGGCTGCGACGAGGATCCGGTCGTCCTCCCCCTCCGGGAGCACGATGTGCATGACCTGGGAGCGGGCCTTCTCCACGAGCTGGTGCTCGAACATCATCGGCGTGAGCGTCGTGGATCGCATCACCTGGATCCGCTCCTCCAGCTCCGCAACGTCGACCTGGCGCTCGAAGAGGCTCAGCGCGTCAGTGATCTTCCGAGCGTCGTCGGGCTCGATCTCGGCGGTGAGGTGGGCCAGCGCCGCCGCCGTGTCGTAGGTGTCCAGGTCGGTGAGCAGCAGCGGCATGGGCGACTGCCGGATGCCCTGGGCGAACCGCATGATGGTCGGGTCCGGGTGCAGGCCGCCGGTGAGCAGGACCCCGGACACGTTCGGTATGCCATCGGACTGCCGCGAGGCGTAGGCGGCCATCAGCACGTCGGAGCGGTCACCCGGGGTGATGATGAGGACCTGGTCGTAGAGGTGGTCCATCAACCGTGGGACCGTCATCGCGGCGACCTTGATGTCGGGCACGGCTCGGGCGAGGTCCTCCTCGTTGCCGACGAGCAGTCGCGCACGTGTGGCCTGGGCGACCTCGCGGATCGTGGGATAGGTCAGCGAGGGCATCTGCCCGAGCAGCCAGACCGGGACCGCCGCCCCCGAGACAGCCGCGGCCATGGCCGGGCGCTCGACATCCGTCACCTTGTTCAGGAACGCCCCCACGACCGGCACGCCGTGCTCACCCATGCCGTCGATCGCCGCGTGCAGGGCTCCGTGCACCTGGTTGGCGTTGTGCTGGGACGCCGTGAGCACGAGCACCGCGGTGGCCCCGAGGTTCGAGGCGATCTGGGCGTTGAGCGAGAACTCGAAGGCCTTGGATGCTCCCAGGAAGTCAGTGCCCTCGATCAGGACGTAGTCACAGCGGTCGGCCAGCCGGCCGAAACGCTCGATGATCCGGCCGACGAGGGCGGGGTCGACCTGCCGACCGCCGAAATCGCGGGTCTCCGCGGTCGTCACGCCGAACGACTCGTCGTAGGACTGGTCCAGCTTGTACCGGGTCCGGAAGAGCTCGATGCGCTTGTCCAGTTCGTCCCCAGCCTTGATCACGGGTCGGAAGTAGCCCACCTGGCTCACCGACCGCGTCAGGGTCTCCATGAGCCCGAGGGCGACAACGGACTTGCCGCTGGCTGCTTCGACAGAGGTCAGGTAGAGGGCACGCACGCGCTCATACTGCAGCGCCGAGCGACGGGATGCCCGTCACGAGACCCGGCGGAGGGCGGGCTTGGGCAGGCTCATCCCACCCCGTTGAGCTCCTTGACGACTCGGAACAGGTCGCCCTGGTCGTACCAGTTGACGGCGATGAGGTTCGGGGTGCGCTCGCGCACCTCCTGGCAGTCGTCGATGCGCGCCTTGAGGACGTCGTAGGCGTTGACCTCCTGGGCGTTGGACACGAGGGCGGTGAAGCTGGCCAGCCAGTGGTTGACCATGAACAGCGGGCTGTCCGGCGACCCGCGCTTCAAGGTGCAGGTGAAGTCGGCTGCCGTCGCGAAGGTGTACTCGGTGTCCTGCACCAGCGCGAAGCCATCATGCAGGAACGGGTACTGCGTGCCCCCGGACGTGTGCTCCATGAGCACGACGAGGTGCTGATCGGCATCGATCATCTCTTGAAGGGTCGGCCACTCGGCGCCCTCGGGGTGCGTGTAGGTCAGGGGGGTGAGGCCCGCCTCGTCGAGGACCTTCGCAGTGTCCTGCGGGGTGACCGCGTCCTGGATGAACAGGACCACGACGTTGCTCGGATGCTCGTCGAACCAGGCCTTGAGCCGCTTCATCTCCCCCAGCATCTGGGTGGCGCCCAGCTCGCAGACCGTGTGGCAGAAGAACGGCTCGACCGGTCCGGTGGCCACGGCGTTGCGGGCGCGGTCGACGGTGCGACGGATGGAGGCCACGACCTCGCTGCCGTACTCCTCCTCCAGCGCCTGCTCCGCTGCAGCCACCGACCTGTCCGCGGTGATCGCCCCGCCGGTGTCGGTGGCCTGGCCGTACCAGGTGTCCACGAGGAGGCCTCGGACGCCATCATCCAGGGAGGCGACCATGTCCTTGGGCTGCTCTGCGAGGAACCAGCTGCCGTCGGCCACGGACATGGAGTTGTGTGTCGCCGGGATCACCAGCTCGTTGAACGGCTTGTCGCAGAGCGCCTCGAACCCGTTGCATCCCGTGTCGCTGGTCGAGGGGGCCCCGGCCGTGGGCTGGGGCAGCTGCTGGGGCACGATCACCAAGCCGATGAGGACCAGCGCGCCGACCCCGGCCAGCGCGGGCACGACCCGGCGCCCCCACTGACCCTCGGTCGGCCGTTGCGGACCCTCTGCAGCCTCGGCTGCCGCATCGGCCTCGGTGTCGGCCTTCCGGTAGCGCTCGGCCAGCTGGTCCAGCTCGGTGACCCCGACGAAGAGGATCAGCAGCCCACCGATGACCGCGACCACCTGGGCGGTGAGGGTCGGCAGGGCGATGACGATCAACCCGACCGCCACGATCCCGAGGGCTCGGACGAGGGCCCAGGCCGGTGAGCTGGGCCGCCGGCGGGCGTACGCGGCCACCACCCGGAAGGCGCTGGTCAGGTCGAACTGGGGCAGCAGGGCGCTGGCAGACACCACGAGCAGGGCACCGATGAGGGTGATCACCAGGAAGAGCACGCCCAGCGGCTGGGCGAACTCCAACAGCGCGGCCGAGATCAGCGCCCCGGAGGTGGTGGACCCGTCGACCACGGCGCTTCCCAACAGCATCAGCAGCCACACGACGCCCAGGGCAACGCCGACTCCGACCAGGGTCCAGCCCAGGCTCAGGAAGGCCCTGCGACGGCTCGGGGATATCCAGAAGGCCGCGGCGATGATCACCAGGGCGATCAGGGGAAGGACCCAGGCCAGCGTCCTGATGGCTTCGAGGATCGGGATGAGGGTGGCGGCGGCGCCCTCCTGGCCGCCGAACTGCGCCAGCGTGACGTTGAGGTCGGGTGGCAGATTCGCCGCGACGTCCGGCATGAGCTTGGTGAGGGCGGTGGCCAGCGTCGCCCCGAAGTCCGCGAGGGCGAGCACCGCCGAATCGGCGTCACGTTGGGTGACGGCCTCGTGGAACGATCGCACCGCGGAGGTGAAGACCCGGTCCAGCGCCTGGCTGCCGACGACGGCCGCCGACCCGGCCTGGATGGCTGGTTCCACCGCGATGAGGTCCGGCTTGGCGTCGATCACGGCACTGGCGATGGCTTCGCCCGCCCGTGCGCTGACCGCGTCGTCCTTGCGGATGTCGTTGACGTGCTCGGCGAAGTTCTGCGAGTCCCCCACCTGGGAGTTCAGGAACCCCAGGAGGCCGGTGAGTGCGAGCAGCACCCCCGCGATGACGAAGAGGACCTTCGCGCCCCGGGAACTGCGTGCCACGCTCGCCTCCGACTCCCACGACGCGGGCACCGGCGGCGCCGGCGGTCGTGAGGGTTGAAGGCTAGCTCCACGGCCCCCGGACTCCGGGGAGCCAGCCCTGATCGCCCCCTGTTGACGCGGCCCGACCGATCAGCTGCGATCCGGCGTGTCGCGCGAGTCGTCAGGAATGATCCCGGTCGCGAAGGCACGCGCGATCGCGCTCAGGCCGCCGGAGAGCTCGGCGGGGATGACGAAGACCTTGTTCGCCGTGCCCTGTGCCAGCAGGGGCAGGCTCTGCAGGTACTGGTAGGCCATCACCTGATCAGTGGCGTTGCCGTTGTTGATCGCGTCGAAGACCTTCCCGATGGCCTCGGCCTCACCCTCGGCACGCAGCACCTGTGCCCGTGCCTGGCCCTCCGCCTTGAGGATGGCTGCCGTCCTGCTGCCCTCTGCCTCGAGGATCGCGGACTGCTTGCTGCCCTCGGCAGAGAGGATCGCGGCCCGCTTGTCGCGGTCGGCACGCATCTGCTTCTCCATCGACTGCTGCACGCTGGCCGGCGGGTCGATCGCCTTGAGCTCGACCCGGTTGACCCTGATCCCCCACTTGCCGGTGGCCTCGTCGAGAACGCCGCGCAGCTGGGCGTTGATGTTGTCGCGGCTGGTCAATGTCTCCTCGAGGTCCAGCGATCCGACGACGTTGCGCAGTGTCGTGACCGTCAGCTGCTCGACGCCCTGCAGGTAGCTCGCGATCTCGTAGGTCGCGGCCTTCGGGTCGGTGACCTGGAAGTAGATGACGGAGTCGATGCTGACGACGAGGTTGTCCGATGTGATGACCGGCTGGGGCGGGAACGAGACCACCTGCTCGCGCAGGTCGATCAGTGGCCGGAGCCGGTCGATGAACGGGATGATGATGGCCAGCCCGGGGTCCAGGGTGCGGTTGAACCTGCCGAGGCGTTCCACGATGCCGGCCTGGGCCTGAGGAACGATCTTGATCGTGCTGAAGACGATGATGATCGCGATCAGGACGAGGATGCCAGCGACGATGAGCTCGTACACGGATACCTGCTCTCGTAGATCAGACTCTCTGCCTCAAGCCTCGCACAACGCGCAGGTTGCGCCTGTCGGGGCCTGATCCGTGTCACCCGGAATGTCCCCGGCACCGGCACATCCCGGTCGGGTCACCCGACGACTGCGGTGGCACCATCGATCTGGAAGACCGCGACCTTCTCACCCGGTTCGAACCGGGCGTCCTCGTCAAGGGCGCGCGCCGACCAGATCTCACCGGCGAGCTTGATCCGACCGTCACTGGCGGTGACCGTCTCCAGGACGACGCCCTGCGTGCCGATGAGGGCCGCGGTCCCGGAGCGCTCCAAGGGCGGTTGGTAGAGGTGGCGCTTGGCGATCGGACGGACGAAGACGATCGCACTGAGGCTGACGACGGCGAAGACGGCGGCCGAGCCCACCAGGTCGGCGCCGAGGGCCGAGGCCGCGCTGGCCGCGGTGGCCCCGGCGGCGAACATGATGAGGAGCAGACCGGCGGATGCTGCCTCGCCGACCGCGAAGAGGAACGCGACCAGCAGCCAGATCACCCACGTGTCCACACATCGAGTGTAGGTCCGTGGCGGGGCCACAGGGACGACGCCTGTTCCCTGGAGCGGCCGGATCCTCACCCGCACCGGCGCACGCCCGAGCGGGTGAGACCGTGCAGCCCAGGACGGCACTGGGCCGAGGCGGGAGTCCCGCCTCGGCCCAGTCACCTTCTTGGCGCCATTCAAGTGCGCCGTCAGCCGATCCCCACGATGACCTCCTCTCCCCCGGCCCGCTGGATTCCGGGGTCAGGGTCGTCTGTGCCGCCGCCATCGTCCTGCGCGCCGGGGTCGCTGCGGCTGGTGGTCACGCCTCGAGCCCAGTGCCGGCCTCGGACGGTCCCGCTGCGAAGGCGGACGCCGAACGTCTCGGACAGGGCTCGGCTGGTCAGGACCGCACCGATCGGGCCCGCGGTGACGACGCGACCACCGCGCAGGAGCAGCGCGTGGGTGAAGCCCGAGGGGATCTCCTCGACGTGATGGGTGACCAGGACCTGCGCGGGGGCGGCGGGATCGGCGGCGATGCCTCCCAGCAGGCCCACGAGGGCCTCCCGCGCGCCGAGGTCCAGCCCAGCGGCGGGCTCGTCGAGCAGCAGGAGCTCGGGATCGGCCATCAGGGCACGAGCGATCTGCACCCGCTTGCGCTCACCCTCGGACAGGGTGCCGAAGGTGCGGTTCGCCAGGTTGCTGGCGCCCACGCGCCGAAGCACGTCACGGCTTCGCTGGAGGTCGAGCGGGTCGTACTCCTCCCGCCATCTGCCCGTCACCGCCCACGCGGCTGTCAGGACGACGTCCCGCACGCGTTCGTCGTCAGGTATCCGCCCCGCAAGGGCGGGGCTGGCCACGCCGATGCGGGGCCGAAGGTCGAAGACGTCGACGGCTCCCAGGCGCTCGCCGAGCAGTGTGGCGGTGCCCGACGACGGGTGCATCATCGCCCCGGCGAGCTGCAGCAGGGTCGTCTTCCCGGCGCCGTTGGGCCCCAGGATCACCCATCGTTCGTCCTCACCGACCGTCCAATCGATGGGGCCGAGGATGGCGCGGCCCCCCCGGACGACGGTGACGTCCTGCAGCCGAAGCACGTTCACCACGCGGGCAGCGTAGCCCCGGGGCATGTCCTCGCCCGGGAACCCGCTCGCCCGGTGTCGCCCGAGCCGGACCGGTTGCGGGGGTCCGGGAACTCCCGCAGGGAGCGCTGCCCAGAGCCGTGGCGAGCGACGACGTCCGCCCGCGATGGCCTCAGGGGCCCCTGTGCAACGTCGGGTGATCTACCCTGCAAGGGTGGTGGAGTCCGCTGCGGTGGCAGCCCTGGCGCTGTGGCTGGGCCAGTGGATGCGCAGGGAGACATCTCCCGACGAGCTGTTCAGCGCACTGGCCGAGTTGGCGCCGGACACGTCCCCCCAGGTGCTGACCGAGTCGGGCCCGCAGCCGCTCACGCACCTGCTGGCGGCGCTCACGGCGGCGCGAGCCGACGCCGCCTGGGTCGTGCTTCCCCGGCCGGGGGGCCCCGGTCCGCTGCCGGTCGAGGACGGCCACGCGGTCCAGCCCTTGATCCTGGTCTCGGCTGCTCGCCGCGCCTGCCTCGTGATCGCGCAGGAGCGTGGTGCCTGGTCCCTTCGCGGGGCCGACCGGCGCGATCTCGGTGTCGGGCCCGCGACCGCGTTCGTGGATCCTGTCCTGCGTCTGGAGTCCGGCGCGCTGGCTCCCCGAGCGGCTCGCCGCAGGCTGTTGGAGATGCTCTCGGACGGGACCGAGCGGCTGCGGGCACTGGCCCTGGATCGCCCGACGGATCGTGTGCCGGGCACGCGGTGGAGCGCCGCCCTGTCGGTGCTGCCCGACGGGATCGACGCGGACGCGGCCGAGGTGCTCCAACGAGCGGCGCTGATCCTGGATGCTCTCGACATGGCCCTGTCCGAGGACGGATCGGCGGTGACCGCGCGCGAGGCCACCCTGCGCCGCCGCGAGCTGCTCAGCCTGTCCGACGATCTCCAGGACCTCGTCGTCTCGGTCGTCAACGGCCACGCCGCGGCCGCACCGGCGTCCATGGCAGGACAGGCGGCCGGAGCCCGACCAGCACGGGCACGTCGCCGGTAGGTCCAGATCGGTCGCCGGCCACGCGGCCGACGCGTGGAGCCCCTTCGGTGCTTGCCAAGACTCATGGGCGGCGCCGCTGGCGGCCCGCGATGTCGGCGGCCCCCGGTACCGTCGCGTCGTGAGCGAGTCAAACCCCGTCCGGCGGCCAGCTGATCCTCCGGGTGGCGCCCAGGCTCCCGGACTCACCACGTTCCACGCCACGGTCGTGGGCGTGGACCGGCCGGGCATCACCGCGCAGCTGTTCGCCGCATTGGCCACGACCACCGTCGTGGACGTCGAGCAGGTCGTCGTGGCCGGGCAGCTGGTGCTCGGCGCAGTGGTCGTGGCCAACGCAGGGTCCGAGCAGGCCCTTGAGGCCTCGATGAGGTCCGCGGTCCCCGGATTCGAGGTCTCGATCCATCAGCTTCACGCCCCCGACGTGCTGGGCCCGATCGCCAACGCGACCGTCACTGTCGTGGGTCAGCAGATCAGCGGGGCGACGCTCAGCGCACTGGCGGCGACCATGGCCGACGGTGGCACGAACATCGTCCGGATCGATCGCATCGCCGACTACCCGGTCACCGTCCTCGCCCTGGAGGTCCACTCCCCCGACCCCGCGAGCCTGCGCCGCGAGCTGGCCCGCCGGAGCATGGGCCTGCCCGTGGACGTGGCCGTGCGCCGCAAGGGCCTCTCCCGCCGTGGCGCGCACCTGGTGGTGATGGACGTGGACTCGACGCTCATCCAAGACGAGGTGATCGAGGTGCTTGCGCGCTTCGCCGGACGGGAGGCCCAGGTCGCAGCCGTCACGCAGGCGGCGATGCGCGGCGAGATCGACTTCGCCCAGTCCCTGCACGCGCGCGTCGCCGAGCTCGCGGGCCTTCCGGCCGATGTCATCGACCGGGCACGCGAGGCGGTGCGCCTGACCCCGGGGGCGCGGACCCTGTGCCGAACGCTCAAGCGGGTCGGGTTCCGGGTCGTCCTGGTCAGCGGCGGGTTCCTGGAGGTGATCGAGCCCATCTCGGTCGACCTGGGCGTCGACGCCGTGCGCGCCAACCGCCTGGAGATCGAGGACGGGCGGCTCACGGGCCGCGTGTCCGGCCCGGTCGTCGACCGCGCGGCGAAGGCCGCCGCCCTGCTCGAGTTCGCGGCACAGTTCGGCATCGACCCCGCCCGCACGATCGCCATCGGCGACGGCGCCAACGACCTGGACATGTTGGCCGCAGCGGGGCACGGGATCGCTTTCAACGCCAAGCCCGTCGTGCAGGCCGCGGCCGACACGGCGATCAACGTGCCCTACTTGGACACCGTGCTCTACCTGCTGGGGATCAGCCGGGAGGAGGTGGAGGAGGCCGATGCGGCCGACGGTCCGCTCAGCGCAGCTGGCGCGGTGTGACGAAGGCCGTCAGCCGGGCAGCCCCTCGCCCGAAGGCGGACCAGGCGCGATCGGAGTCGAGTACGGCGACGGCGCACGTAGGGAACTTGTCGGCGATGGAGCGCAGCTGACCATCGGCTCGCGACGGCCCCGGTCGGGGGGTGTCGTCGGCGAGCTGGAGGACGAGCTGGGACACCCCGGGCTCGTGACCTACCAGGATCGCAGTGGCCACCGACGGGTCCAGGGAGCGTGTGAGCTCGACGAGCCGTGAGCCCCAGGCGCGGTAGATCCGGTCGTCGAAACGCACCTCCGCGACGTCCAGACTGGGGGCCAGCAGCTGCCAGGTCTCCTGCGTGCGCTTGGCCGGACTGACCAGGGCGACATCGATCCGCGGCGCCAGCTCGGCGATGCGACGGCCCATCAGGGGAGCGTCGCTGCGACCCCGTTCGCCGAGCGGCCGGTCGT
This sequence comes from uncultured Bifidobacteriaceae bacterium, assembly GCA_964638055.1. Lineage (GTDB taxonomy): Bacteria > Actinomycetota > Actinomycetes > S36-B12 > CAIYMF01 > Prado023. The sequence continues at coordinate 120 of CAZWXF010000026.1, read as the reverse complement.
GGTCGGGCACGCCCATCGGCCAGTCGGACTTGGCGTGTCGCACGATGACCAGTCGACGGCTGCTCGGATCGGACATGTCAGCAGGCTAGTTCGTGGTCTCGACGAAGCTCGACCGACGGA